>JABXIM010000177.1 GCA_013373085.1 Oceanospirillaceae bacterium | reverse complement strand
GGGGCCGCCCGCCTTGGGGCCGGTGCCGGAGAGGCCCTCGCCGCCGAACGGCTGGGAGCCGACGATGGCGCCGATCTGGTTGCGGTTGACGTAGGTGTTGCCGACCTTGATACGGTTGACGATCCGCTCGACGCGCTTGTCGACACGGGTATGCAGACCGAAGGTCAGACCGTATCCCCTGGCGTTGATCTGGTCGACGACCTGGTCGATCTCATCAGCCTCGAAGGTCGCGACGTGCAGCACCGGGCCGAAAATTTCCTCTTCCAGTTCCTGAATGCCGTCGAGCTTGATCACGGTCGGCGGTACGAACAGCCCTTCCTCGGGCGCCTCGAGACGCTTGAGCACGCGACCCTTGCGCTGGAATTTTTCGCAATGCGCCTCGATACCCTTTTGCGCATTGGCATCGATAACGGGACCGACGTCGGTCGACAGCTGCCAGGGATCGCCGATACGCAGCTCATCCATGGCGCCGAACAGCATCTGCAGCAGATGATCGGCGATATCCTTCTGCACGTAGAGCATCCGCAGCGCCGAACAACGCTGACCGGCGCTCTGGAACGAGGATGCCAACACATCACGCACGACCTGCTCCGGCAGCGCGGTGGAATCCACGATCATGGCGTTAAGACCGCCGGTTTCCGCGATCAGCGGCGCATCCGGCGCCATGGCTTCGGCCATCACCTTGTTGATGTGCTGCGCCGTGGCAGTCGAGCCGGTGAAGCAGACGCCCGCGATCCGCGGATCCGACGTCAGCGCCGCTCCTACGGTGCTGCCACCGCCCGGCAGCAGCTGTACGGCCGCCTTCGGAATGCCGGCTTCGTGCATCAGCTCGACCGCACGGGTCGCGATCAGCGCGGTCTGGCCTGCCGGCTTGGCGATAACGGCGTTGCCTGCCGCCAGCGCCGCAAGTACCTGGCCGGCGAAGATCGCCAGCGGGAAGTTCCATGGCGAAATACAGGCGATCACGCCGCGTCCGGAACCGAACGCCTGGTTGCGAAAGGCATCGTTCGGATAGTAGCGGGCGAAGTCCACCGCCTCGCGAATTTCCGCCACGGCATCCAGCAGGCTCTTGCCGGCTTCGCGGGTCGCCAGCGCGAACAGCTCGGGCGCATTCGCTTCGAACAGATCGCCGACGCGGCGAATACGCTCAGCGCGCTGCTCGGCCGACAGCGCAGACCAGGCTGCGAAGCCCTGCTGGGACGCCGCGATGGCGCCTTCGATGTCCTCGGCACCGGCCTGGACCACCTGGCCGACCAGGTCACCGGGTTTGGCCGGGTTGCGGACTTCCATGGCCTGGGTGCTGCGCACCTCGCAGCCAAGCACGGGACCGCCCTGCCACTGCTTCGTCTGGAAAGCTGCACGTGCGGTTTCGATCGCCTCGACTTCCACCGGATCGGTAATGTCCCAGCCCTTGGCGTTCAGGCGCTTGTCGCCGTAAATTGCCTTTGGCAGCGGGATCGCCTTGCTGGACAGCGAGTCACCCATTGCCTCGACGATGTCGAACGGGTCGCGGGCGATCTCTTCCGGCTTGATGCGGGTATCGACGATCTGGTTGACGAAAGAGCTGTTGGCGCCGTTTTCCAGCAGGCGGCGGACCAGGTAGGCCAGCAGATCCTGGTGGGCGCCGACCGGCGCGTAGATACGGCAGCGGGCCTGACCCTGGCTGACAATGGCGTCGTGCAGCGATTCGCCCATCCCGTGCAGGCGCTGGAATTCGAAGCAGTCGCGACCCTGCGCCAGTTCCAGAATGGCGGAAACCGAATGGGCATTGTGGGTGGCGAACTGCGGATAGATACGGTCCGTCATGGACAGCAGTTTCTTGGCGCAGGCGATGTAGGACACGTCGCTGTTGACCTTGCGGGTGAACACCGGGAAGTCCTTCAGGCCCATCACCTGGGCACGCTTGATCTCGGCGTCCCAATAGGCGCCTTTCACCAGACGCACCATGATGCGACGGTCCAGCCTGGTGGACAGCGCGTAGAGCCAGTCAAGCACGTGTGCGGCGCGCTTGCCGAACGCCTGTACAACGACGCCGAAACCATCCCAGCCGGCCAGCGACGGGTCAGACAGCACCGCTTCGATCACATCCAGCGAGATATCCAGGCGATCGGCTTCCTCGGCGTCGATGTTGAAGCCCATGTTGGCGGCCTTGGCCTGTCGGGCCAGTTCCAGCGCACGCGGCACCAGCTCGCTCATTACCCGGTCTTTCTGACCGAATTCGTAGCGCGCGTGGAGCGCGGACAGCTTGACCGAAATACCCGGATTGCTGCGGATCTCGGCGTGGGTGCAGGCCGGCGCCAGCGACTTGATGGCATTGGCGTAGGCGCGATGGTAGCGCTGCGCATCATCGTCTGTACGCGCAGCTTCGCCGAGCATATCGTAGGAATAGGTGTAACCCCGGGATTCATACTTCTTGGCGCGCTTGAGCGCTTCTTCGATATTGCGCCCGAGCACGAACTGGCGCCCCATCTCTTTCATCGCCTGAGCGACGGCCGTGCGTACCACGGGCTCGCCAAGACGTTTGACCATGCCACGCAGCGTCGTCGCCAGGCCCTGCTGGTCGATCGGCTGCAGCAGGCGGCCGGTCAGCAGCAGCCCCCAGGTGGCGCTGTTGATCAGCGACGACTTGGACTTGCCGCGGTGTCCGCCCCAGTTACCCGACGAGATCTTGTCTTCGATCAGGGCATCGATGGTGATCTTGTCCGGCACGCGCAGCAGCGCTTCGGCGAGACACATCAGCGCAATACCTTCCTTCGTGGTCAGGCCATACTGCGCCAGGAATTTTTCCATAACGGTCGGCGTGGAGCTGGAACGCACGTCGCGCACCAGGTTCGCCGCACGTGCGGAGATGTTGGCGCGGACATCGGCCGAGATGTTGGCGTTGGCCACCAGTTCCCTGATAACCGAGGTTTCGTCCGCCAGATAGTTATGACGAATGTTCTCACGGCAAACGGTGGTCGACAGTGCATTGTTATTCATCTGGCATGACTCCTGAGTCGATGACGATCTAATGGCTCCATTCTACTGACGAAAGTAAGGTCATATTCACCATATACATAAAGCTATAAAACCATTAGGAACTTTATGCATACCTTTTTTGGTCATATAACCTATAAATATTGGTCATTTAGTCTTTTCGACCTTGCACCACAATCAGCCTGGAGAATGCGTTGCAAATCAACGCTCCTTGTACACTTCAGTCTAGCCAACGAACGGCTTTCCCCAATGTCCGCGTTGGCGCAGGAACAAGTCCCGTTGATAGGAAAATCGCTAGACGAATCTGAATTTATTGGTCTATTCCCCCACTTTCAGGATCGCTGTAGACTGAAGAACCAGCAGTGGAGTGAATTCTTAGGCTTTTAGAAGCCTGCACGCGGACGGAGGCTAAGGTGGACAGAGCGGACCTTCAGATTATCAAGGAGCTTCAGGAGAATGGCCGAATCACCGTAACGGAACTTGCCTCCCGGGTCGGGCTTTCGAAGACGCCCTGCCAGTTGCGCATGCGTCGCCTGGAGGAGCAGGGCTACATCACCGGCTATACCGCGCTGGTCGACCATAGCAAGATGGGCCTGAGCCACATCGCTTTCGTTCAGGTCACGATGAACGACACCAGCAGCAAGGCCCTTAACGCCTTTAACGACGCCGTGCGCAAGATCGCCGAAGTCGAACAGTGCCATATGATCGCCGGCGGCTACGACTATCTGCTGAAAGTGCGCACCAAGGACATGACCGCCTACCGCACCGTGCTCGGCGAGAAGATCTCCGCCCTGCCCTATGTGCTGCAAACCAGCACCTTCGTGGTAATGGAGAACGTCAAGGATGTCGGGCTGTAGGTTGGGTCTAGCGCCGACGGCGCGAAACCCGATACCGGCGCCAACCAGGGTCAATCGATCTGCAATACGATCGACAGGATGGGTCCGCGATGCACGGGCTGCGAGGTTATGGAAAATCCGTGCCACTGCATCGCTTGGCCCACCCTATGCGTTAAATACCTTTGGGTTGGATCAAACGACGCAGGAGCGAACCCAGTAAGCGTACCCCGGTTTCAGGCGGCGGGCATGGCCTGTGCCACGCGCTGGTAGTTGAGGATCTGTCCCTTGTAGGGCTTGTCGAGGTAATCCGTGTTCTCGGGCGCACGCTGACTGTGACGGTAGCCGAGACTGACCATTTTCTTGCTGAAGCGCGCATGATGGCCGCGGCCCGGATCCACCAGGATCACCTCGCACGTCGAATTGGCGTGCAGATCGATAAAACCGGCGAGCCGATCGACATGTTCGCGTTCATAGAGCAGGTCACTGCCGATGATCATGTCGAAGGTCCCGAGACCACAGTCGCCGTCTGCCCAGCCGGTGCGGACAAAGGGAATATCGTCTCCCTGGTTGAGGCGAACGTTTTCCTCAAGAAAAACACCGGCCTCCGGATGATAATCCGTCGCGGTTATATCGGCATGGCGACTGTTGAGTAGCAGGCTGCTGAGCCCGATTCCGCACCCGACCTCGAGGATACGCTTGCCGTCGACGTCGTAGTCGACCATCAGGTGCGCCAGCACTTCGCTGGATGACCAGACTATGCCGAACAACGACCAGTTAGAGGAATGGATACCGAGTTTCTCGGCTACGCCATCGACGTCGAGGTATTGCTGGCAGTCACGCAGGGTACGCAAATGGATATCGACGTTCCCAAACTCGAGGGTCTGGTAACGCAGGCGCAGTTTGGACATTGATCACCTTCAGGCAGGATGAAACGCAGCTGTGATCAAAGGCACTGAAATTCGCCACGCGGAGACTTGACCATACAGGCTTTTCTCCGCGCTGTAACGCACCTCAGCCGGCAGCATCCAATTTCAGCTCGCGCCGCAACAGCTCGCAGGCCTCCGCCCAGGGTGCGAAAGCCCCGGCGTCTTTCAGGTGGTCGAGCCCCAGCCGGGTCAGGGTATTGGGGGTGGCGATCCCATCGCTCAACTCCCGCAGCCCGCTGTTCGACTTGCCGGCACCCAGCGCTGCGGCCCCCTGGGTCGCGGCCAGGGTCAGTTCCCGCGCCTGCGCTGGATCCAGACCGCTCTGCGCCAGCCAGTCGCTGACGGTTGAGAAAAGGTCCAAAAGCCAGCCGTTATAACAGGCCGCGATGGTGGCAAGTTCGAACTGCTGTTCGTCTTCCATGGCGATCACGCTGCCCAACGGTGTAAACAGTTCCCGCACATCGCCGTTATCGGGAAAAATGGGAATCGCGCCGGCGCCAAACTCGGCGCTCGACAGTGGCATCGCCCTGACCAGGCGGATATTGGCCGGAAAGCGCGCCGCCGGCACGCCGGCAATACAGGACAGCACGGTTTGGCCGTCGCTAAAGCGGCACTCGTCGAGAACCCCGTCGAGGGCTTCGGGTCGTACCGCGAGTATTACCAGGTCCGCCGCATCGATGACCGCCTGGTTGCTTGTCATGATCTCGCACTGCTGCTCCGCCGCCAGGGCCGCCGCCATTTCGCGGTTGCGTGGCGACACCAGTATGCGTCGGCGGTCACCGCCGTTACGCATGCCTGCCACCGTGTAGCGTGCCAGGTGTCCGGCACCGATTATGCCCAGTGTTGTCGTCATTGCGGCCGCTCCTTGTCGATAGTGAAAGTCGTTTGACTCTGTACGAAGCGTCAAGCGTTGAACAGTATACTCCTGTAGCCCTCCGCCCCATGTGCGAAAACGCCCGCCATGGAGGCGGGCGGGGTTGCCGAACTACAGGTTCTGGGGTTGCCGTGTCGTCAGAGTACGCGGTCGGTGTCGCTGTAATGCGTTTCCTCGCTGGGGCCTGCACTGTCGGAATACAGCGTCACGGTCTGACCGGAGCGCAGGCGAATGGAAAGGCTTTCGTGCGACTCGGCCGTTTCCTTCGGCAGCAGGTGTTCGATAACAGCCTTCTCGTCCAGGATCTCCTGCTCGGTCTTGGTCATCCGTTCGCGGCTGAAATCACTGATGTTGAGGCCTTGCACGATCTGGTAACGACCATAGTTACAACGTACCGGGAAGGAATAGATGATGCCCTTTTGAATGCCGTAGCTGCCGTCACTGACGATCCCCATGCTGACGAGCTCACCCGGTTCGGTGCCGAGGCACCAGTCTCGCATATGGTCGGTGATGGCCTGGGCCGCCGAAGGCGCACTGGACACCCCGCGTGCCTTGATGATATCGCCACCGCGGTTCTGCACCTGCGGGATATATTTTTCTGCATACCACTTTTGGCTGATCTCATCCATCGCCGGATGTCCGTGGATAGTGGTATGACTCAGGTCCGGATACTGCGTTGGCGAGTGGTTGCCCCAGATGATGACACCCCTGATATCACGCGGGTTGGCGCCGGTCTGGGTCGCCAGTATGCCCCGGGCGCGGTTCTGGTCAAGACGGGTGAGGCAGGTGAACTGGGAAGGGCTCAGGTTGGGTGCATTGCGACTGGCGATGAGTGCATTGGTATTGGCCGGGTTGCCGACGACCAGCACCTTGACGTCAGGGTTGGCATGATCGTTCAGCGCCTTGCCCTGGCGGCTGAATATCTCGGCGTTGACCTCGAGCAGGTCTCGACGCTCCATACCCGGTCCGCGTGGACGTGCGCCGATCAGCAACGCGTAGTGGGCATTGCTGAAGCCTTCTTCGACGTTGTCGTGCAGGGTGATGGTGTGCAGCAGCGGATAGGCGCAGTCTTCCAGCTCCATCGCGATTCCGCGCAGCGCCTCCATCGCCTGCGGCATCTCGATCAACTGCAGAATCACGGGCTGATCCTTGCCCATCATTTCGCCCGCAGCGATTTTGAACAGCAGGTTGCTGCTGATACTACCGGCGGCACCGGTGATAGCTATGCGTACTGGTCTTCTCATTGTTATCCCCTCGTTATTTGCACTCTCGGTGAAGCTTGGGTGAGCTCTTGACCACTCGATCTAGCACGCTGTTGAACAACGACCCGGGCGACGCTCCACCTGGGACAGCAGCCTCGACAACGCTTTTCAACAACCTGCCAGGCGTTCTTGCCGACGCCTTGACGACTTTTCCAACCGCCTATGAAAAGGTAGTAGAATCAGCCGATTACGCCACCATAGACGGCGCAAATCCGTGCCGGGGATCAGCACAGACCCGGGATCACCGCGCCGCTGCGCGCCGGAACAGCTGATAAAAATTCTCGCTCGTCCGTTCAGCGATCTCCTCGACCCGGACCCCTTTCAAATCCGCAATGCACTGGGCAACTGCCGGCACATAGCGCGGTTCGTTCTTCTTGCCACGATACGGCACCGGCGCCAGGTATGGCGCATCGGTTTCGATCAGTATGCGCTCCAGCGGCACTTCACGCACCACCTGTCGCAACGCCTCGGCGTTGCGGAAGGTGACGATGCCGGAAAACGAAATGAAATAGTTCATCTCGATCGCCGCCATGGCCATTTCCAGGCTTTCGGTGAAACAGTGCAGCACGCCGGCACTGCGGCTGTCGCCGTGGGCATCGATCAGGCGCAGCGTATCGTCACGGGCGTCGCGTGTATGAACGATCACCGGCAATTGCGCCTGCGCCGCAGCTTCCAGGTGCCGTTTGAAACTTTCCTGCTGCAGCTCGGCCGAGTCGGCGTCGTAGTAGTAGTCGAGTCCCGTCTCGCCGATGGCGACCACCTTGGCGCGTGCCGCCTCCTCCACCAGCCGGGAGACTTCGACCAGCCCTTCGTCGGAATGCAACGGATGAACGCCGACCGAGACAAATATGCCTTCCCGCGCCGCGATTCGCTCGTAGAGCGCAGGGAAAGACCCCATATCGACCGAGACGCTGAGCAACGTATCGACGGAGGCATCGCGTGCCGCGGCCAGCATCGCATCGAAGTCATTGTCATAGGGGCTGAGGTCGATCTTGTCGAGATGGCAGTGCGAATCAATAAACATCGGTACTACTTTGAAAATGGAAACGCCCCGTTATAAGGGGCGTTTCGGATAATTGGAATCAGAGAGTATGGGTGCGCCGACCGCTGTTAAGCGAGCCGGCCAGATAGGTTTCGATCTTACGCACCAGCGCCGAATCGTCCTGAGACAGCTGGATACCGATACCCGGCATACGCCCACCCTGGGCCGCCTTGGGCGTTACCCAGATCACCTTGCCGGTAACCGGAAGTTTATCGGGCTCATCCATCAGGCTCAGCAGCATGAAGACTTCCTCGCCCAACTGATAGGCCCGAGGTGTCGGGATGAACAGCCCCCCATTGCTGACGAACGGCATGAAGGCCTTGTAAAGATCTTCCTTGGTTTCGATCGCCAAAGACAGTATACCGTGACTGATGCGCGGCACTACGGACATCGAACGAAGCTCCCAATCATTTTTATCTCACCAGCGCAGACCACTGAAGCAGAACCCTTTCCAGCAGCAATTGGCGATTCGGGTTCTGGCGCTGCATCAGACTTATCCGCTCCTCGTGAACCAGGTCCGCCAGCGCATACAGCGGCTGGGGCCCGACCCTTCGCGCCACCGCAACGAGCATGTTGCGAACATCCGTATGTCGCAAATAGCTTTCGTCGCCGGTAGTCCCTACACGGACGATATCTAATAACCAACCATACAACCATCCCAGCAAAAGCTCCAGGTCTTCTTTGGCCAGTTGCTGCGCGACCTCCAGCGCCGAGCGCTGCTGCTTGAGTATATCGGCCAGACCGGCGAGAAATTTACGGCGCACCGCCATCAGGTCCTGCTGCATGTATTCCAGCGCCCTTATCGGCGACCCGAGGCTGATCGCGAGCAGCTGACGCGCCTTCTCGTCCTCCAGCTCCAGCCGTGAGGCCAGCCAGGCGACTGCCTCGTCGGTCTGCGGCGGATGGCAGTCGATGCGCTGGCAACGGCTGCGGATGGTCGGCATCACCTGCCCCAGGCGATGGGTCACCAGCAGCAATACCGTATCCCGCCCCGGCTCCTCCAGCGTTTTCAGCAGCGCATTGGCGGCCGCCACGTTCATCGCCTCGGCCGGCTCCAGCACCACCAGACGGTAACCACCCTGCTGCGCTGTGCTGTGCAGAAAGCCGGTCAGCTCACGCACCTGGTCGACACGGATCGGCTTGCCCGGTTCTTCAGGCTGCAGGTGGAACAGATCGGGGTGGCCGCTGCTATCGAACAGCACACAGCTGCGACAGCTACCGCAAGCCTGCCCCTGCGCCGGCGACTGGCACAACAGGTAGCGCGCCAGCGCGCGTGCAAACGCCTGCTTGCCGATTCCCTGGGTACCGCTGATGATCAGCGCGTGGGGCAGCCGGGCGGCACTGTGCAGCGCCACGACGTGCTGCCAGCGTTCTGCCAGCCAGGGAAACACCTCTGCGCCTTTCAGCTCATTCATCGGCGGATTCCAGCAGCCGCTCGAGCCGTCCCGCGATTTGCCGCTGTACCTCGTCCAGCGTTACCGCCGCATCGATCACTGCAAATCGATCGGGCTCTGCCGCCGCCCGTTCCAGGTAACAGCGCCGGATGCGTTCGAAGAACGCCTGCTTCTCCTGCTCGAAACGATCCGGTGCCGACCGTGCCCGCGCCCGTGCCAGCCCGAGCTCGACCGGCAGGTCGAGCAGGAAGGTGCAGTCCGGACGCAGCGTCCCCTGCACCAGCTCCTCGAGCACGGCGATGCGCGCCGGATCGATACCACGGCCTCCGCCCTGATAGGCGAAGGTGGCATCGGTGAAACGGTCGCACAGCACCCAGGCCCCCCGGGCGAGCGCCGGCTTGATCAGCTGCGCCAGATGCTGGGCCCGCGCCGCGAACACCAGCAGCAGTTCGGCATCGTCGCAGACCCTTTCATCACGCGGACTCAGCAGCAGATTTCTGATCTCTTCGGCCAGCGGCGTACCACCAGGCTCACGGGTCAATACTACTTCAATGCCGCGTCCTTCCAGGCTGCGGCGGATAAAGTCGATGTTGCTGCTCTTGCCGGCACCTTCGGTGCCCTCGACCGTCAGGAAACGGCCTCGATCGGCGGTCATGACTCAGTTCTCCGGCGTCGAACGGTAATTTTGCCGGCGCTTGAGCTGATAGCGTCGCACCGCGGAATTATGCTCCGACAGCCGGCTGGAAAAGTGGTGGCTGCCGTCACCCTTGGCGACAAAATACAGCCAGGGTCCCAGCTCCGGATTCAACGCGGCCTGAATCGCATCCTGGCCGACCATGGCGATCGGCGTCGGTGGCAGGCCGTCGATGACGTAGGTGTTATAGGCCGTTGCCTCGCGCAGGTCCGAGCGACGCAGATTGCCGTCGTAGCGCTCACCCATACCGTAGATGACGGTAGGGTCCGTCTGCAAACGCATGCCTCGCTGCAGCCGGCGCACGAAGACACCGCTGATACGCGGCCGCTCTTCCGGTACCGCAGTTTCCTTCTCGACGATCGACGCCATGATTAGCGCCTGGTATGGCGCTTCGTAGGGAAGATCCTGCTGACGCGACTGCCACGCGGCCTCGAGTGCCTCGTCGAGCGCGCCATGGGCGCGTCTAAGCAGATCCATATCCGTCATGCCGCGATAAAACTGGTAGGTTTCGGCAAGAAACATGCCTTCGGCCTGACGCTCAGGCTCGCCAAGCTGCGCCATGATGTCGCCCTCGGCCTTACCGGCCAGCGTCTGTTCCAGAATCTCGTTTTCTTCGAGTGCCTGCCGCAATTGACGGAAGCTGGTGCCTTCAACGATGGTGAAGTAATGACGCAGGATATCGCCGTTGACCAGCTTACCCAGCAGATCCGCGGCACTCTGACCCGGCTCGACCTGATATTCCCCGGCCTTGACCAAATGAGCCTGCCCCTGCAGGCGCGCATACAGTCGCAGATAGAGCGGATGTTCGATGACGCCCAGCTCTGCTAGCTCGTCGACGACATGGCGAAAACCCAGTCCCTTCTCGATCACGAAGGTGACTGGCGCCTCGATCGGCAGCGGGGTCCTGATTTCGCGGTTAAGATGGTGCCAACCGGCCAGTGCCAACACGCCGGTGACCAGCGCACAGCCTGCGGCTGCGGCCAGACTTTTTTTCAGCACGCGAGATAATCCTCCTTCAACAGCCGCTGCAGGCGCCGGGTGAGCGGGCCTGGGGACCAGCAACGCGCGTCGAGCGCGACCACCGGCCAGATATCGATCAGGCTGTTGCACAACAAAACTTCGTCGGCTGCGTCGAGCGCCGACAGTGAATAACGCCCTTCCTCGACCTCGAGCCCTTCGTGAGACGCCCGTGCCAGCAAGTGGTTCCGCACCACCCCCTCGACGCCGCAGCGATCGAGACGCGGCGTGTACAGCCGCCGGTCACGCACCCAGAAAAGATTGCTCATGGTACCTTCGACCAGGCAATCGTCCTGGTCGAGCAGGATGCCTTCGCGGATATCCGGGTCATGCCATTCGGCGCGGGCCAGGACCTGCTCGAGACGGTTCAGGTGCTTGATGCCCGCCAGTCTCGGCGCATGGGCCAGGCGCAGATCGCAGATCCGGACCCGTACGCCCTGTACGGCCGGATCGCCGGAATAGCTTCCCCGTGGCGACAGCATGAGGATTCGCGTCGGCGTCAGACCCGGCTGCGGCAGATAGCCGCGCCCGCCACTGCCTCGGGTCACCAGGATCTTGAGCACTCCAAAACGCTGCAGCGTCCCTTCATTGCGCAGACGCGCCAGATCGGCTCGCAGCGGTTTCAGTACGTCTTCGAACGGGATTCCCAGTCGCTCGCAGCCACGCTGGAGGCGGGCAAAATGAGCCTCGAGCAGCAACGGACGGCCATCCAGCAGCTGTATGGTTTCGAACAGGCCATCGCCATAGGCGAGACCGCGGTCGCTGACTGGCAGACTGTCGCCCACCTCGCCATTGACCAGTGTCAGGGTATCAGATGTCATGGAGCTGTCCGGGCGCGCCGGTGCGGCGCGCCCACTGCGGTCAGATGCGGCGGAACGCAAGGGTTCCGTTGGTGCCGCCGAAACCGAAGGAGTTCGACAGCGCGACGTCGATCTGGCGGTCCTGCGCGGCGTTGGCCACGTAGTTCAGATCGCACCCTTCGGAGGGATTTTCGAGGTTGATCGTCGGCGGCGCCACGTTGTCGCGGATCGCCAGCACACAGAAGATCGCCTCGACCGCACCGGCCGCCCCCAGCAGGTGGCCGATCATCGACTTGGTCGAACTCATGCACATCCGGTAGGCCGCATCGCCCAGCACCTGCTTGGCGGCGTTCGACTCGGCGATATCGCCTGCCGGCGTCGACGTACCGTGCGCATTGATGTAGTCGATCTCATCGGCATTGAGACCCGCGTCGGCGATTGCATTGCGCATCGACAACGCAGCGCCCTCGCCGGTTTCCGGCGGCGCCGTCATGTGGAAGGCATCGTCGCTCATGCCAAAGCCGACGACTTCCGCGTAGATGTTGGCGCCACGGGCTTTCGCAGTCTCGTATTCCTCGAGCACCACGATGCCGGCACCATCGCCGAGCACGAAACCGTCGCGGTCACGGTCCCAGGGACGGCTCGCCGCCTGCGGATCGTCGTTGCGTGTCGACAGCGCGCGGGCGGCGGCGAAACCACCGATGCCCAGCGGCGTGTTGGCCATTTCGGCACCACCGGCAATCATCACGTCGGCATCGCCGTACTGAATCATGCGCGTCGCCTGACCGATGTTATGGGTACCGGTCGTACAGGCGGTGGTAATCGCGATGTTGGGACCGCGCAGGCCAAATTTGATCGCCAGATTGCCGGAGATCATGTTGATAATGCTGCCCGGAACGAAGAACGGTGAAATACGGCGCGGACCGCTTTCGTTCAGGACATCGTGATTCTTTTCGATTAGCGGCAGGCCGCCGATTCCGGAGCCGATCGCACAACCGATCCGGTGAGCGTTTCCGTCATTGATTTCGAGGCCGGCGTCTTCGATCGCCTGGATCGCCGCCGCCATCCCGTACTGGATGAAGAGATCCATCTTACGGGCTTCTTTGACATTCATGTACTGGCCGACATCAAACCCCTTGATCGGGGCGGAAAAGCGCGTCGCAAATTGAGAGGCGTCGAAATGCTCTATCGGCGCGGCGCCGCTCTTACCTGCAAGGATGTTGTCCCAGGTGTCCTTGACCGTATTACCGACCGGCGTCAGCATACCGATTCCGGTAACCACCACTCGCCTGCGAGACATCGCGATCCTCCAGTTCCTCTGGCAGTAAAAAAGAAAAGCCGCACCATACAGTGACGGATGCGGCTTTTCGGTTGTTCTGGTGCGGGTCGATTACTGGTGCGCGTTGATGTAATCGATAGCCAGCTGTACGGTGGTGATTTTTTCGGCTTCTTCGTCCGGAATTTCGGTTTCGAACTCTTCTTCCAGCGCCATCACCAGCTCAACGGTGTCCAGGGAGTCAGCGCCCAGATCTTCAACGAAGGAAGCTTCGTTGGTCACTTCTTCCTCTTTAACGCCCAGTTGCTCAGCGATGATTTTTTTAACGCGCTCTTCAATGTTGCTCATAACTAATCCTATATCCTTTTCAACCCACGCACCCCAAGATGCGAATCGGGATTCTATCGGGACCGCTCACCCCTAGCAAGGGCGGCGGCATTTATTATTGCCTTAAACTGACCGCCAATTATCAACAAATTGCCGAAAAAAACAATTCTTTGTGTGCGGTCAATTATTTAGCCCATATACATGCCGCCATTGACCTGGATACTTTCGCCGGTCACGTAGGCGCCACCGTCGCTTGCCAGGAAGCCGACAACAGCTGCAATCTCTTCCGGCTGACCCAAACGGTTCATCGGAATCTGCGCCTTCAGATGCGCTTTCTGCTCGTCCGGCAACGCGGCGGTCATATCGGTTTCGATAAAGCCCGGCGCCACACAGTTAACAGTGATATTGCGCGAGCCAACCTCCCGTGCCAGTGCACGGGTGAAGCCTTCCATACCGGCCTTGGCCGCAGCGTAGTTCGACTGGCCCGCATTGCCCATCGACGCGACGACCGAGCTGACGCTGATGATGCGGCCCCAGCGCGCCTTGGTCATGCCGCGCAGGCAGGCCTTGGCGACGCGATAGATCGACGTAAGATTGGTGTTCAGCACCGCATCCCACTCGTCTTCCTTCATGCGCATCAGGATATTGTCACGGGTGATACCGGCATTGTTGACCAGAATCTCGACGGCGCCAAACTCGTCCTGTACAGCCTTGATGGTCTGTTCGATGGAGTCGGCATCGGCGACATTCAATACCAGGCCGCGGCCCTTGATGCCGGCTTCAGCCAGATAGGCGCTGATCGCCTCTGCGCCGCTTTCACTGGTGGCGGTGCCCACGATCAGGGCACCCTGACGCCCCAGCTCCTGCGCGATGGCCTTGCCGATCCCACGGGTCGCGCCGGTGACCAGAGCCACCTTACCTTCAATACTCATCCTGCAGTCCTTTTACTGATTATTCGCCCAGCGCCTTGGCAAAGCCGGCGGGTTCGTTGATGGCCGCCACATTCAGCGACCGCTGCACCTTCTTGTTCAAGCCGGACAGCACCTTGCCCGGGCCGCACTCGATCGTGGTCTCGACGCCCTGCGCCAACATCGCCTGAACCGAGGAGGTCCACAGAACCGGGCTGTACAGCTGTGCGAGCAGGTTCTCCTTGAGTTCTTCTACCGATGCCGGCACCTTGGCATCGACGTTCTGGATCACCGGAGTCTGCGGTTGACGCACCTCGATCTGCGCCAGATCCTGGGCCAGCTGCTCGGCCGCCGGACGCATCAGGGCGCAATGGGACGGCACGCTAACCGGCAACGGCACTGCCCGCTTGGCACCGGCGGCCTTGCAGGCCTCGACGGCGCGTGCGACAGCGTCTTTCTCGCCGGCGATCACGACCTGCCCCGGGCAGTTGAAATTGACCGGCGAGACAACCTGACCCTCGGCCGCGTCCTCGCAGGCCTTGGCGATGGCATCGTCATCCAGGCCCAGAATCGCGGCCATGGCGCCGCTACCGGCCGGAACGGCCTGCTGCATGTAACGGCCGCGAGCCTGAACGAGGCGCACACCGTCGACGAAATCGATGGCACCGGCACACACCAGTGCGGTGTACTCGCCCAGACTGTGACCGGCCATCACTGCAGGCGCGGCGCCGCCCTGCTGCTGCCACAGCCGCCACAGGGCGACTCCCGCCGCCAGCAGTGCCGGCTGGGTATTCTCGGTCTTGTTCAGCTCCTCTTCGGGCCCCTGCTGCACAAGGTTCCAGAGATCAAAACCCAGCGCCTCCGACGCTTCGGCGAAGGTGTCCTGGATAATGGTGTGGGATTCGGCGAGCTCCGCCAGCATGCCCAGATGCTGGGAACCCTGTCCTGGGAATACGAAAGCAAGCGCTTGTGACATGACGTCCTCATGATTGCTGTAATACTGCCATGGAGGTCCCCTAGGGACCGTACACGGGTGCAGTAGTTTACATCAAAAGACCTGCAATGGCAGGCGCAAGGGACGCAGAGGACGGGCGCTGTCAGCAATCAGACCAGGGAAGCGGCGAGCTGCTCGCTGATACGGGAAGGAACATCCATTTCGACCTCGGCGACGGCCTGGTCGATGGCATAGCCGAAACACTTGCGATTGGCGCCGCCGTGGCTCTTGACGACAATGCCCTGCAACCCGAGCAGGCTGGCGCCATTACGCCGCGACGGGTCCAGCTGCTGCTGCAGCTCCCTGAGCACGGGTGTTGCCAGCCAGGCCAGCAAACGGCGGTACAGTCCACGGCGGAAACCGCTGCGAACCTTGCGTGAAATCAGACGCGAGACCCCTTCGGCACTCTTCAGCGCGATATTCCCGACGAAGCCGTCGCACACCACGACATCGGCGCGCCCCGCGAACACATCGTCGCCCTCGATATAACCGATGTAGTTGAGCTGACCGTATTCTTCGATGAGGCGGGACGCGAGCTTGACCTGCTCGTTACCCTTGATTTCCTCTTCGCCGATATTGAGCAGACCGACCTTCGGCGCCTCAATATGCTCGACCGCCTGGGTCATGATCGAACCCATCACGGCAAACTGCAGCAAATGGCTGGCGCAACTGTCGACATTGGCGCCAAGGTCCAGCATATAGCAGTGGCCGTGCATGGTCGGCACCGCAGTCACGATCGCCGGCCGGTCGACACCGGGCAGGGTTTTCAGCACTCGCCGGCCAATCGCCATCAGCGCACCAGTATTACCGGCGCTGACACAGGCACTGGCCTGACCATCGGCAACCTGCTGCATCGCACGGTACATGGAACTGTTACGCCCCTTGCGCAATGCAAGCGACGGCTTTTCGTCCATGCCGATGATATCGTCGGCCGGTACGACTTCGAGCCGCTCAGCGAGCGCAGACGGGCATTTTTTCAGAAGGGGGGAAATGACATCGGGCTGACCGACCAACCGAATGGTCAGGCCGGGGTAGCGCTGGAGCGCCTCGACGGTTGCGGGAACCGTGATGCGGGGACCGAAGTCCCCGCCCATCGCATCGACTGCAATGGTTAAGCCGGACAAACTTATTCGTCGTCCTGCTTGCTGATCACCTGACGACCACGGTAGAAACCGTCCGCGCTCACGTGGTGGCGACGGTGGGTTTCACCGGTGGTAGCATCAACAGACAGAGTCGGGTTGCCCAGCGCATCGTGGGAACGACGCATGTCACGCTTAGAACGGGACTTTTTGTTCTGCTGTACTGCCATGGTTGGTTAACTCCTAGTTCAACTCTTCTCAGTGTCCGACTTCAACTTTGCCAAAACACTGAATGGGTTCGGTTTTTGTGCCTTCTCGTCTTCCGGGGCTGGTTCCCCGAAAGAGGTCTGAATACTGCAGTCGTCGTGGTAGGGCACCACCGGGAGGTTCAGGATCAACTCCTCCTCCACTACAGACCAAAGCTCGACATCTTCTTCCTCAACGACCAGCGGATCGTAATAACGCGGCAACTGCTTCGCCGCTTCCTCGCTGGGCGCGATTGCCAGATTGAAGCTGGCCTGGACGGCTACCTCGACGGGCTCCAGACAACGCTGACACGCCATGTGGACCCTGCCTTCGGCACTGCCCGTGACGGTACGTATCCGCTGCTGATCCCGCGAGAACAGAAGATCCACGCTGATATCCCCCTCGCTGTTTTCCACGAGATAGGACTTGAGACGCGGCATTCCGTCGACGCTGGCCAGACCTTGAATCCGTACCTCCCGCTCGGCAAGCTTTCGCGGGTCAACTTTTTTCGGTAATGGTCCGTACGACATAAGCGCGCAATTCTAGGGAGGGACTGATCGGGTGTCAATGAGTCTCTGAATATCAAAGACTTTTAGCGGATAAATCCGAACTGATATTCTACGCTGCCTGCATTTGACTGTAACCTTTTAATTATGAAAAACCTGATTCTTGGTTCCAGCTCGCCTTTTCGCCGCGAACTGCTCGACCGCCTCGGTTTGAAATACCGCTGTATCAGCCCCGATATCGATGAGCGCCCGCATGCGGACGAAAACGCCGAAGCCCTGGTGCGGCGCCTGGCGCTGGAAAAAGCACAGGCCGTGGCACGGCAGACTCAGGACGCGCTGATAATCGCCTCCGACCAGGTCGCAGTGCTCGACGGCGATATCATCGGCAAGCCACTGAGCCACGACAACGCTGTAAAACAGCTACAGCGCGCCTCCGGCCGCGAAGTCGTCTTTCTCACCGGTCTATGCCTGCTCGACAGTGCCAGCGGGCGCCACCAGCTCGAGGTAGCCCCTTTCCGTGTGCATTTCCGCAAGCTCAGCGAGGGCATGATCGAACGCTACCTGCGCCGGGAGCAGCCCTATCAGTGCGCCGGCAGTTTTATGTCCGAAGGACTCGGCATCGCGCTGTTCGAACGCCTGGAGGGCGATGACCCCAACAGCCTGATCGGCCTGCCGCTGATTCGGCTGATCAGGATGCTGGAAAAGGAAGGGATCGAGGTTCTCTGAATCCGCGGGAGCTGCGCCTCGCGGCGAAAGATTTCGGCATTGGCACCAAAAGCTTCGCACCGGGGCGGTGCTCCCACAACAGGTCTCAACGCAGCGGCGTACTGCTATCCAGCCCGAGCCGGGTCGCCAGCGCACCGGCAAAGCTGACGCCGAGCCGGTCTATGAGCTGGTCCAGTGGCGAGGGCTTGGGACCGTATTTCGTCAGTTTTTCCGCACCGACAACATCCCGTGCCACCGTGCTGCTGCTGGCGAGGCCGTCGACCAGACCCAGTTCAAGCGCCTGTTCGCCGGACCAGACCAGACCGCTGAACAGCTGCGGATCGTCCTTCAGCCGATCACCACGCCCGTTACGGACCTGTTCGATAAACTGCTGATGGGTGGTGTCGAGCACGCTCAGCCAGAACGCCTTCTCGCTGTCCTTTAGGGGACTGAACGGATCGAGAAACGCCTTGTGCTCGCCGGATGTCAGCGCACGGCGCTCAATGCCGACCTTGTCCATCAGCTCGACGAAGCCGAACCCGGCCGAGGTGACACCGATCGATCCGACCAGACTCGCCTTGTCGGCGTATATCTCGTCGGCGGCAGCAGCAATATAGTAGGCGCCGGACGCTCCGATATCGGTGATCACGGCATAGACCTTCTTTTCAGGGTGCAGGCCGCGCAGGCGCTTGATCTCGTCATAGACGTAACCGGCCTGTACCGGGCTGCCGCCGGGACTGTTGATCCGCAGAATCACGGCCTTGGCCTTGGGCTCCTTGAAGGCATCGCGCAGCGCCCCGACCAGCACGTCGGCACTGGCCTCCTCGCCATCGGCGATCGCCCCCCGTACCTCGATCAGTGCGGTGTGCTCGTGACTCACCACTTCGTCACTGAAATCCCGCCCGATAAAGGCGAAACCGAGCAGCGCGAACAGATAGATGAACGTCAGCAGCTTGAAGAAGATCCCCCAGCGCCGGCTGCGACGCTGCTCGGCATGGAGCCCCATCAGCAACTTTTCGATCAGGCGCCATTCCCGGGGATTTCCCTCCTTGGCCCTGTCGAGGCTGGCACTCAGCTTTTCGTCCTTTTTTTCATCCCAGGGGTTATCCGCCACCTTCCACTCCTGTTTATAACCTTATTGATTGCGCGACCGACCCGACGACTACCCTGCGGGGCCGGAAACCGGCTTAACTGATCCCCGAATCGAGCCAGAGTTCCAGTTCCGGAAAATGGTTGATCTCCAGTACCGGATTATAGGGTCTAAGGCGCGAAATATGATGCGCGCCATAACTGACCGCCACGCCGGGCACGCCCGCGCGCACGCCCATTTCCATATCGTACTCGGTGTCACCGATCATCAGCGCCTGATCCGGACTCACCCCGGTGCCCTCTAGAATTTCGTGCAGCATGTGCGGGTCGGGTTTGGACGTTGTTTCATCGGCACAGCGGGTAATTTCGAACAGCGACCCAAGGCCGGTATCGGACAGCACGCGATCGAGACCGCGGCGACTCTTGCCGGTGGCGACCGCAAGGCGGAACCCTTTGTTGCGCAGACTCTCCAGCGACGCTTTGGCACCCGGGAAGAGCGTCGCCGGCGTCGTGTCGGCACTGAGATAGTGGTACGCATAACGCTCGCGCATCCGGTCAACAGAAACACTGTCGAGTCCCGGATACAGGGTCAAGATCGCCTCCGGCAACCCGAGGCCGATGATGTTGTGGATCGCGTCGACTGTCGGCGGCTCGAACGACAAATCCAGGGCAGAACGACTGACGCTCGAGACGATGCGCGCCGCGGAATCAATCACGGTGCCATCCCAATCGAATATAAGCAGTTTGTACAAGTTACCAACCTCTTTGAACACAGGGGCGCCCAGAATGCAGCAAAGGCATATCCCGCGCAACACGCACCGGGCACTTGTCCACTGCAGCTGTCTTAACGTATATTAGAAAAGCATTTTATACGGGTTTCACCATGCAGCTCAGCCGCTTTACCGACTATACCCTGCGCGTGCTTTTTTACGTCGCGATAAACGATGACCGACTCAGCACCCTGAACGAAATCGCCGAATTCTACGGTATTTCGGTGGAACACCTGCGTAAGGTCGTTCACGCGCTGTCCAAAAGCGGACATTTGAAAACCTTTCGCGGCAAGCACGGCGGCATACGCCTCAACCGCGCCCCGGCGGACATCAATATCGGTGCCGTGGTGCTGCAGGCGGAAGGCAACGAACCGCTGATCAACTGCGCCAGCCTCGACTGCACCCTTACCGGCGCCTGCAACCTTCAGCGCACCCTGGCCGACGCCCAGCGCGCCTTTATGGACGTGCTCAGTCGCCACAGCCTGGCCGATATGCTCGCCAACCCCGATATGAAGCAGCGATTGATCAGCAAGACCGGATAGGTCGGGTGGAGGCCCGAAGGGCCGTAACCCAATACCGCTTCACCACCCGCGCCCACCAAAACCAATCGATCTGCAATGCGATCGATTTGACGGGTTCCGCAATGCCCAAGTCACGAAGTAACCGTTAAAAATGGGGTTCATCGCGCTTTAGCGGGAAAAACGCAATTCGTAGATGGGTGGAGCGACGCCTCGGCACGGCGTATCCGTCACTGATGCGGCC
>JABXIM010000061.1 GCA_013373085.1 Oceanospirillaceae bacterium | reverse complement strand
TGATCTGGAATCTTAACGCGTTCTAGATATTTCATCGCAATCGCTTCTGCTTCCTCTTTAGGCATTTTCTTCACCCAAATTGGAGCCAGCGTACAGTTTTCTAAAACAGTTAGGTGAGGGAACAGGTTGAAGTGTTGGAAACACATACCAACTTCACGACGAACCGCTTCGATGTTTTTCAGATCTTCTGTCAGCTCATTGCCAGAAACGATAATCTGTCCCTTTTGGTGTTCTTCCAAACGGTTAATACAGCGAATCATGGTTGATTTGCCAGAACCAGAAGGGCCACAAATAACGATCTTTTCGCCTTTCTTAACGTTTAGGTTGATGTTTTTCAGTACGTGGAATTCGCCGTACCACTTGTTGACGCCGCGCAGTTCGACGGCCAGTTGTTGGTCTTGAGTCTTGGGCTCTGCCATCAGGGGTACTCCGTTTGAATCAGGCGCGGTTGCCATGGCCGGTATGCAGCAGCTTCTCGAGGTGCTGGCTGTAGCGGGACATGCCGAAACAGAAGATCCAGAACATCAGTGCCACGAAGATATAGCCTTCGGTGGCAAAGCCGATCCAGTCCGGGTCGTTGCTGGCTGCCTGGACGATCGCCAGCAGGTCGAACAGACCGATAATCACCACCAGACTGGTGTCCTTGAACAGCGCGATGAAGGTATTGACGATACCGGGGATCATCAGTTTCAGTGCCTGCGGCAGGATGATCAGGATCATTTTCTTCCAGTACGAGAGCCCCAGCGCGTCGGCGGCTTCGTACTGGCCTTTCGGAATTGCCTGCAGGCCGCCCCTGACCACCTCGGCCATATAGGCCGTCTGGAACATGATGATGCCGATCAGGGCGCGCAGCAGCTTGTCGAAGTTGATGTCTTCCGGAAAGAACAGCGGCAGCATCACCGACGCCATGAACAGCACCGTGATCAGTGGCACGCCGCGCCATATCTCGATGTAGGTCACGGACAGCGAACGCACGATCGGCATTGCCGAGCGTCGGCCCAGTGCCAGCAGGATACCGAACGGCAGCGCCGCGACAATGCCGACGAATGCCAGCACCAGGGTCAGGCTGAAGCCGCCCCAGCGGTGGGTTTCGACGTACTCCAGGCCGAAGGCGTCGCCGATCAGCAGGTAGTAGGCGATGATCGGATAGATCACCAGGGTGATGGCGCCGGCCCAGCCCTTGCCGGGCAGGCGCGGGATGAGCATCCAGGCGATCAGTGCAATCAGCAGCACGAACGCCAGGTTCAAGCGCCAAGTCTGCTCAGAAGGGTAAAAGCCGTACAGGAACTGCTCCAGGCGGTTACCGATGAAGACCCAGCAGGCGCCACCGCTGGAGCAGGCTTCTCGGCTGTCGCCAATCCAGTCGGCGTCAATGAAGGCCCATTGCAGCACAGGGGTCAGCAGGTAAACCGCGAGCACGGCGATAATGACGGTCGCGGCCGAACTCAGCGGACCGTGGAAAAGGTGTTTACGCATCCAGCCGATGGCACCCACGGTGTTGGCGGGTGGCGGCAGCGTTGGTTGAATCTCGTATTTCATCTGCGTGTTCCCCTACCTTTCGACCAGCGCCATACGCTTGTTGTACCAGTTCATGAACAGCGAGGTGAGCAGGCTCAGTGTCAGGTACACCGCCATGGTCATCGAGATCACCTCGATCGCCTGGCCGGTCTGATTCAGCGTCGTGCCGGCGAACACCGACACCAGGTCGGGATAGCCGATGGCGGTGGCCAGCGACGAGTTCTTGGTCAGGTTCAGGTACTGGCTGGTCAATGGCGGGATGATCACGCGCATTGCCTGCGGAATGACGATCAGGCGCAGGGTACGGCGTTTCGGCAACCCGAGTGCCGATGATGCTTCCAGCTGGCCCTTGGGCACTGCCAGAATGCCGCCACGGACGGTTTCGGCGATAAAGGCCGCGGTGTAGATGGTCAGCGCCAGCCACAGTGCGACCAGTTCCGGCAGTAGTGTCATGCCTCCGGTGAAGTTGAATCCACGCAGCTCCGGGCGGTCCAGCGACAGTGGCATGCCGGATACGAGAAACGTCAGCAGTGGCAGGCCGACGATCAGGCCCGCGCTGACCCAGCCGGCGGGAAAGATCTGGCCGGTGGCATCCTGGCGTTTGTGATTCCAGCGCACCAGAATCACGCTGGCGACAATGGCGATGACAAAGGCGGCGACCACCAGCCCGAAGCCGTCCTCAGGGACAGGTTTGGGTACCGAAAAACCTCGTATATTGAGAAAGCCTCCGAACAGTTCGATGCTTTGTCGCGGCGAGGGCAGAGCTCTCAGCACCGCGAAATACCAGAAGAAAATCTGCAGCAGCAGTGGGATGTTGCGGAATATCTCGATGTATAGGGTCGACAGTTTGGCGACCAGCCAGTTGTCGGACAGCCGGGCCACGCCCAGCATGAAGCCGAGCACGGTAGCGGCAATGATGCCGAGTACCGACACCAGCACGGTGTTGAGCAGGCCGACGATGAAGGTACGGCCGTAACTGTCGGCCTCGGTGTAGTCGATCAGCGAAAGCGGGATGCCGAACCCGGCTTCCTCGTGAAGAAAGTCGAAACCGGTGGTAATGCCGCGGGTTTCGAGGTTGTGCAGCGTGTTGTCGACGACGGTATAGATCAGGAACCCGAGTATACCGATCAGCAGTGTCTGGAATACAAGCGCGCGCTTGCCAGGATCGTTCCAGAAACGGGTTCCGCTGTCGTGTTTCTTCCGGGCAGGGGCCTCGTGGGCCCGGGACTTCTCTTTGGACATGGTGTCCTCCCTCAGTGAGGCCGTGGTAGGGCGCCTCGAGGAGCTGCATCAACCGGCGGAGAGGCTCCGCCGGCGTTGTCGGAAGACCCCGACAGATCAGCGCATCGGCGGTGCGTACTGGAAACCGCCCTGGTTCCACAGGGCGTTGATACCACGATCGATCTTCAGCGCCGAGCCCATGCCAACGTTGCGCTCGAAGGCTTCACCATAGTTGCCGACCTGCTTGACGATCTGGTAAGCCCAGTCGTCGGCGATGTCGAGGCCCTTGCCCTTGGGACCGTCGATGCCCAGCAGGCGCTTGATGTTCGGATTCTCACTGCTCTTCATCTCGTCGACATTGGCGGACGTGACGCCCAGCTCCTCCGCGTTGAGCATCGCGAACAGAGACCACTTGACGATATTGAACCACTGGTCGTCACCCTGTCGCACGACGGGGCCCAGCGGTTCCTTGGAAATGACCTCAGGCAGCGCGACGACCGCATCCGGATCGCTCATGCGGGTGCGCAGCCCGTAGGCCTGGGACAGGTCGGTGGTGAAGGCATCGCAGCGGCCGGAGTCGAAGCTGCTGGCGGCCTGCTCGTTGGTATCGAAGACCACCGGGGTGAAGTTCAGACCGTTGGCGCGGAAGTAGTCCGCCAGGTTGAGCTCGGTGGTGGTGCCGGACTGGACGCACACAGTGGCGCCGTCGAGTTCCTTGACGCTTTGCAGTCCGAGGTCTTTCTTCACCAGGAAACCCTGGCCGTCGTAATAGGTGACGCCGGTGAAATTGAGGCCCAGTTGGGTATCGCGGGTCTGGGTCCAGGTGGTGACGCGGGACAGCACGTCGATTTCGCCGGACTGCAGCGCGGTGAAACGCTCCTTGGCGGTCAGGGGGATATATTTGACCTTGCCGGCATCGCCGAGGACCGCGGCCGCCACGGCCTTGCAGACATCGACATCCAGGCCCTGCCAGTTACCCTGCTCATCTGGCACCGAGAAACCGGGTACGCCGTTGGTCACGCCGCACTGCAGCAGGTCGCGACCCTTGACCGCTTCAAGTGTACCCTCGGCCATCGCCGCGCCCGACAGTGCGGTGGTGGCGAGAATCGCGGCTGCTAGCGTTTTCTTCATCATCGGGTGATCCTCCTGAGATCGGTCCTCTGCTCTCGTGATCGCCATCCGGTGGCTGAGTACCACCGGATGGCAGATACTTCTCGAGTGGCACAGCAAAAGCCGTGCCGGTTTTTATTGTTGATAGTCGTCAGGCAGGTCGCTTGTGTTGTCGGAGGCTTGAGAAGCGCTGCCAGCCGGTGTTCCCGCTGATAGCGCTCACCGTTAAGTAAACACGACGGCCTTTATGCCTAAACGATCTAAAGGTAGACGATGCCCCGTTAAAGTGCACCGTCTGGGAAGTTGCGTTACGGACGTTCTTTAAAAATGGTGCAGTTGGGGGCCATACGCAACTGGACGCGGCGGGGGGAGGACACAAAGTGGCGCGATACGCGGACTACTCCGTCAATTCGTAGTCCACACTCGCGCTTTTTTCGGAACAGGTTTGGCAGATGGCCCGGACGTCGTCGCCGGGCACCTGTGAGCGGTGTTATCGGTTCCAGGGCATGCGTGCCAGCAACAGCGCCATGCCGCACCAGTCGGTGATGCCGGCGAACATCAGCCCGGCGCCGACGAAGGCACTCAGCGCAAAGCCCGCCGGGTGCACCAGGCTGCCGAGCAGCACGCCGAGCAATACCAGTGCGCCGGCCGCAATGCGCACCTGGCGCTCCAGCGACAGGCCCGCCTTGCTGCGCTCCAGCTTAACGCCCTGCTGTTTCAGTGCGTTCAGACCACCTTCGATCACCACCAGCTCGCAATGCTGTTGCTGGCTCAGGGCTTGCGCCGCGGAAGCCGCGCGCTTGCCGCTCTGGCATAGCAGGTAAAGCGTATCCCCGGGGGTGACGGGCTCGAGTCTGTTACCGGCGTCCGGCAGTTCCTGCAGCGGAATATGGACGGTGTTGGGCAGGCGCTCGCTGCGATATTCGGCACCGCTGCGTACATCTACCACGGTACAGGGCTGTTGTGCGCTAAGCTGGGCAAAGGCTGCTGCGTCGAGGTGCCGGATGCGGCTGGTCATGGCGGAGATCTCCACTGGATAGCGAATGCGTGCAATATATTAGATATTGCTAAATAAGTAAATTGCGAATTTGTGGGGCGTAAGGATAAATATGGGGCGAGGCGGTGCAGGGCGGTCGGGCACTGAAGAGGAGGGGCGTGGCAGGAAGCGATTTTAATGCTACGAATACAAAAAAGGGCAGGCCCCAGGCCTGCCCTTGCATTGAGCCGGTGTCCCGGCAGGTCAACGATCGTTAACGTTTAACGCGTCACTTGATCCGCATACCCGGCTGAGCGCCATCGTGCGGTTCAAGGATCCAGAGATCCTTGCCGCCCGGGCCTGCCGCCAGCACCATGCCTTCGGAAACGCCGAACTTCATCTTGCGCGGCGCCAGGTTGGCGACCATCACGGTGAGCTTGCCTTCTAGCTGCTCCGGCGCGTAGGCGGACTTGATGCCAGCGAAGACGTTGCGGGTTTCACCGCCCAGGTCGAGCGTCAGTCGCAGCAGCTTGTCGGCGCCTTCGACGTGTTCGGCTTTGGCGATCTTCGCAACGCGCAGGTCCACCTTGGCGAAGTCGGGAAACTCGATGGTGTCGGCGATCGGTTCCTGTGCCGGCTCCGCCTTCTGCGCCGGGGCTGCGGCTGCTGCGGCGGCCAGCGACTGCTTCGAGTCCTCGATCACCTTGTCGATTGCGTCGGGCTCGACACGTTGCATCAGCGGCTTGAACTTGTTGATGCGGTGGTTCAGCAGCGGCGACTCGATTGCATTCCATTCGAAGCCGTCGGTTAGATTGAGGCTGTCCAGATTGAGGAAATGGGCCGCTTCCTCGGCCACCTGTGGCAGGACCGGTGCCAGGTAGCTGATGATGACCCGGAACAGGTTGATGCCGAGGGTGCAGCAGTCCTGCACCTCCTGCTCCCGACCTTCCTGCTTCGCCAGCACCCAGGGTTCGGCCGCATCAATATACTGATTGGCGCGGTCGGCGACATGCATGATCTCGCGCATGGCGCGGGCGTATTCGCGCTTTTCGTAGGCTTCGGCAATCGATTCGCCGGCACGGACCGCGTCGTCGTAGAGCTCGGGCTGTACCAGTTTATCGCCGAGCTGGCCGTCGAATTTCTTGGCGATGAAGCCGGCGCAGCGCGAGGCGATGTTGACCACCTTGTTGACCAGGTCCGCGTTGACGCGCATGCGGAAGTCGTCGAGGCTGAGATCGATATCGTCGATGCCGGAGCCAAGCTTGGCGGCGAAGTAGTAGCGCAGGTATTCCGGGCGCAGGTACTTGAGATAGGTCTCGGCCATGATGAAGGTGCCGCGGGATTTCGACATCTTCTGGCCGTTAACGGTCAGAAAACCGTGACAGAAGACCCCGTTGGGTTTGCGGAACCCGGCGCCCTCGAGCATCGCCGGCCAGAACAGGGTGTGAAAGTAGGCGATATCCTTGCCGATAAAGTGATAGAGCTCGGTCTCGGAGGCGGCGTTCCAGTATTCGTCGAAGTCGATGCCGTTGCGGTCGCACCAGTTCTTGAAACTGGCCATGTAGCCGATCGGTGCATCGAGCCAGACGTAGAAATACTTGCCCGGCGCATCGGGAATCTCGAAGCCCCAGTAGGGGGCGTCGCGGGAGATGTCCCATTGCTGCAGGCCGGCATCGAACCACTCGTTGAGCTTGTGGATCATCTGCTGCTGCACGTGGCGGTCAACCCAGCTGCGCAGAAACTGCTCGAAGTCGCCGAGCTTGAAGAAGAAATGCTCGGACTCCTTCTCTACCGGCTTGGCGCCGGAAACCGCGGAGTAGGCATTCTTCAGCTCGGTCGGGCTGTAGGTAGCGCCGCAGGCCTCACAGGAATCACCGTACTGGTCGGCGGCGCCGCATTTCGGGCATTCGCCCTTGACGAAACGGTCCGGCAGGAACATCTGTTTCTCCGGGTCGAACGCTTGGGTAATAGTGCGGCGGGCGATATGGCCGGCATCGTTCAGGCGCCGGTAGATCAGCGAGGCAAATTCGCGATTTTCCGGCGAATGGGTCGAGTAGTAGTTGTCGAAGCCGACCATGAAGCCGGCGAAGTCCCTCTGGTGCTCCTCGCTGACTTTCGCGATCAGCTGCTCCGGCGTGATGCCCATCTGGTCAGCCTTGAGCATGATCGGAGTACCGTGCGCATCGTCGGCACAGACGTAGGTGCAATCGTGGCCGCGCTGCTTCTGGAAGCGCACCCAGATATCGGTCTGGATGTATTCCACAAGGTGGCCCAGGTGGATCGGGCCGTTGGCGTAGGGCAGCGCGCTGGTAACGAGGATCTTACGCTTACTATTGGTCATAATGCGGCTAATGAAACCTGATAGACTGAAGGCAAAGTGGTCGAATTCTACGCCTTTTGGGCGATGTTATGAACCGACGTCCGTCCCGGTTACGGCAATCGAAGCCGAGAAAGTGAACATGAGAGGGAACCTATGAGCGCTGCATCGAAGGCCAGTCTGCCCTGCCGGATACTTTTCTGCGATTCCAGGGCCAGTCATCGCGGCATTTCGTATGAGGTCGGCGCCCGGGAAGGCTGGGATCTGCTGAATCTCGACGATGAAAACCAGATCATGCCTCAGTTGCGTCAGTTCGGCTGCCGTGTGCTGATCGTGGTGGCGCAGCAGCAGCCTTACCGGGCGCTGGAGCTGCTGCAGCGCGTCATGGAAAACAAGCCTGATGTGGTCCGTATCCTGATCAGCGGATACATGACGCCGGCGAGCTCTGCCCGGGCCCTGGAGGTTGCGCATCGTATCCTTCCCGATACCTGTTCCGGGGCCGATGTCGTCGTAGCCATCGAATACGCCATGAAGATCGAAGGGCTGGTGCACAAGACGGCGATCCGCGACTACATCAGTGGCCTGGGGCGGCTGCCGACGTTACCGACGGTTTACCGCGAGCTCAGCGAGGCTCTCAATTCCGATGTTTCCGATGCCGCCGCTATCGCCCGCATCGTCGAACAGGACCCCGCTATCGCAGCCAAGCTGATGCAGCTTGTGAACTCGGCGCTGTTCGGCCTGCGACGCCAGATCAGCCGGATCGACGAGGCGGTCACCATCGTCGGGATACGCATGATTCGAGACCTGATGCTTGCGACCCATTTGTTCAGCCGTTACCGCCAGCGCGAGCAATGGAATGTGTTCTCATTCTCCAAGCTGCATCAGCGCTCGATGCTGGTCGCGCGGCTGGCTCAGAAGATAGCGGCCGACGGCGGGCTTGACCGCAATCTGCAAGGTCAAGCCTTTCTTGCCGGTCTGTTGCTCGACTTCGGCATTGCGGTGCTGGCCAACAAGGATCCGGCCGATTACCAGGCACTGATGGAAGAAGCGGTTAAACTGAAGCAGCCGGTATATGCGATGGAGAAGATGCGTCTCGGGCTCACCCACGCGGAGGCTGCCGCCTTTCTGCTGGGGCTCTGGAATCTGCCGTTCAAAGTCGTGGAAGCGGTGCTGCTGCATCATTTCCCGGCGACCTCGCCGGGTACCGACTTCGAGCCCTTGACGGCGGTGCACGCGGCTGATGCGCTGTTGCCGCCGCTGGCCAACAGCCTCGGAGCCGACCTTTCATGCCGCCTCAGCGTGTCGTACCTTGAGCGCCTGCAGGTGCATCAGCGTTTGCCGCAGTGGAAGATGATGGCCAACGAGTACCGGTTGCAGCTGCAGGGCGGGCAACGCAGCGCCTGAATGCCGGTTCGGGCTTTGCCATAGTGGGGGGGGCTGCTAGAATGCCGCGCTTTTGCTCGCCCGAAACCAGACTCCGGATCCGAAAAGAAGATGGCCCTACCCAACGTTGACCCTTCCCAGTACCAGGCGCTGCTGGCCGAGAAACTCGAGACTGTGAAGCAGGACTTCGCTGCTTTCGAGTTGCCCGGTATCGAAGTGTTCGAGTCGCCGGTCGAACATTACCGCATGCGCGCGGAGTTCCGGGTATGGCACGACGGTGACGACCTCGACTACGTGATGTTCGAACCGGGCAACAAGCATGCGCCCGTGCCGCTGCGCGAGTGCCGCATGGTGTCGCGTCGCATTCATGAGGTGATGTTCGCGCTGCTCGACGAGATCCGGCCGGACCCGCTGATGCGTTTCAGGCTGTTTCAGGTCGACTTTCTCAGCACCCTGTCCGGCGAGCTGCTGGTGACGCTGCTGTATCACCGTCCGCTGGATGATGCCTGGGAACACAGGGCCCGTGAGCTGGCGCAGCGCTTCAATATCGACATCATCGGCCGTTCGCGCAAGAGCAAGCACGTACTGTCACGCGACTTCGTTATCGAACAGCTGGAGATCAACGGCCGCGCCTATCGCTACAAGCAGGTGGAGAACTGCTTCACTCAGCCCAACGCGGAGGTGTGTCGGTCGATGGTCGGTTGGGCGCTGGATGTGACCTGTGATGCCGGCGGCGATCTGGTGGAGCTCTATTGTGGCAATGGCAACTTTACACTACCGCTGGCGCAGAATTTCCGCCGCGTGGTGGCGACCGAAATTGCCAAGGTGTCGGTACGAGCGGCAGAGTTCAATATTGCCGAAAACGGCATCGACAATATCGATGTGATCCGGATGTCGTCGGAGGAGTTCTCGCAGGTGCTCAAAGGCGAGCGGCAGGCACGTCGTACCGCTCATCTGGATCTGGGCGGTTACGACTTTACCACTGTGCTGGTGGATCCGCCCCGATCCGGGCTGGACCCGGACACGGTGAAGCAGGTGAGCGAGTATCCCAATATCGTTTATATTTCCTGCAACCCCGAGACACTTCGGCAAAATCTTGCGGAGCTGACGCGCACCCACCGTATCGAGCGCTTCGCCATGTTCGACCAGTTCCCGTATACCGAGCACCTGGAGTGCGGGGTTTATCTGGTAAAGAAAGTGACAAACTGACCGCTACGGGCTGCAGGCATCAGAAAACACTGCTTGCAGCTTACCACCTAAGGGCCTGCGCCTTTTTTACCGTCTGCCGTTGCCGCCTTTGCCCGGCGGAGCTGGCTTCTTCGCCGTCTTCTTCGCGATTTCCGACATCAGACCGCTGATATCGAGCCCCTGGCTGGCGGCCAGCTGATCGACGCTGGCGTAAAAGTTGGTGGGCAGAGGCCGGGGCTTTTTCTCGGCGGCCAGGCGTTCGGCTTCCTCGCGTTTACGCTGCTGGGCTTGCGCTTCGAGCCTTGCGCGTTCCTCTGCTTCGCGCTCGCGACGTGCGGCCGCGTCCGCTTCCTGTCTTGCGCGTTCGGCTTCCGCCGCCTGTTTCTGCCGTTCCGCCTCCCTGGCGCGTTCCCTTTCGAGGGCCCGGATTTTCTGCTTGAGTTTGGTTTCTAGATCGAGCAGCTCTTCCATGCTGAAGGTCAGCAGCCACTCGATTAATTTATCGTCGCTCATCAAATACCGGCTGTATTAAGAATCTCGGCAGCAGCAGGCGCGACCGAAACTTGATGGAAGGAGAAGTTCAGAATTTACAGGCAGATAGCACCCTAAATCAAGAGATGCTTATCCGCGACGCCACTATGGCCGGAGTGGGGATAAATGCGCAATTTACTTGGTGAGCACGGTTTAGCAATTATTGATTCGGTTTTCAAACGCTGTTTATAAAGATGGGCTGGTGCGGATAAAGCCCGTGAACACAGCGTAGAAGAGGCCCGGGAGCGGGCTTCCGGTTACCGGACGGGCAGGGCATCGAGGCGCTTTGTACCCGCCGCATTGCTGCCGCCATTGGCTATATCGGCGGCATCGCATTCGGTGTTTCGAAATCTCGATGATCTCTGCAGGCATATCAACAGACGCAACCCTGTTGCCGCTGCACCACTGGCTGTGCGACATCGACCAGTCGACGCTGCGTGAGCAACTACATGTCTTTGCGAGGGCTTACCTCGCCTTTGCCGTCGAGTCACCTCGGCGACGGCGTACAGAGAGCAGTCTGTGTCGCGCCGGACACTGGACGCCGTACCGTAAAACGGCAATAATACCCGACTAATTAAGTTGGTTAATGTCGAGAGCACAGCCCCGTGTTGGAAAAACTATTTGGCCGCCGGCAGGCGACAGGAGCGGAATCAGCCATGCAGCAGTACCGAGAGCGGATCGAAGCCACCCTGAGTCAACACCAGGATCCCTACCTCGGTCGCGACTTTGTCAGTGCCGGCGCGCTGACCGAGGTGCGGGAGGAGCAGGGGCACCTGCTGGTGATACTGACACTCGGTTATCCCTGTGCCGATATCCGTGATGCCCTGGCCGCGGAACTGAGCCAGCGCCTCGCCGCCGCCGTCGGTTGCGAGGTTCAGGTAGAGATTCGTCAGCATGTTCGTCCGCACGAAGCGCAGGGCAACCTGCCGAACCTGGCGGGTGTGCGCAATATCGTCGCTGTGGCATCGGGCAAGGGCGGTGTCGGTAAATCGACCACCACCATCAACCTGGCGCTGGCAATGGCTCACGCCGGCGCCCGTGTTGGCGTACTCGATGCCGATATCTACGGTCCCAGCCTCGGGCTGATGGTCGGGGTTGAGCCCGGTACCCATCCGGAGTCGGACGATGGTAAATACTTCAAGCCGATCCGGACCCTGGGGCTGCAGACGATGTCGATGTCCTACCTGATCGACGAGACTACACCGATGGTCTGGCGCGGGCCGATGGTGAGCGGTGCGCTGCAGCAGCTGCTGACCCAGACCCACTGGGACGACCTCGACTACCTGTTCATCGACATGCCTCCGGGGACCGGCGACGTGCAGCTGACGCTGTCGCAGAAAGTGCCGGTGACGGGCTCGGTTATCGTCACCACGCCGCAGGATATTGCACTGCTGGACGCCCGCAAGGGGATTGAAATGTTCCGCAAGGTCGATATTCCGGTACTGGGTATCGTCGAGAACATGAGCACCCATATCTGCAGCAACTGTGGTCATGAAGAGCCTATTTTCGGCGCCGGCGGCGGCGAACGCATTGCTGCCCAGTACGACACGGAACTGCTTGGCTCGCTGCCGCTGTCATTGCAGATTCGCGAACAAACGGATTCAGGCCGACCGACCGTGGTGGCTGATCCGGATGGCACGGCCGGACAGGCTTATCTCGAGATTGCTCGCCGCATCGCGGGACACATCGCCAACCGCAATGAGACGGCGGGACCGATTCCGACCATCAGCGTCGAGAACGACTGAGGCGCACCCGCGGCTTGATCCGTTGTGCTGTCCAAGCGCTCTTGCGCGGATCGATTCCCGTAAGAGCGTCGCCTTATGCCCTATCCAGCAGGGGGGCAAAAAGGTAGAATAGCGCGCTTTTCAGACAGTATTTTCGATTGACGGACACTCTATGGGTATCAAATCCGATCGCTGGATTCGCCGCATGGCAACCGAGAGCGAGATGATCTCGCCGTTCGAGCCGGGCCAGGTGCGCCGCACCGACAAGGGCGCGATCGTCTCCTATGGCACTTCTAGCTACGGTTACGATGTGCGTTGCGCCGACGAATTCAAGATCTTTACCAACATCAACTCGTCCATTGTCGACCCCAAGGCGTTCGACGACGGCAGCTTCGTTGATGTGCAGTCCGACGTCTGTATCATTCCGCCGAACTCCTTCGCGCTGGCCCGCACGGTCGAATATTTCCGTATTCCGCGGGACGTGCTGACCATCTGCCTGGGCAAAAGTACCTATGCCCGCTGCGGTATCATTGTCAATGTCACTCCGCTGGAGCCCGAGTGGGAAGGCCATGTGACGCTGGAGTTTTCCAATACCACCCCGCTGCCTGCGAAAATCTACGCCAACGAAGGCGTTGCCCAGATGCTGTTCCTCGGCGCAGACGAAGTCTGCGAAACCTCCTACCGGGACCGCAATGGCAAATACCAGGGACAGACCGGTGTCGTGGTACCCCGTACCTGAGCCGGCTGCTGCAGCCCATCTGATAGAGTTCATGAAGCAGAATCGTAAACAGATCAATGAGTTCTGGCAGCAGGTCGAACAAACCATCGACCAGTTGCTGCACAGTCAGCAGAACAACCAGTTCGAAGCCGATGCGCTGCTGAGCCAGTACAACGACATCCTGCGCAAGATCGACCGTAACCTGACGTTTCACTTCGAGCGCGACGAGGACGAAGGTCCGGTCGAGATGATATTTGGCTGCGACGGATACCCCGAATCGATCAGTTCGGTGTTGAGCCTGGTCGGCGCGGCGCCGCAGCTTACGGGCATCCATTTCAAGGCGTTCAATCATCGCTACGATCCGGTGCCGAAGCACATCAGTGTCGGTGAAGAGTTTTGCGAGCTGCGCGACTTCTGGTTCGCGCTGCGCGAGGTCGATGGCAAGCTGCGTCTGGAGGTTTATCTCGAGGACGTGCCACGGGAGCTGGATCTGGATCCGCGTGTCGAGGCCGTGATGATCTTCCTGGATGCGCTGATCGGCGAATACGAGCTGATGACCCGCATCTGGACGCTGGACTGGCTCGAGCAGCCCAAGGATCCGCGGGACTACGGTCTGCGTCCGCTGGCGGAGCTACGCGAGGTGTTCGACAACCACAAGCACAGTGTGGCGCCGATCGGCATCACCATGCATTGATGTGATCGTTGGCACAAAAAAAGGCGTCGTCCCGGAGGATGGCGCCTTTTTTGTATGTTTCCGAAGGTTTTTCGCAGGTTGGGTGGAGCGAAGCGTAATCTTACACCCGTTCTTGCCGTGTCTGCTGCAGCTGAGCTTTTGTGTCGGGTTTCGGTGCTCTGCGCCTGCACCCAGCCTAGGTTCAATGCAGCTGCGGACTGGTTTCCTCGTCATCGGCCGGCAGGATCAGGTGGCCGGAGCTGTCCCGCGCCAGTGCGCCGCGCTCGGAGGCGATCTCCAGCAACTGCTGCAGCAGCATATGGGTCAGGTGGCTGCTGATGATGATGCCGGCGGGAGGGTCGCCCTCGAACAGATCCGGATCGACCAGTCCATCGGGGCGCAGGCCCAGCAGTAGCGGATTCTCGGCGATCAGTGGCGCGATATCCTCGGGCGCGAAGATGGCATAGTCCGACGATGTGCGAAGGGCCAGCTGGTAGGCGTCATGCACTTCGCTGTCGAGCAGTCGCGTATATTCCGCCTCGGCGGCCTGAAACAGTTTCGACAGGCGGCTGGCGCCGGGCTGGCCGGCATTTTCCAGTGCCTGGGCGGAGCGGCTGTAGTCGACGCGAATGCTGGCCGGGCGCCCATCGCTCAATTCGGTGTCGTCGACCAGGACGTTGCCTTCGTCATCGACGTCGAGCCAGTCGTGCTCGACGGCCACCGTCAGTAGTCCATCCATTGCCGCTGCCACGATGTTGCAGCAGATTATTGCGCCGACGGATGGGTTTTCGCTTTCTGCCGGGTCCTGCACCAGTTCGCCTGCGCGGGCGGCCAGCAGTGTCGGGTCTTCATCGATGATCCTGGCCAGGGCGTCGGCGTCGATGTGCAGCTGTTCCTGACACAGCCGTTCTGCCGTCAGGTAGGGCTGCTGATAGTCGCCTTCCTGCATGGCCTGCACATAGGCGACCCTTACTTTCTCCAGTATCTGGGTCAGCAGTTCGCTCATATCACTCCTCCGGCTGCCGGGACACGGTGTTGGGCGGTTTTTCAAGGGTTAAGGGGGAAAGTGGTCGATGTCTCCAGTATGCGCGAACCCTCGGTCGGGTACGGTGCATGAACTGGGGGTCATACCTTGTCACGAGTCTCGGGGGCGTGCGCCGGTCGTTCAGGTGCGTTCCAATCACCGAGTGCTTCTATGATACCGAAAAACCGGCGCAATGCGCCGGTTTTTCACCCGTTGGGAGCAAATTGCCTGCAGCGATGGCGGCTGTCTTAGCCGTTGGCGATTTCGGCCTCGAGCCACTTGTCGAGTGTCGCGAGATCGCCCGGGTTGAGGGTGCCGAGCTGCTGTTTCAGACTGAACAGGTTGGCGATGTAGTCGAGCCGGGCATTGGCGTGATCGCGCCGCGCGGCATAGAGGTTGCGCTCGGCATTCAGCACGTCGACGACGTTTCGGGTACCGACATTGAAACCTTCCTGCGTCGCCTCCAGCGCTGTTTCGCCGGAGCGGATGCTCTGCGCGCGTGCCTTGACGCTTTCCACATTGGTGCGCAGGTTGCGCAGCAGGCTGCGGGTTTGCTGGGTCACCGCGAGCAGAGTGTCCTGGCGGTCCTGCATCGCCTGATCCAGCAGTGCTTCGGCTTCGCGCGACTGGGAGCTGGTCAGACCGCCCTGGTACAGCGGCAGGTTGAAAGACAGTGCGACGGTGCTGGTATCGCCGCTGTCGAAGCCGCTGATATTGCTGGTGTCGGTGTCATAGCTGGCATTGAGGTCGAGTGTCGGGTAGTGCCCGGCGCGGGCGGACTGGGCCGAGCGCCGCGCCGCCTCGATGCTGCTGTCGGCGACCTGCAGACCGAGGTTGTTCTGCCAGGCCTTTTCCAGCCAGGGCTCAGGCGCGGCCGGTTGTGGCGGCTCGATCGGATAGTCCGCCTTGAGCTTGGTGACATCTCGGAACGGTTTGCCCGCCAGCCGGTCCAGGGCCTCGTAGCTGTTGTCGAGATCGCCTTCCGCCTCGATCCGGCGCACCACCGAGTTGTCGTAGCTGGCCTGGGCTTCCTGAACATCGGTAATGGCGATCAGGCCGACTTCGAACTGGGCGTTAACCTGGTCGAGCTGGCGCTTGATGGCGCGCTCCTCGGCGAGGGCGCTTTCGAGGTTGTTCATGGCTCGAAGCACGTCGAGATAGGCGCTGACGGAACGCAGGATCAGCGTCTGTTGAGCCTGGTCGAATACCAGCTCGGCCTGCCGTGACAATGCCTCGCCGCGCCGCAGGTTGTACCAGCGCGCAGCCGAGAATACCGACTGGTTGAGGCTCAGGGTCACGCCTTCGCTGTCGAAGCTGCCGGAGTTCTCGGTGTCGGTCCAGGTCGAGTCGGCACCCAGTTGCAGGTTTGGCAGCAGCTGCGAGCGGGCCTGGGGCAACGCTTCCTGGCCGGCGCGCATGGCGGCGGCCGCGGAGCGGATCTGGGGATCGTTGGACACGGCGAGATCGAACAGTTCGGCCAGGCTGCCCGCCTGTACCGCGCCCGAGGCGCAGCTGATTCCCAGAGCCAGCAGGGCCGGTCGGAAGAGGGGAGAGAGTCGTTTCACACTTAGCGTCCTCTGTTAAAGATTGTGAACCGGTCTGACGTCCCGGAAGGTACGCTTACCGAAATAACTGTACACGGTTGGAATGACAAACAGGGTCAGCAGCGTACCGAACAGCATGCCGCCCACGATAACCCAGCCGATTTGCTGGCGCGACTCCGCACCCGCGCCGCTGGCAATGGCCAGCGGCAGGGCGCCGAGTATGGTGGCGCCGGTGGTCATCAGGATCGGTCGCAGCCGCAGCGACGCCGAGCGCAGGATGGCATCGCGCAACGCGAGCCCCTGGTCCTGCAGCTGGTTAGCGAATTCGACAATCAGGATGCCGTGCTTTGTCACCAGTCCGACCAGCGTGATCAGGCCGATCTGGCTGTAGACACTGAGGGTGCCGCCGCTGAGATAGAGCGCCAGCAGGGCCCCGAACAACGCAGGTGGCACCGACAGCAGGATGATCAGCGGGTTGCGGAAGCTTTCGAACTGCGCCGCCAGCACCAGAAATATGAAGCAGAGCGCCAGTGCGAAGGTCTGTTGCAGACTGCTCGAGGACTCGCGGAACTCCCGTGACGGACCGGTGAAATCGAAGCCGGCTTCGGGGGCGATCTCCCGGAGATTGTCCTCGAGGAAGGTCAGTGCCTCGCCGAGGCTGTAATCGGGGGACAGCACCGACTGGATGGTCAGGGCCCGCGCCTTGTCGAAGTGGTTGAGCTCCTTCGGCGCCACCGTTTCGTCGATACGTGCCAGATTGGCGAGCTGTACCATGCCGCCGTCGGGACTGCGGACATAGATCGCGGACAGGTCGCCCGGCGTGCGCCGTTCACGGTCCTCGACCTGGACGATGACGTCGTACTGCTCGCCCTCGCGCTTGAAGCGGGTGACGTTGCGCCCTGCCATATAGGATTCGAGTGCGCGGCCGATGTCGTCGATCTCGACGCCGAGGTCGGAGGCCTTGTCGCGGTCGACCCAGAGCTGCAGCTCGGGCTTATTGAGCTTGAGGTCGCTGTCGGGCTGGATGAATCCGGGGTTGTCGCGTACCCGGCCCATGAGTTCGTCGCTGATGCGCTTGAGCTCGCGGTAGTCGGCATGGGAGCGGATGACGAATTCCACCGGGCGCGAAATCGGGCTCTGGCCGAGTGACGGCAGATTCATGGCGAACGAGAGCGTGCCGGCGACTTCTCCGTACAGGCGTCCGGACAGAGATTCGGTAATCGTCTGCTGCTTGCGTTCGCGGTCCTCCCAGCGCTTGAGGCCGACAAACGTCAGGCTGTTGGTTTCGGTGGGGAAGCCGATGACGGTGAAGTAACGGTTCTGTTCCGGTATTTCGCGTACGATGGACTCGAGCTGGCGTGCGTAGCGGTCGACGTAATCCGGCGTCGAGCCTTCCGGGGCGATGCTGAAGGTGAGGATGGTGCCGCGGTCTTCGTATGGCGCCAATTCCTCCGGCAACTGGCTGTAGAGCCAGCTGCCGCAGCCCAGGCTCGCGATCATGATCGTCAGTGTCAGCGCCCGCGAGTCCAGCACGCGCTCGAGCAGTCGCCGGTAGCCGTGGATCAGCGCCTGCAGCCAGCCTTCGATCAGGTTGAAGATTGCCGAATGCCGGGTATCGTGATGCAGGGTGCGGGAGGCCATCATCGGCGACAGCGTCAGGGCCACGAAGGTTGAAACCACGACCGCGCCGGCCAGCGTCAGCGCAAATTCGGTAAACAGACGACCGGTGCGGCCCTCGCTGAACGACAGCGGTACGAATACCGCGACCAGCGTCAGAGTGGTGGCGATGACTGCGAAGGCAATCTCGCGGCTGCCTTTGAATGCCGCCTGTATCGGGTCTAGACCGTCCTCGACGTGGCGATAGATGTTTTCCAGCATCACGATGGCGTCGTCGACCACCAGACCGATCGACAGCACCAGCGCCAGCAGTGTCAGGGTATTGATGCTGAAGCCGAACAGCCACATCATCGCGAAGGCGCCGATCAGCGACAGCGGTATGGTCACCACCGGGATCAACGTCGCACGCGGATTGCGCAGGAACAGGAATATCACCAGCACTACCAGAGCGCCGGCCTGCAGCAGGGTGACATAGACCGACTGGATCGATTCATCGATGAATACCGAGGAGTCGTAGGCGACCTCGACCCGCATACCCTCTGGCAGCGTCTCTTCCAGAGCGGCCAGTTCGGTGCGGATGCCGCGCGAAACGTCGAGCGGATTGGCGGTCGCCTGTTTGACCACCCCCAGGGCGACGGCGCTTTCACCGCGAAAACGGGTGATCACGCGCTCGCTCTCCGGCGCCAGCTCGACCCGGGCGATATCGCGGATCCGTACCGGATAGTCGTTGACATTGCGCACGATAATGCGCTCGAATTCCGGCACCCGGTTCAGATCGGTGCGGGCCAGAATGGTGAATTCCCGGTCACGGCTTTCGATACGGCCGGCCGGGATCTCGATATTCTGTGCCTCGAGGGCGTCCTCGACGTCTTCCGGGATCAGGCCGTAGGCGGCCATGCGCGCCGGGTCCAGCCAGATGCGCATGGCATAGCGGCGTTCGCCGAAGATCAGCACATTGGCCACGCCCGGAACCGTCTGCAGGCGATCCTTGACGCGACGGTCGGCGACGCTGGTGATTTCCATCGGGTTGTGGCGTTCTGAGGCAAAGGCCAGGTAGATGATCGGCTGGGCGTCGGCTTCGGTCTTGGCGATCACCGGCTCGTCGATATCGTCCGGCAGCAGGGCGCGTACCCGACCGACGCGGTCGCGCACATCGTTGGCGGCCTCGTCGGGGTCCTGCTCCAGGCGGAAGGTGATGCTGATCTGGCTCTGCTCGGTGCGGCTGATCGAACTCATGAAGTCGATACCCTCGATGCCGGCCAGTGAGTCTTCCAGCACCTGTGTCACCTGCGACTCGATAATGGAGGCACTGGCGCCGGGGTAGGTGGTTTCGACGGTAACCACCGGCAGGTCGATCTTGGGGTATTCGCGAACCGTCAGCCGGTCGTATGCGATCAGGCCGATGAGCAGCAGCAGCAGGCTCATCACCGTCGCCAGAACCGGGCGACGGATGCTCAGGTCCGAGAGGATCATGGCGTCCGTGCCTGTTCGTTGTTATCGACGTGGATTGGGGTTACCGGCATGCCGGGCTGCAGTTTCAGCTGGCCGGCAGTGACCACGACGTCACCGCTTTCGAGGCCGTCGACAACCTGGACTTCGCCGGGGCGTCGCAGTCCCAGAGTGACCCGCACCATTTCGATCTGCCGCTCGCCGGTCACGCGCATGATGCTGAAACCGTCGCTGTCGGCGATGACTGCCTGTTCGGGTACGAACAGCGCCTGGGTCTTCTCGCGGGCCTGCAGCTCGACTTGTACAAATAGCCCCGGACGCAGCGCCCCGTCGGCATTGGGGATACGCGCGCGCAGGCGCAGGCTGTGACTGCTGGCATCGGCGCCGGGCGCGACGGCGTAGACTTCGCCGTCGAAGCTGCGGCCCGGAAAAGCGTCCACCTGTACCCGTACCGGCTGGCCGGGACGTATCGACGGCAGGTAGATCTCCGGGATGCGGAAGTCGACCTTCATCGCGCGGTCATCGACCAGGGCCACCAGATCCTGGCCGACGCTGACGTAATCGCCGGGGCTAACCTGGCGCAGTCCGGCCAGGCCGTCGAACGGCGCGCGTAGGGTCATCTTCTCGAGGCGGGTCCGGGCCAGTTCGACTTCGGCTTCGTTGACCCGCAGTTGCGCCAGCGCGTTGTCGCGTTCGGTTTCGGAGCCGACCTTGCGCGCCAGCAGGCTTTGGGCGCGGCTGTAGGCCTGGCGGCTGAGGTTGAGCTCCGCCTCGGCCTGCCGCAGCTGGGCTTCGTAGATGGAAGCGTCGAGCTCGATCAGGACATCGCCGGCGGATACCGCCTGGCCTTCGTTGAAACGTATGTGCTGCACGCGTCCGCTTTGTTCCGGGCGCAGGTAAATCTGCTCGTTGGCGGCGAGGGTGCCGATGGCACCGATCCCGGGCATCAGGGTGCGGGTGGTGACCGTGACCACCTCGGCCGGCAGCCCGGGCGGTTGGCCGCCCTCTTCGGCCCGGACCGCGGCGGTGAGTGTGCCCAGCAGCAAGAGCAACAGTAACCGGCGTGTCATGATCCCTCCAGTGTCCGGTTCGGTGCCGGCAATAGGTGTTCCCACAGCATACGCACCATCGTCCGCAATGGCTCGGTCGAGTCCTCGACCTGCATTCGCAGCAGGGCGCCCTGCCAGCTGTTCCAGATCAGCTCGGCCAGTTCCCGGGGGTTGAGGTCGCTGCGTACAGTGCCCTGTCGCTGGCAGATGCGCATGTCGTTTTCGATGGCGTCGAGCAGGCGCTCGGTGGCGGCGGCGATGGCGTTGCGAAACGCATCCGACGCCGCGCCGATCTCGCCGGAAAGGTTTACCAACAGGCTGCCCATGCGGAAACAGTGCGCCCGTCCCTGGTCGATTTCGGTCTCGATCTGGCGGCGCAGCTGAGCCGCGTAGTCGCATTCGGGATCCAGTTGCAGACTCCAGTGGTCGAAGGCCTGTTCCTGATAATAGCGGATGATTTCGACGGCGAATTCCTCCTTGCTGCCGAAGAAATTGTAGAACGAGCCGCGTGAAACCTGGCAGGTCTCGAGAATTTCCTTCAACCCGGTGCCGTGGTAGCCGTTGCGGTCGAACAATTCCATGCCCATTTCCAGGATGTGGCTGCGGCAGTGTTCGGGTTTGCGTCCGCGCGTCATTACATCTAGACCGGTCGTTCTAAAATAGACGGTCAGTTTAACGCCGCTGGAGCGGGATATAAAGGGGAGGATCGTAAGCGGTGTGATGGGGGCAGCGATGCAGTGGTAACACGTTTTCCGGCTCCGGCCTGGGCCGGGCATCGCGAATCCCCGCTGTCCATGGCGGTTACGAGACTTCGTCGCCAGACCCAACCTGCGGGAGCGGGTGCAAAAAAGGGCTCCCGCAGGAGCCCTTGGTCAGTCATCTGGTCGCCCGGATCCACTTCCGCCGGGCGTTGCTGAGCCTTAGCCTTCGATGGCCTTCTTGATGCGGCCGACGGCGTCCTGCAGCGTCTCCAGACTGGTGGCGAAGGAGAGGCGCATATTGCCCGGCGCACCGAATGCGGAACCCGGTACCAAGGCCACGCCGGCCTCGTTCAGCAGGAATTCGGCGAGGTCGAGGTCGTTCTCGAAGCGATCGTCGGCATCGATCACGCCCTGGAAGCTCGGGAAGGCGTAGAAGGTGCCGTCGGCCGGGATGCACTCGACGCCTTCGATGTCGTTCAGCGCGGCGATAACGTAGTCGTGGCGTTGCTTGAATGCCTTGACCATTTCGGCGACGCAGCCCTGGTCGCCTTCGAGTGCGGCCTGGGCCGCGACCTGGGCGATGGATGTCGGGTTCGAGGTGCTTTGGGACTGGATCTTCTTCATGGCGCCGATCAGCTTGGCCGGACCCGCGGCGTAGCCGATGCGCCAGCCGGTCATCGAGTAAGCCTTGGAAACGCCGTTGAGCACGATGGTGCGGTCGTACAGCTCGGGGCATGCGTTGAGGATGTTGCAGAACGGCTGGTCCGAGAACTGGATGTGCTCGTACATGTCGTCCGTGGCAATCAGTACGTTCGGGTGGCGCTTCAGCACCTCCGCCAGGGCTTTGAGTTCGTCCAGGCTGTAGGCGACGCCGGTCGGATTCGACGGGCTGTTCAGCACGACCAGGCGAGTGCGATCGGTGATGGCCGCTTCGAGCTGCTCGGCGGTCATCTTGAAGCGCTGTTCCTGGGTGGTGGTGACAATCACCGGCTTGCCGTCGGCGACCAGCACCATATCCGGGTAGGAAACCCAGTAGGGCGCCGGGATCACGACCTCGTCACCTTCGTTCAGCAGCGCCAGCGACAGATTGAAAAAGCTCTGCTTGCCGCCGCAGGAGACCAGAATCTGGTTCGGCGCGTATTCCAGGCCGTTGTCGCGTTTGAACTTGGTAATAATGGCTTTTTTCAGACCCGGAGTGCCGTCGACGGCGGTGTATTTGGTGAAGCCTTCATTCAGGGCGCTGATGGCGGCCTGCTTGATGTGATCCGGGGTGTCGAAATCGGGTTCGCCGGCGCCCAGACCAATAATATTCTTGCCGGCCGCACGCAGTTCTGCAGCGCGGTTGGTTACCGCGAGCGTGGGGGACGGTTTGATACTATTGACGCGGTCTGAAAGTTGAACGTCCAAGCCAAAATCCTCTCGTTTAGTCGGTACGGGATTCGCACGCCATGTGCGGGGTCCGTGGCTCTCGTAGCCCTCGTGAACTGTAGGGGGTAGAGCCGGATAATGATAGCCGAATCGCCGTCCAGTCTAAATGCCTGCACCGAAAATTTGGCGCCATTTTGTCGTTTTGACGGCAGGCAGTTCGGTAACCTGAGCGGTGCAAATCCGGTATAATGGCCGGCTGCGCAAAGAGTGAGGGCCGTATGAAACAGCGATTCAGAATTCAGTCCGGTTTCGAGCCGTCAGGCGACCAGCCCGCGGCCATCGAAACGCTGGTCGAGGGCATCGAAGACGGCCTGCTGGCGCAGACGCTGCTTGGGGTGACCGGCTCGGGCAAGACCTTCACCGTGGCCAACGTTATCGCCCGGGTGCAGCGCCCGACCATTATTCTGGCGCACAACAAGACCCTGGCGGCGCAGCTGTATGGCGAATTCCGCGAATTCTTCCCGGACAACGCCGTCGAGTACTTCGTTTCGTACTACGACTACTACCAGCCAGAGGCCTACGTGCCGTCCTCCGATACCTTCATCGAGAAGGACGCCTCGATCAACGATCATATCGAGCAGATGCGGCTCTCCGCGACCAAGGCGCTGCTGGAGCGGGACGATGCCATCATCGTCGCCACTGTCTCGGCCATCTATGGCCTCGGCGATCCCCAGTCCTATCTGTCAATGATGCTGCACCTGGATCGTGGCGAGGAAATCGATCAGCGTCAGGTCCTGCGACGGCTGGCGGAGCTGCAGTACACCCGCAATGACGTCGAGCTGCACCGCGGTAATTACCGGGTGCGCGGGGACGTCATCGACATTTTTCCGGCGGAGTCGGAAAGGGATGCGGTGCGCATCGAACTGTTCGACGACGAAGTCGACCAGATCAGCTGGTTCGATCCCCTGACCGGTGCGGTGCTGCGCAAGGTTCCCCGCGTGACCATCTACCCCAAGACCCACTACGTGACGCCGAGGGAGGTGTTGCTGGAGGCGGTCGAGAAGATCAAGGACGAGCTGCAGGTGCGGCTCAAGCAGCTGCGCGAGAACAGCAAGCTGGTGGAGGCGCAGCGCCTCGAGCAGCGTACGCTGTACGATATCGAGATGATCATGGAGCTCGGTTACTGTTCGGGTATCGAGAATTACTCCCGCTATCTCTCCGGGCGCGGTGCCGGCGAGCCGCCGCCGACCCTGTTCGACTACCTGCCGGACAATGCCCTGGTGGTGATCGACGAGTCCCACGTCACCGTTCCGCAGCTCGGCGCCATGTACAAGGGCGACCGTTCGCGCAAGGAAACGCTGGTCGAGTACGGCTTCCGCCTGCCGTCGGCGCTGGACAATCGACCGCTGAAATTCGAGGAGTGGGAAGCGCTGGCGCCGCAGATGATTTTCGTCTCGGCAACGCCGGGCAAGTACGAGGGCGCCAACGCCGGGCAGGTGGCCGAGCAGGTGGTGCGGCCGACCGGCCTCGTCGACCCGCAGGTCGAGGTGCGGCCGGCTCAAACCCAGGTCGACGACCTGCTGTCCGAGATCAACCGGGTGGTGGTCAACGAAGAGCGGGTGGTGGTGACGGTGCTGACCAAGCGCATGGCCGAAGACCTCACCGAGTTTCTCGAGGAGCATGGTGTGCGGGTGCGCTACCTGCACTCCGATATCGATACCGTCGAGCGTGTCGAGATCATCCGCGACCTGCGCATTGGTCAGTTCGACGTGCTGGTGGGGATCAACCTGCTGCGCGAAGGGATCGACATGCCCGAAGTGGCGCTGGTGGCGATCCTCGATGCCGACAAGGAGGGATTCCTGCGTTCGGAAACCTCCATGATTCAGACCATCGGTCGTGCGGCACGTAACGTCAATGGTCGCGCCATCCTCTACGCCGACCGCATCACCGGCTCGATGGAGCGGGCCATGGCCGAAACCGAGCGCCGGCGTGAAAAGCAGATGGCCTACAACCAGGAGCATGGCATCGTGCCGCGGGGCATCCGCAAGTCGGTGGCGGACATCATGGAGGGGGCGTCGACAATACCGGGTCGAAAGGCGGCGCGAAGCGCCAAGAAGGTGGCGGAAAAGGCCGCCGACTATGCCCTCGATCCGGCCACCATGTCGTCAAAGGAGCTAACCCGAACCCTCAGTCAGCTCGAGGACAAGATGTACGAAGCGGCGAAGAACCTCGAATTCGAGCTCGCCGCGCATTACCGCGACGAACTGGAGAAGCTCAAGCACCTGGAGCCGGTGGGGTAGGAGCGACTCCCCTGCCGCGATTGCGCACCCCGCGCTTAATGCGGAAAACGCGATGCGTAGAGACTGATCCACTCCTGGGCGGCTTCCTGGCTACTCAGTTCGCGACCGCTTTCCTCGCTGGTGCGGCGGCGATAGCTCTCGATATGGCACAGCTGCTCGATCATCCGAACCGCGAACGCGGTTTCCGGGTCGGTGAACCGGATACCGAGCAGTGCTCGGTCCGGTCCCAGGTGGCGGCACCAGGCTACGCGGCCGCGGGCTTCGAATGACGGCGTCAGCAGCGGGATCCGGATTGTGATCTCGATGTGGTGCGGCAGGCACCCACGGGTTTGAATGCAGAGTCCACCCAGACCGATGTCCTTGAGCGTCGTATCGCGGGCTTGGTCCGTGGCCTGTATGGTGATCGGTATCTCCGATGGATGACGGATGTAGCGCCTCGGCGTCATTGTCGTCCCCTGACCTCTTAGTGTCTGGTCACAATATGTCCGGTCTGGAGTGACCGGGGCGTAATAGGCGGCTTGAAGGGGCCGTGCGCAGCCTCTGGTATCGCCGGTTTGCTCAAAACCCCGACCCAGCCTTTTTAAATGTTCTTCGCAGGTTGGTGTGAAACCGGGGACCAAAAGTAGGAGGGGTGGAGCCGCACTGGCACCCTGTTCAACCGCTTTCAGCGGGGTTGACGCGGCGCACCCCAACAATGAGTCGGCTGCATGCATAGTGCCGAACCGACACCCAAGATGGGTTGCACGACGCCTTGGC
>JABXIM010000075.1 GCA_013373085.1 Oceanospirillaceae bacterium | reverse complement strand
TCGAATCCCTTCCTCTCCGCCACTCGCCCCTGCGAAAGCGTTCTCCCGATCCGGCTGCGGCCGGATTTTTTCGTTGTTTTCGAGGGTTATGCGGGTGGGGCTGAGCACTGCCCCCTGCGCCGGGAGGCCCGGAAGCGGTCTCTCAGGGGCGATATTCTCCGGACCTCATGACTGCGCCGATTTGGTGAATAGCTTGCAACTATCAGAAATATCTATATTTTTACGACGCGCCAGCTGAACACTTCGATGTCAGTGGCGTTCGTGAGAAGGAACCCGGATCGAACATTCAACAGGCGGATCATAGCCTTGCTGCGCTGGGTCAATCAGCGGGAAGAGCCGGTTTCCTTACCTTCTCTTACGTGTGCCGAAGCCTCGTTTTCACCGAGTTCGAGCGTGTCACCTACAGCCACCAGCCATTCTGCAAGACGGTCGGTGGCCACGGAAACCTGGTCGGGCTTACGCAAGGCACACTCCCAAATCGTCGCCACGCGCCAACCCTCATCAAGCAGCGCTCCGCGAACGGAGCTGTCCCGTGCAACGTTCGCCGCGAATTTGGCCTGCCAGAACTCCGAGCGCGTTGCGGGAGTGGTGGCGTAGCGTCACGGTGTCCGGGACCGGCGTCCTGCTGTTCATGCAGCCACCTCAATGCCGCCTGCAAGCATTTCACGCGCAAGGCTATGGAGACCGTCGACGCGGAGCCTGACGTTCAAGCCCTCCATACCGATGTCCACTCGCTCGACCAGCAGCGCCGTGATGCGCGCCTGCTCGGCGGGGAAGAGTTCATCCCACAGCGGGTCAAGTTGCTGCAGGGCCGTGCGGGCGTCGGCTTCGGTTATGTCTTCGGCGTGAGCACGGGCGGCCTTCCACGTGCCCGCCACGATTTCGGGTTGGCGAAACACGGCGCGGAGTTGGTCTAAGACGGCGGCCTCGATCTCACCGGCCGGCACGCGGCCAACGGGACACGATCCGGCGCCATGCTTCAAAACCGTCTGGCTGACATAGTAGCGGTAGAGCTTGCCGCCTTTCCGGGTGTGGGTCGGCGAGAATGCCGCGCTATCGGGGCCGTAGAGCAGCCCTTTCAGCAGCGCGGGCGTGTCGGCGCGTGTGCGGGCGGCGCGCTTGCGGGGGCTCTCTTTCAGGATCGCGTGGACTTTTTCCCAGATATCTCTGTCGATGATTGCGTCATGTTCGCCGGGGTAGCTATCGCCCTTGTGCACCGCTTCGCCAATATAGGCGCGGTTGTCCAGCATTCGGTACAGGTACTTCTTGTCGATCCGGTTGCCGCGCGGTGTGCGGATGCCCCGATTTGCAACCTCGCGGGCCAGCTCTGTGCCCGACCCGATCTCGAGGAAGCGGGCGAAGATCCAGCGGACGTGTTCGGCGCGCTTGTCGTCGATTAGCAACTTCCTGTTTTCAACGCGGTAACCGTAAGGCGGCACACCACCCATCCACATGCCCTTCTTCCGGCTCGCGGCGACCTTGTCGCGGATGCGCTCGGCCGTCACCTCACGCTCGAACTGGGCGAAGGACAGCAGGATGTTCAGCGTCAACCGGCCCATGGACGTCGTCGTGTTGAAGGACTGCGTCACCGACACGAAGGTCACGCCGTTCCGGTCGAACACCTCGACCAGCTTGGCAAAATCGGCCAGCGAGCGGCTGAGACGGTCGATCTTGTAGACCACGACAACATCGACGAGCCCGTCCTCGATATCCGCCATCAATTGCTGCAGGCCCGGGCGGTCCAGCGTGCCGCCGGAGATACCGCCGTCGTCATACTGATCGCGGACCAGCACCCATCCTTCGGAGCGTTGACTGGCGATGTATGCCTCGCAGGCCTCTCGTTGGGCGTGGAGCGAATTGAACTCCTGCTCCAGCCCTTCCTCGGAGGATTTCCGAGTGTAGACCGCGCAACGCAGCTTGCGCACGACCTTCGATCTTTCGGGCGGCTTCGTCATGTCCGCCCCCTGTGGTTCTTCAGGCCGAAAAAGACCCAGCCGTTCCAGCGCGTGCCGGTGATGGCCCGCGCGATGGCCGAAAGCGACTTTGAGGGTCGCCCCTGCCACTCGAAGCCATCGGCCGTGACCGTGACGATATATTCGACACCCTGCCATTCGCGCAGGAGGCGCGTGCCAGTGATGGGACGGTCGCGGTCGAGGCGCATGCCGCGCTTCTTCTTGTCTCCGCCGTCAAGTTCCTCGCCCAGCATCTCCAAACGCCGAATGGTCTCCAGCTTCAGCCCGCCATAGGCCAGTTCCTGGATGCGGTACGCCAGTCGGCTCTCAAGGTAGCGGCGGTTGAACGGGGGCGGCTCGCTGTCGAACAGGTCACGCCATTGCTGCTTCAGGTCCGGCGTCGATGTTGTCTTGAGCGCGGCCAGGCGGGCGGGAATGGAATCTTGATTGGTCATGCGGTCTCCAACTGAGCTGAGGGAATGGGCGCTCAAATCGGTCCAAAAGTGTAGATCCATGCCGTTATTCATTTGCTGTGCCTCATCAACGCCGCTGCCCTATTTGGCCTGGTTTCGGTTGCGAAGACGGATCAGTCCCAGCGCGAGAAGGGCGCATAGTTCTCGCCGACGCTCTGTGGGCGTTAGCATCGCGACTGGTACGGGGTTGGAACCATAGGTCAGATTGTCCATCGCGCCTCTTCCTCAGGCGCAGCCCAGCGCCCTGCTATCGCTGAGGTTTCATCGCCAAGATTCCATTTGACTGGGGGCTGCCTGCCCGTGGCGTGGAATTGGGTGCATTGAATGCCGGGGCGCATCCGAGCGGCAAGCTCCAGTTCCGAAACAGGTGCGAACCTTTTGTCCACAAATGCGAACCTGCGAACCCCAAGTGCGAACCCAAAATTGTTATCTCGAACTAGGGAGTTCGCGGGCTTTCGCCCCCCGCATACGGACGTGGCGCCGAAGGACCCAAAGAGGGGGGTAAAGTCTAGGCAGGAGACCGTTGCTGCTTGGAGCCGTCGCATCAGTGATCATCTCCTGTTTTTGGGACCCGCTTGCTCGTCGCGACAGAGCGCAACACACGGTTCATTTCCCGAGAGACGTCGGCCTTGACCTCCGATGGCGCCGGGTATGGCGCGTTTTTTCCTTCACTGGCAGAGCGGGTATTCGCGCCCAGGCCGTTCGTTTCGGAATTGCCCTGCTTGTCTTTTCGCGCCTCTACGCGCTTGCGTATCGGATCCGCGAAATAATGCCAGGAGTGCAAGATGGGGACGGCACCATCGCGTTTCCCCATCATTCTTAGGACCGGAAGTACGTCCGTTTCGAGAACAAACCCCATGTCGAGCAGTTCCAACAAGGTGTCTGACCGCCGACGCAAATACCTGCAGTTGCTCTCATCAGCCCATGGATCCAAGGCAGCTAGACAATGCTCCAGCAAAGCCATTTCAACGCCTTCTGTAGTAGTATTTAGTTCATTGGTACCTATTCTATGGCCCGAATTTTCTTCTCTGGCCCCCTGCATTTTTTGCAGGTTGGAGCGCGCATGGATCAGAGATTCAAGCGCATCCTCCTTGATAAATTTGCCGTATTTCGGATGGCCTGATGGGGGAATTCGGGTGCGATCTGGCCAGGCTGAGATCAGTGTGACACTCGATACTTGTCCTTTCTTTGGGGTATAGCGCCCGATCCGACGGATCAATTTTCTGCCGACCAAAATGGAGAAATGACTGTCGATCGTCCTCTTGCTACAGCCGAGGATGTCAGAGAGTTTGCCACGGCTGACGTGGCAGCATCCAAACTCATCAGACCGGCGCGCCAACTCCAGAAACAACGAGCGCGTGTTCTTGACCAGCCCTTCCGAGCCCAAGGCCCACCGATAGGCTTTCAAATTCACGTATTCCGAATTTCCTCTTTGCGTTCTGCGCATCTTACTGCTCCGGCTGGAAACGGCTCTCGAGCCAAGCCTGAACGTCAGCGCGTCTCCAGCCTACAGCTCGTTTGCCGAGTTTGATCGGTGCAGGGAAACGACCTTCGGCAACTGCCAGGTAAATCCAGCTTCGGCCCATGCCGACAGCTCTCATGACCCTCGGAAGCCTCCAAATCTCTTCGTCCATGTTCGGGTTCCTTTCGATCTCGGTGGTTCGAAAGGAATGCTGCTGGATCCTGAACGAAATGTCGTAGACTGACTAATCAGCCGATTTAATAACCCATTTGAATCCTCTGGGTTCGCACTTCGGCAGGGTCAGATTTAGTTTCTCGACCTTCGGTTCCCATACGTTTTGGGCAATGATCAAAAAAGATCGTCCTGAGCAGCGTTTTGGGTGAGATAGATGCGCTTGATCGTCGAATAGCCCTGCGGCCTCCTTCTGAGATTGGCCATGGCTCTGGCTACTACATCACAGGCGCTGATGCCGGTGGACTCAGATTCGCTACGCATGGGATTTAAATGGTGAGTATCGATCAGGTCGATAATCACTGCATAGATCAAGCTGTTCAGGAGGTCCCCTTGATAGTGCCCCCGCGCGTGGTGTAGGAG
>JABXIM010000132.1 GCA_013373085.1 Oceanospirillaceae bacterium | reverse complement strand
CTTACGGCTTACGGCTTACGGCTTACGGCTTACGGCTTACGGCTTACGGCTTACGGCTTACGCTATACCACTCACCACTCACCACTCACCACTTGCCCATACAGCTTTTTTCGACCATTATACTGTATATATATACAGTATATCGGAGGCGGGCGATGAGTCTGGATCAGTTACTGCAGCAGGGAACCATCTGGCGTGGGCGCGAGGCGGCGAACGAGGCGACGGTGGCCACGCTGTCGAGCGGTCATGCGCAGCTGGATCAGTGGCTGCCCGGCGGCGGCTGGCAGTCGGGAAACCTGGTCGAAGTGCTTTACGACACCGAGGGCTGTGGTGAACTGCGGTTGCTGCTGCCGTTGCTGGCGGCTGCGCCGAAGGATCGCTGGATCGTCTGGGTCGACCCGCCCCACATCCCCTATGCACCCGCGCTGAAGGCCGCTGGAGTAGCGCTGGAACGGCTGCTGCTGGTGCGCAGTACCAGCCGTCGCGACCGCCTCTGGTGCCTCGAACAGGCGCTGAAAAGCGGCTGCTGCGCCGCCGTGCTGGGCTGGGTGCCGGCGGGCGAGGCGAAGTCGCTGCGCCGTCTGCAGCTGGCTGCCAGTGAAGGCGGCGGGCTGGGCTTCGTGTTCCGTTCCACCGCCTGTCGCGACCAGAGCTCGCCGGCGCCTTACCGGTTGTTGCTGGAGCCCGAGCAGGACGGTGCCGGGGTCGGAGTGTCGGTGCTTAAACGCAAGGGGGGCTGGCCGCTGCCGCGCCAGGTCCTGCCGCTGGATGAGCTTGTACGGGGCCGCCGCTCACCCGCATCCGGTCGCTCGCGGCTGCGGTTGGTCAACGGGCATGGATGAAGGGGCTCTGGCTCTATCTGCATTTCCCGCTGCTGCCGCTGGAAATACAGGCCGGCGAACGGGCGTTGCCGGCGGCGCTGCTGGACGAGCGCGGCGCACGTGTCCGGCTCTGCAATCCTGCCGCACAGGCGCAGGGTGTGCGGCCCCGGATGGCGGTGGCGACGGCGCTCAGCCTGGTGCCGGCACTGCAATTGCTGGCCTCACGACCGTTGCAGGAGCCTCGACAGCTCGAGGGACTGGCGCTCTGGAGCGGCCGTTTCAGCGCACGGGTCAGCCTGCAGCCGCCGCAGGGTCTGTTGCTGGAAATCGCCTCGATGCTGCATTACTTCAAGGGACTGGAGCCGCTCAGGCAGGAACTGCAGGCGCAGCTTGAGCAACTGCAACTGAGTGCCTGTTACGCCACCGGGCACACACCGCTGGCAGCACGGCTGCTGGCGCTGGATGGTGGCTTCTGCGCGCGTGAAGAGAGCTGCCACAGGACGCGTCTCGAGCAGGTACCGACCGAGCGCCTTGGCCTGGACGAACGCCTGCAGTCGCGGCTCAGGGGACTGGGTCTGCACCGGCTCGGGCAACTGCTGGCACTGCCGGCAACGGAGCTGGCGCACCGGCTGGGACCGGAGCTGACGGCTTTTCTCGACCGCCTGAGCGGACGGGTACCGGATCCGCCGCGCTATTTCGAGCCGCCCGAAGTCTTTCACGGCGAACTGCCGCTGCCCCACGAAATCGAGTGGGCGCAGGCGCTGCTGTTCCCGCTTCGGCGCTTGCTGGCGCAGCTCGAAGGCTTTCTGCGCGCCCGCCACCGACGCGCCCTGCGCCTGCAGCTGGGTTTGCTGCAGGCGGATCGCAGCCAGCAATTGTCGATTGGCCATGCGGCGGGGGAGCAGAGCGGCGAAGCCTGGCTCGAACTCTGCCGCCTGCGTCTCGAGCGGCTCAGATTGGAACAGCCGGTGCTCGGGCTGCGCCTCGATGCTACGGAGTTCCGGGATCTGGAACGTGGGCGGGAGGACCTGTTCAGTGCTGCGCCGGCCGAAGACTCGCCGGCACAGCTGCTGAGCCGGCTGCAAACCCGGCTTGGCAACGAGGCTTTGTGCCGGCTGGAGCCCTGCGCCGACTACCGGCCGGAGCGCAGTTGGCGCCGGGCGCCGTTGCAGGGACGGTTGTCCTCCGCTCGCGCGCTACCGTGCGCCCGCCCCGGCTGGTTGCTGGAAACGCCGCAACCGCTGCCGGCCGGGCTGGTCGGCAATGCTATCGAGCTGCAGCAGGGGCCGGAGCGTATCGTTGGCGGCTGGTGGGACCAACTGCCGGTACGCCGCGACTACTATATCGGCTGCTGGCCCGATGGCCGGCGCGGCTGGCTGTACCGCGAAGCGGATGGGGGCTGGTATTTGCATGGCTGGTTCGGTTAGCCGGTTGTTGAAAAGCTACCTGCGTTGCTAGCGCGGCGTTAAAAATCGGCTCAAATCGGTCATTTATGAGTCATAAACTCCCTCATTTCGCCGATTTTTGCCCGGGCGGCGCTCCGCTTGCGCTAGCGGCCTCGCCAACGCTTTTCAATACACCGGAGAGCGCCGTGGAAAACGACGATGAACATCGAATATGCCGAACTGCACTGCCTGAGCAACTTCAGTTTTCTACGCGGTGCCTCCCATCCCGAAGAGCTGGTTCAGCGTGCTGTGGAGCTGGGCTATCGCGCCCTGGCGCTGACTGACGAATGCTCGGTTGCGGGTGTGGTACGGGCCTGGGAGGCCAGCCGCGACACCGGGCTGAAACTAATCGTGGGCGCCGAGTTCCGTTTCGGCGACGAGCGGCTGGTGGTTCTGGCTGCCAGCCGGCGTGGCTATGCACGCCTGTGCGCGCTCGTCACCCTGGGGCGGCGGCGGGCGGAGAAAGGCGAATACCGCCTTGGCTGGGACGATCTCGACGACCTGACGGACTGTCTGCTGCTGTACCGACCGGGGGATGACCCGGCACGAGCGGGCAAACGGGCGCAGGCCCTGGGCGAACGTTATGCCGGACGCTGCTGGCTGCTGCTCGAACGGCTGCTGGACGCCGGCGATCTGGAGCGTTTCACCTGGCAGCGTGCTCTGGCCGATGAGTTGAGGTTGCCGGCGGTCTGCGGCAATGCGGTACTGATGCATCACCCCTCGCGACAGCGGTTGCAGGACGTACTGACGGCGATCCGCACCGGCGTAACGGTGCCGGAGGCGGGTTATCGTCTGGAGGGGAATGCGGAGCGCCACCTGCGTTCATTGCGCAAGCTCGAGCGGCTGTATGGGCCCGAACTGATGCGCGAAACGGTGCGGATCGCCGATCGTTGCAACTTCGAGCTGGGGGAGCTGCGCTACGAGTACCCGGCCGAGTTGGTGCCGTCAGGCAGAAGCGCCGGTGACTGGCTGGCCGAACGGGTGCGGGACGGGGCGCGGCGGCGCTTCCCCGAGGGTACGCCGGATAGGGTGCACCAGCAGATCGAGCACGAACTGAAGCTGATCGCCGAACTGCGTTACGAGCACTATTTCCTGACCATCGAGGATATTGTCCGTTTTGCCCGTGACCAGGACATTCTCTGCCAGGGGCGGGGGTCCGCGGCCAACTCGGTGGTGTGTTATTGCCTGCATATCACCGAAGTGGATCCGCGCGAGGTCAGCCTGCTGTTCGAGCGCTTCATTTCCGCCGAGCGCGACGAACCACCCGATATCGACGTCGATTTCGAGCACGAGCGGCGCGAGGAGGTGATCCAGTATATCTACCGCCGTTACGGCCGCGAGCGGGCGGGGCTGGCGGCGACGGTGATCAGCTACCGACTGCGCAGCGCGCTGCGGGACGTCGGCAAGGCGCTGGGGCTCGATAGCGCCTACCTGGCCTGGCTGACCGGTAAACTGGACCGGCGCGCCGGGCGTGCCGCCTGGCTGGAGCAGTTGCGCGAACTCGGCGGTGAATCTCCGGCCCCCCGTTTCCGGCTGCTGCTGGAGCTGGTGGAGGAGATACTGGGGTTCCCGCGCCACCTGTCGCAGCACGTTGGCGGGTTCGTGATCTCGGCGGGCCCGCTGTCGGAACTGGTGCCGGTGGAAAATGCCGCGATGAAAGGTCGCAGCCTGATCCAGTGGAACAAGGACGATCTCGAAAGCCTGGGGTTGCTGAAGGTGGACGTGCTGGCACTGGGGATGCTGACCGCGATACGCAAGACGCTGGCACTGCTGGGTGCCCGCCGTGGCGAACCCTTCCGGATTCAGGATATCCCGCGGGAGGATCCGAAGGTTTACGACATGCTGTCGCGGGCCGACAGCGTTGGCGTCTTCCAGGTAGAGTCGCGGGCGCAGATGAACATGCTGCCGCGCCTCAGGCCCCGTTGTTATTACGACCTGGTGATCGAGGTGGCGATCGTGCGTCCCGGGCCCATTCAGGGCGACATGGTTCACCCCTATCTGAAACGGCGCGACGGGCTGGAGGCGGTCAGCTACCCCAGCGACGAGGTGCGGCAGGTACTGGGGCGTACCCTGGGCGTGCCGATCTTCCAGGAGCAGGTGATCAAGCTGGCAATGGTGGCGGCCGGGTTTTCGGCCGGCGAGGCCGATCAGCTGCGCCGGGCGATGGCGGCCTGGCGCCGCAGCGGCAGTATCGCCCGCTACCAGCAGAAGCTGGTCGCAGGGTTGCGGGCACGGGGCTACAGTGCCGAGTTCGCAGCACGCATCTGCCGCCAGATCGAGGGTTTCGGCGAGTATGGTTTTCCCGAATCCCACGCCGCCAGCTTCGCTTTGCTGGTCTATGTCTCGGCCTGGCTCAAGTGCCACGAGCCGGCAGCATTCTGCTGTGGTCTGCTGAACAGCCAGCCGATGGGGTTCTACTCGCCGTCGCAGTTGGTGCAGGACGTGCGTCGCCACGGCGTGTCGGTACATCCGGTGGACCTCAATGCCAGTGACTGGGATTGTACGCTCGAGCCGGATGGCACCCTGCGGCTGGGCTTCCGATTGGTAAAGGGGCTGACGAGGCAGGCCGCAGAGCAACTGGTTCAGGTGCGTCCGACCGAGGGCTTCGCGTCGGTGGCCGAGGCACAGCGCCAGCTGAAGCTGGCCCGTAACGACTGGGATGCGCTGGCGGCGGCCGGAGCCCTGAACAGCCTCAGTGGTCATCGTTACCAGGCGCGCTGGGAGCTGCTGGCGGCGAACCCGGAGCTTGCACTGGGGGAGGCCCGCGTGGCCGAACCCCAAACTGCCTGGCTGGCGGCGCCGGACGAGCAGTCGGACCTGGAGGAGGACTATCGTCATCTGGGGTTGAGCCTGGGACGGCATCCGCTGGCGCTGCTGCGCGAGTGGGGTGCACTTGAGGGCTGCCTGCCGGCCGTCGCGCTGGAGCGGTGCCGGCCCGGCCAGCTGGTGCGCGTCGCCGGCGTGGTCACCAACCGGCAGCGGCCGGGCACCGCATCGGGCGTGACGTTCGTCACCCTCGAGGACGAGAGCGGCCAGGTCAACCTGATCGTCTGGCGCGATACCGCCAGAGCGCAGCGGCAGGCATTGCTCGGCGCAAGATTGCTGAAGGTGACCGGGGTACTGGAGCGCGAGGGCTCGGTGATCCATGTCGTCGCCGGGCGTTTGACCGATATCACCGACCAGTGGCAGGCGCTGGCGCTGCGTTCGCGGGATTTCCAGTAGGGTGGAATGAGCGCCTGCGTCCTTTCCTCAGATCCTGTGGAACGGCCTGTCATATTGGATTCACTTGACGTTCAGGCAGCCAGTTGTCAAATTTGTGCAGTGCACAAAACGCCCGGAGGGCTGTTATGGCTGTGCGAAAACTGAATCTGGCGCTGCAAGGTGGCGGCGCTCACGGTGCCTTTACCTGGGGCGTGCTGGACCGCCTGCTCGAGGAGCCGGACCTGGCGTTCGAGGGGGTAAGCGGCACCAGCGCCGGCGCCATGAACGCGGTCGTGCTGGCAAGCGGTTGGCAGCAGGGGGGGCGCGAAGGTGCCCGCGAGCTACTGGCCCGTTTCTGGGAGCAGGTCTCGCTGCATGCGATCCCCGAACCGCCGGTGGTACTGTCGGCGAATGGGGGCGCTCCGACCCTGGCCGGTCTGATGCTGCAGATCAGTCATTACGTTTCCCCGTACGACATGAACCCGCTGGATATCAATCCGTTGCGGGGGCTGGTGGAGCGGCTGGTGGATTTCGAGCAGCTGCGAGCCGGCAGTCCCTTCAGCCTTTTCATCGCCGCGACCGATGTTCAGACCGGCAAGATAAGGCTCTTTCGCGAGCAGGAGCTGGATACAGAGCATCTGCTCGCGTCCGCCTGCCTGCCGAATCTGCACCAGGCAATCGAAGTCGACGGACGCAGCTATTGGGACGGGGGCTTCTCCGGCAACCCGGCGATCTATCCGCTGATCTTCGAGACCGACTGCAATGACGTGCTGGTGATACTGCTGCAGCCGCTGCTGCGCGACAGTACACCCTCATCCGCTTCGGCAATCCAGGAGCGGGTCAGCGAGTTCGGCTTTCAGACCACCTTTCTGCGGGAGATGCGAGCCATCAGCCACATCCAGCAGGAGGTCTGCCGGGTGCCGGTTTCGTTCGGCCTGTTCGAACGACGCATGCGCCGGTTGTGCATGCATTTGATCGAAACGGATGAACTGCTGGCGACCCTGGGACGTGCCACCAAATACGATACGCGGCTACACTTTCTCGAGTCCCTTAAATATCGCGGCCGGCAGAAGGCCGATGACTGGCTGGTGCAGCATGCAGGCGCCATCGGTCGTCGGTCCAGTTACAATATGGAGCTGTTTCTCTGAGGAAGACAAGATGCAGATGACGCAGTCAGGTGCTACAAAGCGCTCGGATCTCAGATTGTTGCTGCTGCAAATTCGCAGCGAGCAGAAAGTCAGAGACGAGGAACACCGCAGTTTCGCGAGCTACTGCGGCCTGGCGCGTGAGCAGATCGAAGTGCTCAATGTCTTCGATACGCCTTCATTTCCGGACGATATCGCCGATGGATACGATGCCCTGCTGGTGGGGGGCGCCAGTGAAGCCAACGTGCTGGAACCCGAGCGTTACACCTTTGTTCACGACAGTCAGCGCCTGCTGAGGCGTGCAGTCGAAACCCGTCAGCCGACCTTTGCCTCCTGCTTCGGCTTTCAACTGGTGGTGCTGGCACTGGGTGGCACTATCGGCCACCGCGAAACTGACTTTGAAATGGGGACGCTGCCGATCAGCCTGTCGCCCGACGCTGCCGAAGACCCCCTGTTCCACGATACGCCGGACGGCTTCGCGGCGGTGTCGGTACACCGTCAATATACCGACCAGGTACCAGCCGGCTGCCGGTTGCTGGCCTACACCGATCAATGCGTGCACGCCTTCCGGGTCGGCGATCGCCCGTTCTGGGCGTTCCAGTTCCATCCGGAAGTCGACAAGGCTACCCTGGTCGAGCGTCTGACCCATTACCGCGCCCACTATACCGACGGCGACGATCACCTGGGAGAAGTACTGGCCTCTGCGCAGGAAACCCCGGAGTCCAATGGCCTGATGCGCAAGTTCGTCGACCGCGTGCTGCTTGGCGGCGCGCCGGTCATGGCGGAAGGGATCGCCGCACCCGCGGAGCGGAAGCGGTGACAGCAGGGACAAGGCGACTGTAGAATGGGCGCCACTTTTCAGCGGTCAGCGACGAGAAATATGACGGACGAACATAACCTGCCTTGTGACGAGGACGCCAAACCGCGCAGCCGTGGTATCTATCTGCTGCCCAACCTGTTTACCACCGGCGCACTCTTTTCCGGCTTCTATGCGGTGATTGCCGGCATGAACGACCGCTTCGAGGCGGCGGCGGTCGCGGTCTTCGTGGCGATGCTGCTAGATGGCCTCGACGGCCGTGTGGCACGTATGACCAATACCAGCAGCGCCTTCGGCGCTGAGTACGACTCCCTCTCCGACATGGTTTCATTCGGCGTGGCCCCGGCGCTGGTGGCCTTCACCTGGGCGCTGGACAACACCGGCAAGATCGGTTGGTTCGCCGCATTCATCTATGTCGCCTGTGCGGCGCTGCGGTTGGCACGTTTCAACACCCAGATTGGCTCGGTGGACAAGAAATACTTTATCGGTCTGCCTAGTCCGGCTGCAGCGGCCACCGTGGCCGGCCTGGTATGGGCCTGCACCGAGTTCGAAGTGGTACCCGAGGGGCCGATGTCCTTCGCGGTCGCCGGACTGGTCGCCGTGTGCGGGGTGCTGATGGTGAGCAATATCCTTTACCACAGTTTCAAAGAGGTGGACTTCAAGGGCAAGGTACCCTTCGTCATCCTGGCGGCCATCGTTCTGGTGCTGGGCGTCATTTCGATCAGCCCGCCGCTGTTCCTCTGGTCCTTGTTCCTGATCTATATGCTGTCCGGCCCCGCGATCTGGGTCTGGCGTAAACGCCGCTTGCTGTAACAAGCTCACGGGCCCCCTCGTAGGGCCCTTGCCGCAAGCGCTTTCAGACTGATTTCAGGCTCTCGCTCTAGTCTCGGTATACTCAATCACAGAACCGAGACAGGGGCGGCATATGCTGATCAAAAGACCCGATCCGATCAAGTCATCGGAGATTACGCCGGAATCCATTTACCGTAACCGCCGCCTGTTTCTGAAAGGGCTGGCGGGGACGGCGGCGCTGGCCCTCAGCGAGGGGGCCGCCGCGATACCGGCGTACAACCTCGACAAGGATGCGCCACAGTATCCCGGGCCGGACTGGTTGCAGCAGCAGCTGCGTGCCGGCGTGCGCAATGAAGCGCTCTCCACAGCTGAAAATCCTGCCCCCTACGTCAACGTCATCACCCACAACAATTTCTACGAATTCGGCACCGGCAAGCAGGACCCGTCCCGCAAGGCGCAGAACTTCAAGACAGACCCCTGGCGTGTCGAAATCGCCGGCGAGGTCGAAAAGCCCGGTAGCTACAACCTCGAAGACCTGCTGCGCCCCCACACGCTGGAGGAACGGGTCTATCGCCTGCGTTGTGTCGAAGCCTGGTCGATGGTGATCCCCTGGATGGGCTTTCCGCTCGGCGATCTGCTCAAGCGTTTCGGTCCGACGTCGCGTGCAAAGTACGTAGCCTTCACCACTTTGCTGGATCCCGAGCAGATGCCGGGGCAGGGCGGTTTCTTCTCGACGCTGGACTGGCCCTATATCGAAGGGCTGCGCATGGACGAAGCCATGCACCCGCTGACGCTGCTGACGGTGGGACTGTATGGCAACGCGCTGCCGCCGCAGAACGGCGCACCTTTCCGGCTGGTGGTACCGTGGAAGTATGGCTTCAAGAGCATCAAGTCGATCGTCAGGATCGAGCTGACCGAAACCATGCCCGATACCACCTGGAACCTGACCGCCCCCAACGAGTATGGCTTCTACGCCAACGTAAATCCCAAGGTCGACCATCCCCGCTGGAGCCAGGCGACCGAGCGGCGTCTGCCCTCTTCGCTGTTTTCCCCCAGGATAATCGATACGCAACCATTCAACGGCTACGGTGACCAGGTGGCCAGCCTCTACAGCGGCATAGATCTGCGCAAATGGTTCTGACCCTGACACGCGATCGCCTCAAGTCGCTGGCATTCTGGTGGCTGATCTTCCTGCTGCCGTTGTTACCGTTGGCCTGGCTGGTCGATCGCGCGCTGGCGCTGGACCTCGGTGCCGACCCTGCACAGGCGATCGTGCAGTTTACCGGCATCTGGACGTTGCGGCTGCTGTTCATCACGCTGGCGGTGACGCCGCTGCGCCGACTGTTCCGCTGGAGCTGGCTGCAGCGTTACCGTCGCATGATGGGGCTCTATACGCTTTTTTACGCGGTGCTGCATCTGCTGGCGTTTGCCACCTTTATCGTTGGCTGGCGAACCGATCTGCTGCTGCGGGAACTCAGCGAGAGGCCCTACATTGTTGTCGGGTCCCTGGCCCTGTTGCTGCTGATACCGCTGGGTGTGACCTCGACACGGAACTGGCAGCGCCGGCTCGGCCCGAGATGGGCGAAACTGCATCGCCTGGTGTATCCCATTGCACTGCTGGCGATGCTGCACTTCATCTGGCAGATTCGCAGCTCCTTTCAGGAACAGCTCATCTATGGCCTGATCCTCGCCTGGCTGCTGGGTTACCGCCTTTGGAAGCGGTTGCACAAACGCAAGACCGCGCGGCGCCAGGTCGCCTAAATCCCGCTGATTCCAGGCCTTTTTGCTCTTTTTGGCTATAAATTTAGTAATGATGGGCATAAAGAGCCGGAGGCGTTCATGGCTGAAGATCCTCAAAAGGGTGGCTTTCTGAAGACGCTGCAGAGCGTTCTGGCCGCGATGTTCGGGGTGCAGTCCGAACACCGGCGACTTGAAGATTTTTCATCGCATAAACCCTGGCGCTTCATTCTCATGGGCCTGGCCGTGGCTGTTGTTTTCGTGGTTCTCGTCATGCTGCTGGTGCGTTGGGCGCTTTCGCTGGGTGCCGTCTGAGTCAAACTTGCATTACCGGACGGGCTGCTATACTCAGTCTTAACCAAGTGATCTGCTAGGGAAAATTCCGCACGGCCGCGACACTTGGGCGGCCCCGCGGACCTTGTGAGAGACCCGGCCATGACCAAACGTATCTGGCTTCTGCCATGGATTGGTTTTCTTGTCTCCCTGCCCGCTGCCGCGGCCTGGCAGGTGAATTTATCACCAGGTCACACAGCGATTGCACGTGACATTCACGATCTGCACATGATTATTTTCTGGGTCTGTGTGGCGATCGGCGTGGTGGTGTTCGGCGTAATGTTCTGGTCGATCCTCCACCATCGCAAATCCAAGGGCGCCGAGGCACATCACTTCCACGAAAACACCGTGGTCGAGATTCTCTGGACCCTGATTCCCTTCGGCATTCTCATTGCCATGGCGGTGCCGGCCACCGCCACCCTGATCCGGATGTACGACAGCACCGAAGCCGATCTCGATGTGCAGATCACCGGTTATCAGTGGAAGTGGCGCTATCAGTACCTGGGGCAAGATATCGACTATTTCTCGGTACTGTCGACACCGCGCGAGCAGATCAACAACGAAGAGGAGAAGGGCGAGCACTACCTGCTGGAGGTGGACAATCCCCTGGTATTGCCGGCGGGGAAGAAGGTCCGTTTTCTGCTGACGTCCAACGACGTGATCCACTCCTGGTGGGTGCCCTCGTTTGCGGTGAAGAAAGACGCTATTCCGGGATTCGTCAACGAGGCCTGGGTGATACCGGAGGAACCCGGCATTTACCGTGGCCAGTGCACAGAGCTCTGTGGCAAGGATCACGGTTTCATGCCGGTAGTGGTTGAAGTCAAGCCACAGGAGGAGTTCGACCAGTGGCTGGCCGACGCCAAGGCGGCTGCGGCCGAGCAGGCCGCGTCAGCCGAACAGGAGTGGACACTGGAGCAGCTGATGCAACGGGGTGAGCAGGTCTACAACACCTCTTGCGCCGCCTGTCACCAGGCCAGCGGCCAGGGCGTACCCGGTGCCTTCCCAGCACTGGCCGGCAGTCCGATCACCACCGGCGATATCGACGCGCATATCGATATCGTGCTGCACGGCAAGGCGGGCACGGCGATGCAGGCCTTTGGCTCCCAGCTCAATGCCGTCGACCTCGCAGCTGTGATCACTTTTGAACGCAACGCCTGGGGCAATGACACCGGTGATAGCGTCAGCCCGCAGCAGATCGCCGAACGTAACCAGTAGGAGAGGGCCATGGAAACCACGCTCGGTCAGAACCTGGGTGATACTCATCACGATCACGGCCCCGCCAGCGGTATCGGGCGCTGGCTGTTCACCACCAATCACAAGGATATCGGCACACTGTACCTCTGGTTCAGTTTGCTGATGTTCCTCACCGGCGGCACCATGGCGCTGCTGATCCGGGCGGAACTGTTCCAGCCCGGGCTGCAGTTGGTGCAACCTGAGTTTTTCAACCAGATGACCACGATGCACGGCCTGATCATGGTGTTCGGTGCCGTAATGCCGGCCTTCGTCGGTCTTGCGAACTGGCTGGTGCCGATGATGATCGGTGCACCGGACATGGCGCTACCGCGCATGAACAACTGGAGTTTCTGGATTCTGCCGTTTGCCTTCGCGATGATGATATCGACGCTGTTCATGGAGGGTGGTGCGCCAAATTTCGGCTGGACCTTCTATGCGCCGCTGTCCACCACCTATGCACCGCCGAGCGTGACCTTCTTTATTTTCGCGGTGCACATGATGGGCATCAGCTCGATTATGGGGGCGATCAACGTCATTGCCACCATCCTTAATCTGCGGGCACCGGGCATGACCATGATGAAGCTGCCGCTATTCGTCTGGAGCTGGCTGATCACGGCGTTCCTGCTGATTGCGGTGATGCCGGTACTGGCCGGTGTGGTCACCATGATGCTGATGGACATCCATTTCGGCACCAGCTTCTTCAATGCCGCAGGTGGCGGCGATCCGGTGCTGTTCCAGCACGTGTTCTGGTTCTTCGGGCATCCCGAGGTATACATCATGATCCTGCCGGCATTCGGCATCATCAGCGAGATCATCCCCACCTTCGCCCGCAAGCGTCTGTTCGGTTACGCCTCCATGGTCTACGCCATCGCCTCGATCGCGATACTGTCGTTCCTGGTCTGGGCGCATCACATGTTCACTGTCGGCCTGCCGTTGGCCGGTGAGCTGTTCTTCATGTTCGCGACCATGCTGATCGCGGTGCCGACAGGCGTGAAGGTATTCAACTGGGTAGCGACCATGTTTCGCGGTTCGCTCACCTTCGAGACGCCGATGCTGTTCGCTCTGGCCTTCGTGGTGCTGTTCACCATCGGTGGTTTTTCCGGGCTGATGCTGGCCATCGCTCCGGCGGACTTCCAGTACCACGATACCTATTTCGTCGTGGCCCACTTCCACTACGTGCTGGTACCGGGCGCGATCTTCTCGATCATGGCGGCGACCTACTTCTGGCTGCCCAAATGGACCGGGCACATGATCAACGAGCGCATGGGCAAGATTCACTTCTGGCTCAGCTTCGTCGGCGTCAATATAACCTTCTTCCCAATGCACTTCGTCGGTCTGGCCGGCATGCCGCGACGAATTCCGGACTATGCGCTGCAGTTTGCCGACTTCAACTCAGTGGCGAGCGTGGGCGCTTTCATCTTCGGCTTCTCGCAACTGCTGTTCCTGTACAATGTCATCGCCTGCATTCGCGGTGGCGCCCGGGCGACCGACCGGGTCTGGGAAGGGGCGCACGGACTGGAGTGGACGCTGCCCTCGCCGGCACCGTACCACAGCTTTTCCCAACCACCGGTGGTGAAGTAAGACCATGGATGAGCTGGGGCGCAAAAACCGGCGCCTGGTAATCCGTTTGCTGGCCGGTTGCGTGCTGATGTTTGGCTTCGGCTTTGCGCTGGTGCCGCTTTACGATGTCTTCTGCCGCGTCACCGGCCTCAACGGCAAGGTGACCAATACCGGTCCGGTGGCGATCGAGGATGCCGATATCAGCCGCAGCGTGCGGGTGCAGTTTCTCGGCGTGAACAACGAGGGCATGCCATGGGAGTTCCGGCCGCTGGATGAATCCGTTCGGGTGCATCCCGGAGAAATGCGTCAGATCGCCTTCTTCGCCCGCAACCCCACATCCCGACGCATGATTGCACAGGCGATTCCATCGGTGGCGCCGGCCGAGGCGGCGCAGTATCTGCACAAGGTCAACTGTTTCTGCTTCGACAGCCAGTCGCTGGCAAGCCAGGAACAGGTGGAAATGCCGGTGCTGTTCGTCATCGACAAGAAGCTGCCGGAGCATATTCACACCCTCACACTCTCATACACCCTGTTTGACATCACGCCAGAGGCGCCTGACGGTCAGGCGCTGGCCAGTGAAACACGGAGGTCTCCGTTATGAGTACCGCTAGCTACTATGTGCCCCCCCAGAGTCGCTGGCCGATCCTGGCCTCAATCGCGCTGTTTCTGATAGCGTTCGGCGCCGGCAACCTGATCAATGCGATGAGCGCCGGCACCTCCACGGGGACCGGCTGGCTGCTGTTTCTCGCGGGTCTGCTGTTGCTGCTCTCGATCCTCTTCGGCTGGTTCCGCAACGTGGTGCACGAGAGCATGTCGGGGATGTACAGCGAGCAGATGGACCGCTCCTTCCGCTGGGGCATGAGCTGGTTCATCTTCTCGGAAGTGATGTTCTTCGCCGCCTTCTTCGGCACCCTCTTCTATGTCCGCAACCTGGCGGTGCCCTGGCTCGGAGGCGAGGGGGAAAAGGGCGTCTCGAACATGCTCTGGGAAGGTTTCCAGGCGCAGTGGCCGTTGATGACCACACCTGACATGGAGCGTTTCCCGGGGCCCGAGCAAATTATCTCGCCCTGGCACCTGCCGCTGTTGAACACCATCCTGCTGGTGTCATCGAGCTTTACCGTCACCATCGCCCACAAGGCACTGAAGCTGGGGAACCGCAGCAACATCGTGCTCTGGCTGGCGCTGACCGTATTGCTTGGGGCCAGCTTCCTGGTGTTCCAGGCCTATGAGTACTTCGAGGCCTACCATGAGCTCGGGCTGACGCTGCATGCGGGTATCTACGGCGCCACTTTCTTTATTCTGACTGGCTTCCACGGCATGCATGTGACGCTTGGTACCCTGATGTTGATCATCATCTGGCTGCGGGTGCTGAAGGGGCATTTCAGCCCCCAACACCATTTCGGTTTCGAAGCGGTGGCCTGGTACTGGCACTTCGTGGACGTGGTCTGGGTGGGGCTGTTCCTGTTCGTTTATATCCTTTGAGGTGCGGTCAGCGCTGCAGCCAGGGGGCGTGCATACTGAGTTCGCCGCTGAAGAAACCGTAAATCACGACCAGCAGCAGCAGGATGCTGAAAGCCACCCGGAAAAACAGTGAGTTGACCGTGCGGTGCGACTGGCCGCGGTCCGTCAACAGGAAGTACAGCCCACTGAACAGGCTGATGACGATGGCAACGAAAATCACGGCAATCAATAACTTCAGCATTGCTCGCTCCGGCAGTGTCGGTCAGTTGCGTTCGGCAGGCGAAAGTCATGAGTAAAGATGACAGCGCCGCCGGATTCAAGTGGTGGCTGATAATCTGTGCGTTTCTGTTGCTGCCGGCGCTGGTGGCGCTCGGTTGCTGGCAATTGCAGCGTGCTGCGCAAAAGGAGCAGATGCTGAAAGCCTGGAACGACGACCGAGCGGCGCTGCAGAGCCTGGAACAGTTGAATGCCGACTCGCCTGTTTTCGTCGTTGCGCAGCTGACAGGGCGGCTGTTGCCGCATCGCTGGCTGTTGCTGGACAACCGCACGCGGGACGGCATTGCCGGTTACGAGGTGATTGCATTCATGCCATCCGGCAAGGCCCTGTTGCCGGTGAATCTTGGCTGGACGCCTGCGTCTCCGGATCGGCGCCTGCTGCCGACGATAGATCTGCCCGCGCAGGCCCGGTTGGAGGGGCGGCTGCATCGGCTCGAAGCCGGTCTGTTGCTGGCCGAGGATATCTGGGTCAGTGGCTGGCCCAAACGTGTTCAGACACTCGATTCCGACCGCCTGCAACAGGTGTTAGGGCAAGAGGTATGGCCCTGGGTGCTGGATGTGACTGTTCCGGTTGTCGCCGGGCTCAGGATCGACCGGCACCAGGCCGGGATGCTCCCGGAACGTCACCTGGCGTATGCCTTTCAGTGGTTCACGATGGCGGCGGTGCTGGCGGGGCTTTTGCTCTGGCACTGGCGTCGTCTGAAAGTACGAGGAGTAAGCAGTGCTCCGTCAAAGACATAGCTTGCCGTTCAGAGTCCAGCCAATAGGCCAAGGCAAGGCGCGTCCCGAAGGGAATGGCGGGGTCCTCCTCAAGGGACGTAACGTGGCATTGGCCTATTGGCTGGTCTCCCTTTGGGCAAGTCGGGATGGGGCTCCACCTTTGTTGCACTCGCTTGAATTGGCGCGCCAGTACTGTGCTCGTGCGCCTTGGTGTCGGCCACGTCCAGGCTCGCTGAAGTGTAAGTTATGTCTTTGAAGGAGCATTAAAATGCGTAAGGGCACTTTCTGGTTGATCTGGGGGCTCGGTTTCGGGCCGTTGCTGCTCGCCGTGGTGATGTACTGGAGCGGTATCGGGGTGCCTGACGGGCGGACCCATCATGGCGAGTTGCTGGCCGATGGTGCCTTGGTGGGTGATTGGCAGCTGGAGGATAAGAGCGGAGAGGCCTGGCAGGGGGCTGAACAGTGGCAGTTGCTATTGACGGTTCCAAATGACTGTCAGCAATGTGCCGGCTGGGTCGAGAGCATGCCCAATCTCTGGACCGCCATCGGCAAGGAGCGGGATCGGGTGCAATGGCACCTGGTGACCCTGTCGCCAACGCAGGGGGCGCTGACGTCAAAGCGGGTAGCCGAATTGGGCGCCGGCCTTTGGATCGTCGACCCGTTGGGCAACCTGGTGCTGCGTTACGACCTCGGCGTTTCGCCCCAGGGCGTGCTCGACGACATGCGCAAGCTGCTGAAACTGTCGAATCTGGGCTGAGGGCGTGGCCATGACGGATTGGCGTGATAACTGGCCTCTTAAACTCAGCGGTGCGGCTGTACTGCTGGCGCTGGTGGTGGTCATGCTGGGAGGCTGGACCCGTATCAATGATGCCGGTCTAGGCTGTCCCGACTGGCCGGGTTGTTACGGCCATATTGTGCTGCCGGGATCTGAGGAGGCGCTGGAGCGCGCCCAAACGCTTTATCCCGATCAGCCTCTGCTGGCACACAAGGGCTGGATTGAAATGGTACACCGTTACGTCGCCGGTACGTTGGGGCTGCTGGTCATGACGCTTTCCGTAGCTGGCTGGCGTCGGCGCAAACTGGACGGTTACCCCACTTTTCTGAGTATTGCGCTCCTGGGACTCGTAGTGGTGCAAGCGCTGTTCGGCATGTGGACGGTTACGCTCAAGCTGCTGCCGGTCGTGGTTACGCTACACCTGCTGGGTGGGCTGTTGATCCTGTCCGGACTGACATTGTTACGTTTCAGGCTGCGGCGGTTTTACCGCTCCTCAGGTGCGGACATCACGCCTGAACGGGAGGGACGAAACTGGGTGCTCGCCGCGCTGATCGTCGTCTTCCTGCAGATTGCACTGGGAGGCTGGACCAGTGCCAACTATGCCGGTTGGGCTTGTACCGACTGGCTGAAGTGTGAAACGGCCGATGCGCCCAGCCTGGACTTTGCCGGCGGCTTCGCGTTGACGCTCGAAACGGGACCGAATTATCAGGGTGGTCATCTGCCCCGTGAGGGTAGAGCCGCCATCCAGATGACGCATCGCGCCGGTGCAATGCTGGTATTGCTGGTTGTCATGGCGATGATCTGGCGGCTCGCCGCTGCAGGCTGGAGCAAAGGTCCGCTGCTGACCGTCGCAGCTTTGCTATGCGGACAGATAGCGCTGGGCGTGGCCAACATTGTCTATGCTGTCCCTATTCCTCTGGCGATGGCTCACCACGGTGGCGCGGTCCTGTTGCTGCTCAGCCTGGTTTGGCTTTACCAGAGAGACGCAGTCATCGAAAAGGAGAGCTGTTATGCCTGCGCGCAAAGCTGTTGAGTTTGTTCATGCACCGGTAACCTGGCGCGACTATCTGGAGCTCTGCAAACCCCGGGTGGTGGCAGTGATGTTGCTGACAGCTCTGGTCGGCATGGGGCTGGCACAAGCGGAGCTACCTTCACTTGACCTGGTATTATTGACCATGGTCGGTATTGCGCTATCCGCAGGCTCCGCTGCTGCGGTAAACCATGTCATGGACCGGCATATCGACGAACACATGGCGCGGACTCGCGGTCGCCCGTTACCAAGCGGCAAGCTGACTACTCAGCAGGCGCTGGTGTTCGCAGCGGTGATCGGGGTGTCGGGTATCAGTTTGCTCGCGCTTTGGGTCAATCCGCTGACGGCCTGGCTGACGCTGCTGTCGCTGATTGGCTATGCCTTCGTCTATACCGTCTACCTGAAGCGGGCAACACCGCAGAACATCGTCATCGGTGGCGTCGCCGGTGCTTCCCCTCCATTACTTGGCTGGACAGCCGTTACCGGCGCACTCGAGCCCAATGGCCTGCTGCTGATGCTGATTATTTTCGCCTGGACGCCGCCTCACTTCTGGGCGCTTTGCATTGCACGCAAGGAAGATTACGAGAAGGCCGGGGTGCCGATGCTGCCGGTCACCCATGGTGAGCGTTTCACGCGTCTGCAGATCATGCTGTACACGCTGTTGATGATTGCCACCACGGCGTTGCCTTTTCTGACGGGTATGAGTGGCCTGATCTATCTGGCCGGTATCTCCGTACTGAATCTTCGTTTCCTGCAGTGGGCCTGGCGCGTGATGCGCGCCGGCGACGACCGCAGGGTACCGATGCAGATGTTCCGCTACAGTATTACCTACGTGATGCTGTTGTTCGTATTGCTGCTGGTGGATCATTACCTGAAATTTAATCTCTGACTCACTACCAAGCCTGTACAGAGCATCTACACTTTCATAGGACTGTAAAGGGGAATAAAAACAAACGAATGCTCAACAACCTTAAGCTGTTCAATCCGATGAAATAGCCCAGGTTCGTCAGGGAAGGATGTCCAGGGCGTATGATGAGGGAGTGCAATATGTTCCTGCAGCACATGATGGGAATGCTCTACCACCCCAAAGATGAATGGGGTTCGATACGTAACGAACACTACACGACGCTACACGTCTTTCTATCTCAGATCAGCATCCTGGCGGCGATTCCCGCCGTATCCTTATTCATCGGCACCACCCAGGTGGGGTGGAGCATAGCGGGGGGGGAGGCAGTCAAACTTGAATTCTCAAGTGCTTTGCCTGCTGCGATTGCCTTCTATTTCGCCATGTGGGTTGCAGTCGGCTTCATTGCCTACGCCGTGCACTGGATGGAGAAAACCTACGGCGGCAATGTCACGATGGATGAGTGCATTGTGCTGACGACCTTCACGGCAACGCCTCTGTTCCTGTCCGGGCTTGCAGGGTTGTATCCGATGCTCTGGTTCAACGTTATCGTAGGTATGTTGGCGCTGGCGTATACCGTTTACCTGCTGTACACCGGGGTGCCGGTGATCATGCAGATACCTGAAGATCGTGCCTTCTTCTTCTCTTCGTCGATCCTAACCGTTGGCCTTTGTGTGCTGGTCGGAGTGCTGGCGGCATCTGCGATCCTTTGGGGAACCTTTATCCCGCTGAGTTACACGTCCTGACAAGAGAACAAGGTTCCATATTCTGGGGTGCCTTCGGGGCGCCCCTTTTTTATGGGCAGCTTTGTTTTTTTATTTCCACTGGGTGTTTTTTGAACAGCTCTTGTGAAGTTTATACATGGCTGGTCAATAATTAATCAATGTTTATATATAACTGGTCAATAAATAATCAATATAGTGCCTTTCTGGTTGTTTTTTATCCGGCGCATATAATCTTTTAAGTTTTTCTCTGCTCTCCTGTTGACTCTCCCGCTGGGGTCTGTAGAATTCGCCTCCTCGCTTGAGACGACGGCCTGAAACGGCTCTCGACACAAGCAGAAGGCTGGAAATAAGTTGTTGATTTTATTCAGAAAATAACGATAATGACCGGCCTTCGAAGCAGCTCTGATTCACGCTCGCCACGGCGACGAAAGTTGAAAAAAAAGAGTTGACTTCAAAACGGGTTGCGATAGAATATGCGCCCACTTGAGGCGAACGGTCAGCGGTAACGACCACCTCAAGACGCTCTTTAACAAGTTGATCAGGTAATTCGTGTGGGCGCTTGTCGGGATAGGGCAAACAAAAGCTTTATCAAGATAAGCAACCTTACATGTGAATTCATTTAAGCGTTGTTATACCTTGAGTCAGATTTAGAAAT
>JABXIM010000031.1 GCA_013373085.1 Oceanospirillaceae bacterium | reverse complement strand
GTTCGAGAAGCCCCATTCGTTGTCGTACCACGCAAACACCTTGACCATCTGGTCCAGGCTGCGGGTCTGAGTGCAGTCGAAAATGCAGGATGCCGGGTTGTGGTTGAAATCCACCGATACCAGCGGCAGGTCGTTACATTGCATGATGCCCCTCATGGAGCCGCCAGCGGCTTCGCGCATAAGACAGTTGATCTCGTCCGCGGTAACCGCCCGTCTGGGCATGAAACTCAGATCGACGAGCGAAACGTTGATCGTGGGCACCCGCACGGCAAGGCCGGTCAGTTTCCCGGAAAGTTCGGGGAGGACCAGTGCGACCGCTTCGGCTGCGCCGGTTTTGGTCGGGATCATCGAAGACGTCGCGGAGCGGGCGCGGTAGGGGTCTTGATGATAAACGTCTGACAGGTGCTGGTCGTTGGTGTAGGAGTGGATGGTTGTCATCAGGCCTTCGACGATGCCGACCTTCTGGTGCAGTACGCTCGCCATGGGTGCCAGGCAGTTGGTGGTGCAGGAGGCGTTGGATATAATGCGGTCCTCGGGCCTCAGGGTTCCGTGGTTGACGCCGAATACGATGGTCGCGTCCGCACCCTGGGCGGGTGCCGATATCAGCACTTTGCGCGCGCCACGGTCGAGATGAACGGCTGCAGCGTCCCGATGGGTGAATCGCCCGGTACACTCGAAGACCAGATCGATATCCATTTCGCCCCAGGGCAGCTTGTGCGGGTCGGGCTCGCTGCAGATTTCGATCGCATCCCCGGCGACAATCATCTGCCGCTCTTCGACAGAGACGCCTTTGCCAAAGCGGCCATGCACTGTGTCGAAGCGTGTGAGGTGGGCATTGATGGCTGCATCGCCGAGATCGTTGATGGCGACGATCTGAATCTCGTGCGTGCGTCCCGTTTCATAGAGCGCCCGGAGTATGTTGCGTCCAATGCGTCCGTAGCCGTTTATCGCTGCTCTGATGGCCATGCTGCTCTCTCCTGATTCTTGGCTCTCCTCTGTAGCATAGAAGATTGCGCTAAGGTGTTGACCTAACTCGGCATTGCTGTATGATGCTCGGCTCCTGAGGGCTGGATGGCAGAGTGGTCATGCAGCGGACTGCAACTCCGTGTACGCCGGTTCGATTCCGACTCCAGCCTCCATTTTTTCTTTTCCCGCGTTAATACCTCTCTTATTCGGTTTAAAATCGTTTGGATCACCGGGCCTCCTGGTCTGACGTTCCCTTCAAGGCTCTCGTTTTACTTCGACGATCTCTTTGCCCCGCGGTTAAACAGCCCCCTTGTCCCACTGCAATTGGCCCGGCTATCGATACGCCGGCACAGTCTCGCGCCTGACGGGTAAAAAATGCATTCAGTTTGCCTGTTTGTCATCTTCTGGCGACGCTGGGGTAAGATTAGGTTATCCTGCTGTTTCTATTCCGGCGCCGCCGGTTCAAAAGCTTAAATAATACGTACACTGTATCGCTTGATATGAAGCCAGGTTCCGATACACGACAGAAAGTTTTCGTTGCGGCGGATCAGCTGCTTGAGCAGGGGATCAGGCCAACCCAGCAGAATGTTCGTGAGCTGATCGGCAGCGGCAGCCTCACCACCATCAACAAGGCTCTGGGCGACTGGTGGAAAACGCTGGGGGACCGCGTCAGTCGGCGCAATCAGCATCCGGAACTGCCGGAGGCCGTGCTGTCTGCGGCCGGCAAGCTCTGGGATCAGGCGCTTGCCTTTGCAGAGCGCCGCTTCGGTGAGCGTCTTGCGGCGCTCGAGCAGCAGCACCAGGCCCAGCTCGAGCAGCTCCAGCAAGAGGACAGACTGCGTGGCGCAGATACGCGCCAACTGCAGGACCAGAACGCCCGGCTGCTGGAGCGGAGCGAGCAACTGGCGGCGCAGCTCGATGAATCCCAGGGTGAGCGCTTGCGCCTCGAGGAACGCCTGATCCGGCTGACAGCCGAACACGAGGATGCATGTCGCCGCCTGAAGCAGCAGGAGCGGCTGCAGGCTGGCCAGCCGGGGCGGCAGGATAGCGAAGATTTGCTCGATGCCAGGGTGCGTTTGCGCATTCAGGAGGAGGAGGTCAAGCGGCTGCAGCTCAGCAACGACCGCTTCGCCGAGGACAATGCCAGGCTCAGGCAGCAATTGCAGGATCAGGAGCGCGCCGCCACGACCCGCATTCACCAGCTGGAGCTGGAACTTGCCCGGCTGGAGAGTCGCCACGAAGCCATGGTCCGCTGATTTGGGATTGTCCGGGATCATTGTGACGCGCCGCACCTTTCGCTAAGTTGTTTTTGATTTTTGCTCTCAGGAACTACGCATGGATATTACGCTCGACAACGACGCCAGTTACGAAACGGTCGTAAATGCGCTCAAGCGCTGCGGCGTCGAGGATGCCGTCTGCTGTCGCACGGAAGCCCTGTTCAGTCTGGCCAAGGGGGCCCTGGTTCGGGAAAAGATCGCCGGGGTTACCATCCAGTTACTCGATGCCGACGGTTACGCCATCCGGCAGGTGACCAGCCGTCGCCGGGAAGACAGTCCGTCGCGCAGCGACGCTCTCAACGACCGTCAGGTTGCAGTGGTCAAGGCGCTGGAAAAAGTCCTGGCCTATTGCCGCAAGGAAGGCGTTCAGCTGGTTGGCTACAGTGACGAACTGGTCGCACTGCCGGCCCATGTCAAGCCCGAAGAAATCGCCTCGGCGTCGGCGCTCGACGTCGATACCCGTGGCGTTTATCGCGGCGCCGAAGCGCTGCTCTTCGAGCCTGGCTCTGATCTATGCAAAGTTTTGCGTTAAGAAAAATCTATAAGTAATTATTATTGAAGGCTTTTTATGAGCGTTATCCGCGTTCTCCTGGTCGATGATCATGCTGTAGTCCGCGACGGTTTTCAGCGTATACTGGAGTCGGACGACCGTATTCGCATTATCGAAAGTGCCAGCAACGGGCAGGAAGCCTTCGAGAAGTTTCGTGCCGTTCAGCCCGATGTCGTGGTGCTTGACCTGACCATGCCAAGTCATGATGGCGATCATGACGGCTCCAGCATTTCGGGCGGGATGGAAGCGATTCGGCGTATTCTTGCCTACGATTCGCGGGCACGATTGCTGGTGCTGACCGGCTGTGAAACCAAGCCTTACCCCACGCAGGTGATCGGTACCGGCGTCAAGGGTTACCTGACCAAGCACTGTGCGCCGTCTGAGCTGATCGAGGCGGTGGTGCGGGTCAATGCCGGCGATAGCTATTATTCGCCGTCGATCCAGGAACAGCTCGATCACCCCGAAACCAGCGAGGCGTCGCCGGTCAATGTGCTGAGCCCTCGCGAACTGCAGATTTTCGTACTGCTGGCGGAAGGGCACTCGGTCACCCGGGTGGCGGAACAGATGTATCTGAGCCCGAAGACCGTGCACGCTCATCGCTCCAACATCAAGCGCAAGCTGGCGTTGCAGAGCAATTCCGAAATCGTGCACCTGGCGCTCCGGCATGGTCTGATCGAACCTTGAGAACCCCGGGCTGGGTATCGTTGTCCATACTGTAAGCAGGGTCTGTGATGCCATCAGGCGGAAGGCCCGCACGGCTGCGCCGGGGGCTCATCGCCCGGCCTAACAATGGGCTGTTGAAATAGTGCCAGGATACAGAAGCGGCTTAAGCTGGGCGTTTGGATCGGAAGTTGACCGCGCTCTCCCGGCATCGACAGTCCGAGTACAGCAGGGTAAGTGAATGCATGAAATGGAAGCCTCCAGCGAAATGCTGCTGGAAAGCCATTTTATCTGGCATGAAATTCGAGTCGGTGACCTGATCACGCTCGAGGCCAATCTCGAAGACGACGGCCTGCTGTTGCTGAGTCACGACCGGCCATACCAGGTTCTGGCCAAGCTCGATCTTGCGCCGGGCAATCAGGTTTTTGTCGTGCAATCCGATATCACTGGCGATCTGGTCTATGTTCACCCCTTTCTTGTCGCCAGCTACGACAATAGCCCGGATCCCTCGCCGGTGATGTGAACCGGGTCGGCTTCGCTAATGCTGTTCACGTGGATTCGCTCCAGATGACGCAATTGGGTGATAGGGTGTCGCCTGCAGCCGCCCCTGTTCGCCAAAGCCATGATAGCGTTTGCCGTTACCGATATTTCCCGAACCCTGTTTGTAACGGAGTGCCGAAATGCGCGAAGCCACCCGCGAGCTGATCCAGGACTACTATGCGGCGTTCAATGCCGGCGACATGGAGCGTTTCCTCGACCTTTTGACTGACGATGTCGTACATGACATCAATCAGGGTGGCCGCGAAGTGGGGCGCGAGGCGTTCGCCGCTTTCATGGTGCGAATGAACGACAGCTACCGTGAGGAGCTGGTCGACATCGAGGTGATGGTCAACGAAGACGGTAGCCGGGCGGCTGCCGAATTCGTGGTGCTCGGCACCTACCTGAAGTCTGATCCGGGTCTGCCGGAAGCCCACGGCCAGCAGTACCGTTTGCCTGCCGGCGCGTTCTTCGATATTCGCGATGGCAAGGTTGCCCGCATCAGCAACTACTACAACCTCGAAGACTGGATTCGTCAGGTCAGCTAAAGCCTGGGTTGCGTTCCGCTGACTAAAGCCCTATAACGTTCGCCCATGCCCGTGCACGCGGGCTTCTCAGCGAACGCAAGGGAGCGCGGCAGCCGTTTGACCACTTCTATCCCGCCTGTCAGCATTGCCAGCCTGTTCGGCCGGCGTCGGCATCGACTGGAGCTCAGCAGTGAAGGTCTGCGTATCCAGGATGAGCGCGAAACGCTCATCACCTGGGCGGACCTTGCCCGACAGGTGCGCCTCGAGCGAGGCTGGCTGTTCCGACGCCTGGAGTTGGCTGACAGTCAGCGGAGTCTGGGGTGGTTGCCGCGCTGGCGCCGGACTTTCTGGCGCACCTTTTGCCACCAGTTGCAGACGCATCGACGTCCGCTGCTGCAGGCAGAACTGCAGCGTATCGAGGCCGAGTTGCGCCGGATCTACCCACGTCAGTCCCGCTGGCAGGCCTTGGGTCGGCACGCCCTGGCGCTGCTCGACCGTTTCCAGGAACCGCAGACCTCCACCGACCCATTGCTGCAGCGGCTCAGCCTTATCGCCCGGGGCGATCCGTCACTGCTGGCCCGTTACCGGGAGCATTTTGTCGACGACCAGCGCCGTCGCCACCGACGCCTGTTCGACGCCGTTGAAAGCCAGGCGCTGACCGAAGCCCAGCAACGCGCCTGTATCATCGATGACGACCGCAACCTGGTGCTGGCGGGTGCCGGAAGTGGCAAGACAAGTACGCTGATCGCCCGTACCGCCTACCTGGTCGCCAGCGGCCAGTCGCGACCCGAAGAGATCCTGCTGCTGGCCTACGGCCGCGATGCCGCCCGGGAAATGCGCGAGCGCTTGCAGCAGCGCCTCGGTATCGACGTTACCGCAACCACCTTTCATGCTCTGGGGCAACGAATCATCAGCGCTGCGGACGGCCAGCGGCCGTCGATCAGCGCGCTGGCATCGGAAGGGCGCGCACTGGACCGCTGGGTTGCCGCTCAGCTCGAATCGATGCTGGACGATCCGCAATTTCGTCGTGATCTGGCGGACTACTGCCTGCACTTTCGCCGTCCCGCCGTCGACCTCTCCGGTGGTGATGGGCGCGAATCACTGCGCTCCCTGCTGAGCCAGACACGTGTACTGGATAGCCTTGGCAGTCTGCTGGCCCAGGCGCTGCGGCGCTATCGAGCAGCTGCGTTGGATGAGGGGGCGCTGGAGTCCAGGATCGCAAACAGCCCGGCACCGGAGCATGCGCGCGCCACTCTGAAGCTTCTGCAGCCGCTGCTCGAGCGCTATCGCCGGGAGCTGGCCGAGCGGGGCGAAATTGACTTCGACGATATGATCCGCCGGGCCCGCGAGCAGCTGCTTGTGGGGCGCTTCCGTTCTCCCTGGCGATTTATTCTGGTCGACGAGTTTCAGGACCTGTCGGCACCGCGCGCGGCCCTGATCCAGGCGCTGCTGGGCGCGGTACCGGATGCGTCGCTGTTCGCGGTCGGCGATGACTGGCAGTCGATCTATCGCTTCGGTGGCAGCGACCTTAGGCTGACCACCCGATTCGATGAGTGCTTCGCACCGGCGAGTATCAGCGCACTGGACCGCACCTTCCGCTTCAATGACCGTATTCACGCAGTAGCGTCCCGTTTCATACTGCGCAATCCCTCTCAGCTGCCAAAAACGCTCGAAACGCAAACACGCAGTGATGCACACGCGGTCACGCTGATCGGGCACAGTCGCGGTGACGAGGATGCCGTTTTGTTGCCGCTGCTGGCCGATATCGCCGCTGCCAGGCCCCAGGGCGGACGGGTGCTGCTGCTGGCGCGCCACCGCTTTCGCCTGCCGGAAGGGGACCGGCTGGCGGTACTGGCCCGCAGTTGCTCGCCGCTGCAGCTTGAAGCCCAGACTTGTCACGCCGCCAAAGGCCGTGAGGCGGATGTCGTTATTCTGCTTGGTCTCGATCAGGGAACCTGGGGCTTTCCCCAGGGGCAGACGGAGCATCCGTTGCTCGAGGCGCTGCTGGCGCCATCCGACCGCTTCGAGCATGCGGAGGAAAGACGGCTCTTCTATGTCGCTCTGACCCGGGCGCGCGCCCGCGTCTACTTGCTATGCGATCGCGTCGCGCCATCAGTTTTTGCCCGCGAGCTGCTCGAGGGCGACTACCCGGTTGCCCGTCAGGGACTGTAGGGAATCAAAACAATTTCAGGCACTCTAAATCTCCTGAGGCGGCCTTTCGCTGATCCTTTGCCGCACGGTACCCGTAGGAACACCTGCAACGTCCTGCCGGTCACTGAAGGCATTTAAGCTTACGGCAATCTTTAAAAATCAATATATTAAATACGCTTGTTCAGGTATTTAATGAATATGCGCTCAACGCTTGGTGCGTGCGCTACACATCCGGTTCTGGCGAATCCAGGGTATTGAGGTAAAACTTACAGAGTTAGGGACAGCAAACCGGACGCAACCACTGGTTACCCGAAGCACATGAAGGCGGGGGAGACCAGGGAGGTGGACCATGAAATCCTTTTTGGCGGCGCTCGCTGTCTGCTGGCTGATCGGCAGTCCCCCGGTGCTGGCAGAGACCCCGGTACAACCGCCGGGAGCCGGTATTCACCCGCTATGCTTCGTGCAACTGTTCGCTGCGCTCAGAAGCGACAACCCCTTCCAGCCAGTGGCCTGCGATACGCTGCCGGGCGAGCAGCCGATTGAAGTTTTGCCCGGTCAGGATGCCGCCGACCTGACCTATTCCTCAGAAGTGGTCGGTGATCGCGGGCTGAGCGAAGGCTTTGTTGCCTATACGGTGGCGGGTCACTGGCCAAGCAGCATCAATAACAATCAGTGGACGCTGTTCGAGGTGACTACCAATTATGGTGGCGTCGGGCTGTACAGTTCGATCTGGTTGCTGATGCGTCCCGGCGGAGAGCAGATCGTCGAGCCGTTGCTTTATCTGCCCGGGGGCGATCGCTGTAACGACGGCGCTCTGCTGGTATCCGAGGTGGCATCGGACCGGCTCATTTTCATGTCGGCTGCGACGCCGTTTCGGCTGCTCAATCCCACCACAGATTCGGACTGGCGACTGGTATCGATGGATCGGATCCAGAAATCGGGGCAGGCGCCGGTACGTGGTCCCTTCATGGGCTGGCAGCCAGGGCGCGATGTCAGCGATGCCGCCACCGCTTGTGCCGGACGGCTGGTCAAGTCCTACAACTTCAAGACCGACAGTCTCGATGTGCTCGGCGTGCATATCGACCGCCAGGCATTTCTCGACGCCCAGAAAGGCGCCAAGCAGACCTGCATCAACGAATGGCTGAAGCGCCAGTCATTCCAGCGCACCGGAGCGCTGGACGGACGCGTACTGGACGTCGATCTCGATACCTGGAATCGCATGCTGTCGAGCCTTGGCAGCGAGTGCTCCGGCTGACCTGCAACGGGTTACCGATCAGATGCCGAGGCGGTCGCGCAGACTGTAGAACCAGGCGCCCATGGCGGTAAGCGGGACGCGGAACAGCCGTCCTCCCGGGAACGGCGTTTGCGGCAGCCCGGCAAAGACGTCGAAGCGTTCCGCCTGACCGCCGATTGCTTCGCTGATCACCCGGCCGGCCAGGTGAGAGCTGGCGATGCCATGACCACTGTAGCCCTGAGCGTAGTATATGTTGCTGCCGATCCGGCCGAACTGGGGCAGTCGCATCAGCGTCAGCAGGAAGTTTCCGGTCCAGGCGAAGTCCACCTTCACGTCTGCAAGTTCCGGGAATGTTTTCAGCATATTGGGCCGGATCAGTTCTTCGATCCGGCTCGGATCCCGGGCCCCATAGGTAACGCCGCCGCCATAGATCAGCCGACCATCACCTGACAGGCGGAAATAATCCAGCAGGTAGTTGCAATCCTCGACGCAGTTATCGCGAGGCAGCAGCGACTGTTGGGTTTCCGGCGACAGCGGCTCGGTGGTAATGACCTGGGTGCCGCAGGGCATCGATTTCGCCGCGAGTTGCGGAATCAGGCCGCCAAGATACGCATTGCCGGCGACGACGACGAAGTCGGCCGTGATGCTGCCGGCGGCGGTGTGCAGGCGGACCTTGTCGCCTTCCTCGACACGGATGACAGCCGAGTCCTCGTATATCACGCCACCCAGACTCTCCAGCGCCGCCGCTTCGCCCAGCACCAGATTCAGTGGGTGGAAGTGTCCGCCGCTGTGGTCGATCAGGCCGCCGACGTAGCGGGTGGTGCCGACGCGGCTGCGAATCGCGGTTTCGTCCAGCAGCTCCAGCTGTTCGTGGCCGTGACGCTCCCACAGCCGTTGCTTGGCCTCGAGTTCGTGCAGTTGCTTGTCGGTACAGGCGGCGAAGATGCCGCCGTCCTTCAGATCGCAACTGATGCCGTAACGGCCGACGAAATCCCGGATCACGCGCCCGCCCTCGAACGCCATCCGCCCCATCGCATCGGCGGTATCCTTGCCGTAGTGCTGTTCGATAAAGTCCAGGTCGCGGCTGTAGCTGTGCACGATCTGGCCGCCGTTGCGGCCGGACGCGCCGAAGCCGATGCGGTTGGCTTCGAGTACCCTGACCCGGTATCCCTTTTCGGCCAGGTGCAGCGCGCTGGAGAGTCCGGTGAAGCCAGCACCAATGACGCAGACATCGGCGCGCTCGTCGCCCTGCAGGGCCGGCCGCAGACGGGTGTCATTGGCGGAGGCGGCATAGTAGGAAGAGGTGTGTTGAATCGTCATCATCAATCTCGCCGGCAGCCCCGCGGGGCTGCCCTTGTCGGTGTATCCAGCGGCTACGCAGACGCCATCAGGCGTGCGCGTAACCCAGTATCAGAAAGCTCGCAATCGCCAGTACGCCGCCCAGCAGGGCGTAGGGCAGCTGGGTGATGGCGTGTCCCATGGTGGTACAGCCGGAACCCTGTGACGACAGTACCGTCGAGTCGCTGAAGAAGCAGGCGTGGCTGCCGAACGCAGAGGCGGACAACAGCGCGCCGACGGTCAGCGGCATCGAGATGTCGAGGCTTTGGGCCAGTGGAATTACGATCGGCAGCGACACCACGAATACCCCCCAGCTGGAACCGGTGGCGAACACCACCGCCGCCATCAGCGTGAAGACCATCGCCGGCAGCAGTTCGCGGGACAGATAGGGCGATACCGATTCGATAATGAACGCGGTCATGCCCAGCTGATCGTTGATCTCCTTGACCATGAAGCCTGCAGCGACCACTGCGATCGGGTACAGCATCACCTTGAAGCCGTCCAGCATGGCCTCGACCATCTGGCCGAAGGTTTGCAGGCGCTGCCAGTAGTAGAGCACCATGGTGAACAGCGCCGCCACCAGCGCGCCCTTGAGCAGGTCGATCTCGTAGTAGACGCTGGCGCCCACCAGTACCGCCATCGGCAGCAGGAAGTTCAGCAGGCCGCGCAGCGGCGAGGTCCGCGGCAGATGCTTGGTGTCGAAGCCGTCCTGGGCGACGCCGTCGGGAATGGTTTTGCCTGCACGGGCGCGGCGCTCGGCGGCCTTCATCGGGCCGATATCGGGGATCAGGCCCATCACCACGAGCCAGACGATCAGCAGTGCCGCCCAGCCGTACGCCATATAGGGTATCGCATCGATGTAGAGGGACATGCCGCCACCCTCGGCGACCGCGTTGTTTTCTTCCAGCAGCGCGGCGAAATACACCGCCCAGGTCGAGACCGGCACCAGGATGCACACCGGTGCGGCGGTGGAGTCGACCACGTAGGCGAGCTTTTCGCGCGAGATGCGGTAGCGGTCGGTGAGGTTTTTCATCGAGGCCGACACCGCCAGGGAGTTGAGGTAGTCGTCGATGAATACCAGCAGACCCAGGGCCGTGGTGCACAGCAGCGTCTGGCGGCGGCTTTGCAGGCGCCGGATAAGCAACTCGCTGAAGCAGAGCACGCTGCCACCACGTTCAAGCAGGTTGATCAAGCCGCCCATCATGCCGCAGACGAGAATGATCCAGGCGATGGTCTCGTCCATCATGACGCTCATCGAGAGATCGCCAAGCCCCTGTACCAGGTTGGTTGGATCGATCAGCAGCAGGCCGGCGACGACGCCGGTCAGGATGGACTCGAGCGGACGCTTGCTGATCACCGCGACAATCAGGATCAGCAGCGAAGGCACCAGGCTCAACACGCCATAACGTCCATCGGCGGGGGTTGTCAGCGAAAGGTAGCCGATACCCAGTGCCAGCAGGGCACCGAAGATGAGTGGTTTCCAGCGGGGCGTTTCGGACAGGCCCGCAGCAGTTGTTGTCGTTGTCATGCGTACTCTGGCTCTATTGTTGTTAGTGTGGCCCCGCGGCGGTCCGTCGACGTCGGGGCATGGCGCATCGGGAATAACGAGGGCCGGCGCGGTGCCCGCCGCGCGGCGTCACAGCGTTGACAGATACCACTGGGTTTCGAGTTCGCTGACGTGGCGTTCGAAACGGCTCAGTTCGTCGGATTTGCAGTTGTCGTAGAGTTCGACGAAATCGCGGCCCAGATAGCTGGCCAGCGCCTCGTTGGCGCGAAAGGCGTCCAGCGCATCGGACATGCGGATCGGCAGGCCGATCTCCTCGTCGGCAAAGGCGTTGCCCTCGGTATCCGGACCCGGCTGGCACTCGCGTTCCAGGCCGTAATGAATGCCGGCCAGCAGCGCGGCCATGACCAGGTAGGGGTTGGCGTCGGCGCCGGATACGCGGTGTTCGATACGGGTGGCGTCCTCGGGACCGGCGGGAATGCGCACCGCCACGGTGCGGTTGTCGTAGCCCCAGTTGGGCGCGATCGGCACGTAGTAGCCCGGCTGCAGACGGCGATACGAGTTGACGTTGGGGCAGAACAGCGCCACCGAGGCCGGCATCAGCGCCAGAAGGCCGCCAACCGCCTGTTCCAGCAGCCGCTGATGGGCGGCGAATACGTTATTGCCGGCAGCGTCCACCAGGCTGATGTGGACGTGCATGCCGTTGCCGGCTTCCTCCTCGTAGGGTTTGGCCATGAAGGAGGCTTCCATGCCGTGCTTTTCGGCCACCGCCTTGATCACGCGTTTGAGCAGCAGCGCGTTGTCGCACGCCAACAGCACATCATCCTGGTGCTTGAGGTTGATCTCGAACTGCCCCGGTGCGTTTTCGGCAACCGCAGTATCGGCGGGAATATCCTGAGCCGCGGTGTACTCGGCGATTTCTTCGAGCAGGTTGGCGTAGTCGTCGAGATTGTTGATCGAATACACCTGGGTGTGTTCGTCACGCTTGCCGCTTTTCGGCGAGACCGGAGGCTGCGGACGGCCATCGGCATCCCGTTCCTGGTCGAGCAGGTAGAACTCCAGTTCCACCGCAACCACGGGTTTGTAGCCAAGAGCGTCAAATTTTTTCAACACCCGCGACAATACGTGGCGGGGGTCGCCAAAGAAGGGCGTGCCGTCTTCCTCGTACATGTGCATCATCAACTGCGCCATCGGACGGCGCTGCCAGGGCGCTACCTTCAGCGTGCCGGGTTCGGGGTGGCACGGGCAGTCCGGCTCGCCGATTTCCAGCCCGAGGCCGCAGCTTTCGACCGTGGAACCGGTGATGTCGAGGGAGAACAGGGAGGCGGGCAGGTTGACGCCCTGGGTGTAGACCTTATCGAGGCTGTCGCGCTCGATGCGCTTGCCGCGTATGACGCCATTCAGGTCCGGAATCAGCAGGTCGATGGCTTCAACGTCAGGGTTTTGCTGTAAAAAAGTTTCGGCTTCATTGTTGTCTATGTGGGAAGACATGGTCTTGTCCTTGGTTTTTTGAGGCGTCAACGACGCTGCTTGGCCAATATCGGCCCAATGTGTTTGTTATATCGAACAGTTTAGGCGCGTCTAAACAAGGCGGTCAACAGGGGTGTGATCAAATAAAACAACAAAAATGCTGCGTTATACCCCCTTATAGGTATTTATGATTTTGATATAACACGTCGCCCTGCGAGTAGGTAAGATCTGAGCCGGGTGAGGGGCTTGAGGCGTTCACTATTTTCCTACAGTCGTGTCGGCCGGCGACGGCTTTCCAAAACCGTGCGGCGTGCTATCATGCGCGGGCCCAGGTGTTCAATAAAATCATCGCAATGGGAGGCACAGGGTGGATGTTGGCGAACGGCTGAAGAAAATACGGCAGATATACGGATTCTCGCAGCGGGAACTGGCCAAACGCGTTGGCATGACCAACAGCACGATCTCGATGATCGAGCAGAATCGTGTCAGTCCGTCGGTCAGTTCGCTGAAGAAAATTCTCGACGGCATCCCGATGTCGGTGACGGAATTCTTCACCGCCGACTTCAGCGAACACGAGAAGGTCGTTTACCGTCCTGACGAGTTGATCGATATCGGCAGCGATGGCATTGAACTGAAGCTGGTCGGGAGCGTCGAGCAGAAATCCAACCTGGCATTGCTGATCGAGACCTATGAACCGGGTGCGGACACGGGTACCGAAATGATGTCCCACGAGGGCGACGAGGCCGGAACCGTTATCGAAGGTACCATCGAGGTGACCATCGGCGGTGAAGTGCACACCCTATCGGCCGGCGACAGCTATTCCTTCTCGACCAAGGTGCCGCACCGCTTCCGCAACCGTTCCAAGAAAGTCTGCCGTATCGTCAGCGCCCATACGCCGCCGACGTTCTGACCGTTCAGGTTGTTCGCCGGGTATGACGGCGTCAGCCGCTTTTTCCATTGCCGGCTTGCGCAACCGCCGGGGCTTGGCGATGATTGCAGCTGGGCCTGTCCCGGGCCTGCCGGTGATCGCCCACTGCAGTCGAGGATTCCGGCCTGTTCCCCTACTAATTGCTCGGCCGTCATGGCGGAGGTGCCCGATGGACAGCGCGCTGGTCGACGATACACTGGCTGCTTTTATCCTGAGCGGGTTGTCGATTCAGGTCGCCGCCTGCCGCGATGACGGGCGCACCACGCTGGTAAGGGGCGCCGGCGCACGGCTGTCCGCGGATCGCCGCCAGCTGACGGTGCTGGTACCCGCTTCGCAGTCCGCTTCGTTGCTGCAGTCGCTCGCCGCCAATGGCCGCATTGCGGTGCTGTTCAACGAACCGGAGAGCCACCGCTCGGTGCAGCTCAAGGGGCGCGATGCGGTCATCGGCACCGTCAGCGACGCCGACCGGGCAGCGTTGCCCGCTTATGTGGCCACCCTGACCCGGCGTCTGCAGCATTACCGCATTCCCGAAGCTTTCTGTCGCGCGCTGTTCAGCGTCGCGCCCGATGACCTGGCGGCCGTGACGTTCACGCCCGGCGAGGCTTACGGACAAACGCCGGGGCCTCATGCCGGCGAGCCGTTGCGGCACGGCGAAGCCGACGAGCGCGGTGACAGTCATCGATGAACCGGCTTATCAATCTCGATATTCTGCGCAACTGTCTCGAAGGCATAGTGCCGGCGGGCGTGGCAACCTGCGGCGCCGACGGCATGCCCAACGTGACCTATGTGTCGCAGATCATGTACGTCGATCCCGATCATGTCGCGCTGTCGTACCAGTTTTTCAACAAGACCCGCGAAAACATTCTTTTCAATCCCCGCGCCAGCGTGTTGCTGATGGATCCGAACAGTGCCGCCCGTTACCGCCTCGAGTTGCGCTACCTGCGGACCGAAACGGATGGCGCGCTGTTCGAACGGATGAAGGCCAAGCTGGCTGGCATCGCGTCCCACGAGGGCATGGTCGGGGTGTTTCGACTGCGGGGCACCGACATCTACCGGGTGCTCGATATCGAGCATCTGCCAGGACGCGAACTGCCGGCCGAGTTGCCCGCGCGGACGCTGCTTCCCGCACTGCGGCGCTGTAGCGACGCTCTCGGTGTCTGCGAGACTCTGGATAGCCTCTGCGATAGCCTGCTGGATAGCGTGATCGGGCACTTCGACGTGGCGCAGGCGATGCTGCTGTTCGCGGACGAGGCTGCCGCCTCGCTGTTTGTCGTGGCCAGTCGTGGCTACCCTCAGGCGGGCACGGGCGCCGAGATCCCGTTCGGTGTCGGCGTCATCGGTGTGGCGGCGCGCGAGCGGGTGCCGATCCGGATCATGTACGCCGCCGCCGAATACGCCTATACCCGTGCGGTTAGGGAGCAGCTGCTCGAGGGGGGGCTGGAATCGGAACTTGATCAGCGCATCCCGCTGCCGGGGCTCGGCAGCCCCGCCAGTCAGCTGGCCATCCCGCTGGTCGGCGGCGGGCGTCTGCTGGCGGTGCTGTACCTCGAAAGCCGCCAGGAGTGCCGCTTTGGCTACGATATCGAGGATGCGCTGGTCGCGCTCTGTGCCCAGGCGTCCCAGGCGATGGCGCTGATGCAAATGCAGGAGGACCGGGCGCCGGAGCGGGTGCCGGCCACGGCGGCGGCGCCGGTCCCGGCAGGGCAGACCCTGCGAGTCGAGCACTATCCGCGGGATCACAGCCTGCTGGTCGATGGCGACTATCTGATCAAAGGCGTCGCGGGTGCGATTCTCTGGACGCTGCTGAACGACTTCCGCGACCAGGGCCGGACCGAGTTCAGCAACCGCGAGCTGCGCCGGGACCCCCGCATCGGTTTGCCGGAGGTCGGCGACAACCTGGAAGCGCGCCTGATACTGCTGATCAGGCGCCTGGACGAGCGCCGCCTGCCGATCCGCCTGGAAAAGCCGGTGCAGGGGCGTATTCGGCTCAGGGTCGGGCGTCCGCTGATGCTGCAGACCCGCGAGGCCTCATGAGGCCTGCTGCCAGAGACGCTCTTCCCGCTCCCGGGGCCCCACTGTGACGGGGGACTCCCGGGCCGGTGCGCACACCGCTCGCGCGGCGGGCCGCCGGGCAGGTTTCCCGCGCCTGAACCGGCAGCAGATGCCGAACAATCCTGTTCTCATGATGCGGTCCTCAAGGCGCGCCGTCAGTGACAGGCGGCAGCGGTTCGAATGATATGTACGGCGTCGCAATGGCCTGTCCGGGCGCCAACGCGGCGGGTGCGGCCGAACCGGCAGCGCCGAGTGACCGCAGATAACGGTAGACCGCGCGCAGATCCTGCCCGGTCATGGCCTGGAGCGCGGACCAGGGCATCGGCGGCAGTCCGCCGGCGCGCACCCGCGCCAGCCAGGTTTCCTCGTCCGCGGCCGTCGCGCCCAGTCGCAGGTTCTGGGGATAGCTCACCCCCCAGGGACCGGCAAAGCCGATGGTGTCGCCGGTCAGCCGGTCCCGTTCCGGGATGCGGTCGCCGACCTGGGCATAGCCGGGTGTATGACAGTCGTTGCAGCCGCCGATCGACACCAGGTAGCGTCCCCGGTCGATATCGTCGGGAGCGGCTTGTACGACAGATCCAAGGCAAGCGAGCCCGAGCAGGGCAAGGGTGGTCAAGGCAGGGTGTTTCATGTCGATGCTCTTGTTGGTTCAGGACAGCAAGAGCTTAACGGCCGCCGCCCGGCGGCGTTGCTAAGAGTCGCTTCAGAAAATGCTAAAAGAATCTTATGTTGGAGCGCCGCACCCGGAGGGCACGTCCCCGGTGAGAAGTCAGTCATGACGACGAGACGCTGGGGGGCATCTTTGGCGTGCGTCTTTTTCCGAATTCTAGCTTGATCCCTTTTGCATTGTTCGTCCGTTACCTATAGTGCTGACTGTCAGGGATAATCTGTTCGCCGCGGTCACCGGGTTGTCGTTACATCATTGATGGCGCCTTGTTGTGGGGTTAGGCGAGGTGCGCTCGGGGCCGTTGAGCGAACCGGTGTGCCGGGGTGGCAGTAGCGTGCGCCTGCCCGGTGTCGGGACGGGCCTGAGACAGGAGCCCATGAAGAACAGCAAAAAGATTATCCGTCCGCTGGGAGTTGTACTGGTCGCTGTCGCGGCGGTTGGCGTCTGGTGGTACCAGGGAACCCGTGACGTTGCCGAGCCCCTCCGGCTGGTGTTGTACGGCAATATCGATATTCGGGAAGCCGATCTTGCATTCAATAACAGCGAGCATGTCGCTGAACTGCTGGTGCAGGAGGGCGCCCGCGTCCACAAGGGGCAGTTGTTGGCAACGCTGCATTCCGAGCGTATGGAGGCGGAAGTCGAGGCGGCGAAAGCCCGGGTCGCGTCCCGGCGCGCAGTACTGGCGCGGCTGGAGGCCGGCAGCCGGCCCGAGGAGATTCTGCAGGCCAAAGCCGATGTCGCGGCCGTCAACGCCAGGCTGATCGAGGCACAGGCGACCTATCGGCGCACCGAAACGCTGTACCGCAATCACGACATATCCCGACAGGCGCTGGATTCGGCGTTGGCGGCGCGGAACACCGCCCGGGCGGAACTGAAGGTGTCGCAGGAAGCGCTGGCATTGGCGGTCGCCGGGCCACGCCAGGAAGATATCGACGAGGCACGGGCGATGCTGAAAGCCGACGAGGCGCAGCTGGTTCTGGTGCGCGAAGTGCTCAAGGACGCGTCGTTGTACGCACCCTTCGACGGCGTCATCCGCAACCGCATTCTCGAGCCGGGGGACATGGTGACACCCCAGACACCGGTATTCACGCTGGCGCGTACCAGTCCGCTGTGGGTGCGTGCCTATGTTCCGGAATCCAGTCTCGGCAAGCTCGTACCGGGCATGGCGGCGTCGGTCTCGACCGACAGCTATCCGGACAAGGAATACCGGGCGTGGATCGGTTACATTTCGCCCACCGCGGAGTTTACCCCCAAGAACGTTGAAACCCCGGAGCTACGTACCCGTCTGGTCTACCAGGTGCGCATCCATGTCTGTAACCCGAACGACGAGCTGCGCCTGGGAATGCCCGCAACGGTGGCCATCGATCTCGGCCAGCCGCGGCCGGGGGCGGACTGTTCCGAACAGGGGGCTGATTAGCGTGGATAGCGTTCCAGCCATCGTCTTCAAGGGCGTCAGCAAAGGGTTCGACGCCGCCGGCGCCGGTGTGAAGGCCGTCGACGGCCTCGATATTGGCGTTGCGTCGGGGAAAGTGACCGGGCTCATTGGCCCGGACGGGGCAGGCAAGACGACCCTGATGCGCCTGGCGGCCGGGCTGCTGGTGCCGGATGAGGGTGTTATCCAGGTGCTGGGGATCGACGTTGTGCGGCACCCCCTCGAGGTGCAGTCGTCGATCGGCTATATGCCGCAGCGGTTCGGTCTGTATGAAGATCTGACGGTGCAGGAGAACCTCGACCTCTATGCCGACTTGCAGGCGGTGGCCCGCGCGGACCGGCAACCTCGCTACCGGGAGCTGATGCAGATGACGGGACTGGCGCCCTTCAAGCGCCGCCTGGCTGGCCGCTTGTCCGGTGGCATGAAGCAGAAACTGGGGCTGGCCTGCACCCTGGTGCGACCACCACGCCTACTGCTGCTGGACGAAGCGACGGTGGGCGTCGACCCGGTCTCGCGCCGCGAATTGTGGTCCATTGTCTACCGTCAGGTCCGCGAGCGGGGCATGACCGTGCTGTTGAGCACCGCCTACCTGGACGAAGCGTCGCGCTGCGAGTCGCTGATCCTGATGCACCAGGGAAAATGCCTCGGCCAGGGGAGTCCGCGCAGTTTCAGCGAACCGATGCGTGGCCGGGTCTTCCGCGTGTCGACCTCCTCGCTGGGCAGGCGCAGCCTGCAGGGCCGGCTCAGTGCGGAGCCCGGAATTCTGGATGCCATCATCGAAGGCGAACAGGTGCGCGTGGTCACCCGGGCTTCGGGGGATATGGCGTTTGCCGGGCAGTTGTCCGATGTCGACGACCTCAGGGTGGCGCCGGCCGAACCGATCTTCGAAGATGCCTTTATCTCGATGTTGAAGCGTGACGAGGCGACGGCCGCGCGGACGGTTCCCGGTCGGCGTAAAGAGACGCCCGGGTCCGTTCCGGACACCGGCGAGGTTATCGAGGTCCGGGATCTGCAGCGCCGTTTCGGGGACTTTTATGCCGTCAGGGGCGTCACCTTCAGTGTCCGGCGGGGGGAGATCTTCGGGCTGCTCGGTGCCAACGGGGCCGGCAAGACCACGACGTTTCGCATGCTGTGCGGCCTGTTGCCGGTATCGGACGGCGTGGTTCGGGTCGCAGGCCTCGATCTGCGCCGCGCGGCCGCGCGCGCACGCGGCCGGCTGGGCTACATGGCGCAACGTTTCTCGCTGTACGAGAACCTGACGGTAGCCGAGAATCTGCGCTTTTTTGCCAGCGCCTACGGCCTTAGCCGTGCCCGGCGCCGCGAACGTATTGCATGGGCGCTTGAGGCATTCGAGCTCGATACCTATGCCGGTGCCAGCAGCGGCGAACTGCCACAGGGATACAAGCAGCGGCTGTCAATGGCGGCGGCCCTGATACACGAGCCCGACATCCTGTTTCTGGACGAACCCACCTCCGGTGTGGATCCGTTGGCGCGCCGCGAGTTCTGGCAACGCATCAACGCATTGGCCGAAACCGGCGTCACTGTTCTGGTGACCACCCACTTCATGGATGAGGCCAACTACTGCGACCGTCTGGTGATCATGGCCGAAGGCGAGGTGCTGGCCGAAGGCACGCCGGCAGACATGAAGGCGCGCTTTCGCAGTCCGGCGCAGCCCGATCCGACCATGGAGGATGCCTTTATCGGGCTGATCGAGCAGCACGAGCAGGAGAGGGAGGGCGTCGCGTGAAGGCCTCGGCCGGGTCCCGCATGCGTCTGTGCGGAATGATCCGCAAGGAAAGCCTGCAGATCCTGCGTGACCCCTCCAGTATCGCCATTGCCTTTGTGATGCCGCTGGTGTTGCTGCTGTTGTTCGGATACGGTGTCTCGCTGGATGCCAAACATATCCCGCTGGCGATCGTGGTCGAACAACCGGATGCCACCAGTACCAGCCTGACCGGTGCCTTCCGGCGTTCCGACTATTTCACGCCGCGGAACTTCGACAGCATTCAGGCCGCGCAGCAGGCGCTGGATGCGCATGAGGTGTATGGCATCGTCTGGCTGCGCAGCGATTTCAGCCGCCACCTGTTGGCCCGCGGCGATGCGCGGATAGGGGTTGTTCTCAATGGTGTCGATGCGAACCAGGCCCGCATCACCGCAGGCTATATCCAGGGCGTCTGGCAAGCCTGGTTGCTGGGCTATGCCCAGACTCAGGGCGTCGAGTTCAGAGTGCCTGTGAGGCTGGAACCGAGGATCTGGTTCAATGCGGCGGTGCGCAGCCGCGATTTTCTGGTGCCCGGCCTGATCGCCGTGATCATGACCCTGATCGGCGCGATGCTGACGTCGATGGTGGTGGCGCGCGAATGGGAACGCGGCACGATGGAGGCGCTGATGGTCACGCCGATCCGTATCGGCGAAATTCTCGTCGGCAAGCTGGTGCCGTACTTCGTGCTGGGGATGGGCGGCATGCTGCAGAGTGTCGGGATGGCGCTGTGGCTGTTCGACGTGCCGCTGCGCGGATCCTTCTGGGCGCTCAGCGCGGCCTCGGCGCTGTTCATGATGGTTGCGCTGGGCATGGGACTGCTGATCTCGACGGTGGCGCGCAGCCAGTTTGTCGCCGGACAGATCTCCATCGTGGTCACCTTCCTGCCGGCCTTTATCCTGTCGGGTTTTATCTTTCAGATCGGTTCGATGCCGGAGCCCATACAGCTGGTGACCCATCTGATTCCGGCGCGTTACTTCGTCGCCATTTCGCAGACGCTGTTTCTGGCCGGCAATATCTGGCCCATCGTGCTGAGCAACAGCGCCGCCCTGCTGGTGATGATGCTGATCTTTCTCGGACTGGCGCGCCGCAATGCCCGCAAGCGGCTCGACTGATGGAAGCGTTGCGGCGCATTGTCGCGCTGGCGGCCAAGGAGCTGCTGGTGATACTCAAGGACAAAAAAAGCCGGTTCGTGCTGATCGCTCCACCGATCGTACAATTGATTGTGTTCGGCTATGCGGCGACCTTTGACCTCAACGATATTCCGTTCGCCGTCTACAACCAGGATCGCGGCGCGGCGTCCCGCGAACTGATCGCGCGCGTTGCCGGATCGCCGCACTTTCACCGCCTGGCCGATCTGGACCACGAGCAGCAAATCGCGCCGCTGCTCGACAACAAAGAGGTGCTGATGGTGATGCGCCTGGGGCCGCGCTTCAGCGCAGACCTGCAACGGAAGCGCAACGCGCAGGCCCAGCTGCTGATCGATGGTCGCAACTCCAATACCGCCCTGCTGGCGCTCGGTTACCTGCGCACCATCGTGGCCGATTTCAATGCCGACTGGGCGAAGCAAAACGGCCTGCCCGGGCCGCCCGCCCAGTTGCAGGTACGTCCCTGGTTCAATGCCAGCCTGTTATCGAGCTGGTTTGTGGTGCCGGGCATCGTCGGCCTGCTGACGCTGGTCATCACCACCATCGTGACGGCGCTGTCGGTGGCCCGCGAACGGGAGGCGGGGACCTTCGACCAGTTGCTGGTGACCCCGCTGCGGCCGATCGAAATACTTATCGGCAAGTCGGTCCCCGGTATCCTGATCGGCCTGGTGGAAGGCAGCTTTATTCTGCTGATGACCGTCTACTGGTTCGAGGTGCCGCTACGCGGCAGTATCGGCGCCCTGTATCTGGGCATGTCGCTGTTTCTGCTATCGGCCGTCGGCATCGGCCTGATGATTTCCTCGCTGGCGGTGACGCAGCAGCAGGGCATACTCGGCGCGTTTCTGTTCCTGGTGCCGTCTGTGCTCCTGTCCGGGTTCGCCACCCCGATTTCCAACATGCCGGAAGTCGTGCAATACATCACGCTCGCCAGCCCGCTGCGCTACTTTCTGGTGATTATTCGCGGTGTGTTCCTCGAGGGCGATTCCTACGCGTTGCTGTTCGATCAGTACTGGCCGATGGCGATTATCGGCGCGGTCAATCTGACGCTGGCGGGCTGGTTGTTCCGGCACCGGATGAGCTATTAACCCGCCAGTTAGCTGGATTTTAGCCAGGGCGGTGCAAGGAAGCGCTGATCGGCGTACCGCGGGGGCCATACGATGCGAGCCTCGCCATCCATCAGCTGGGCCATCGGAAAAAAGAACCCTTCCATGAAGGGCCCTGCCTGGACCTCGTTGGCCGAAATGGCATTGGGGACCGGTTCGCTGGCGAACTGGTAGCGGTTCCAGATGCCGCGGTAGGGCAGTCGGTAAACCGTACGGATCAGGTCGTCGAGGTCGAGGCTGGAGGTGGCGTTGAGGACACGGATCGCCATGCGGGTGTAGTCATAATGCAAGCCTGCCGCGGCAAGGCTGGGCATATCGCCGAAAAGGCGCTGGTAGCGCCTTACCCACCACTGCTGCCAGAGCGCGATCGGCATTGCCGAGTCCATCGCCACTACATAGTTGGAGGTTTCGCCGGTGTAGGCGTACCAGTCGCGGGTCCAGCGCAGGCCGTGTCCCACCAGCAGCGCCGGGACCTCCATTTCACGGAACTGACGCACGAAACCGGCCGCGGCGTCGATACCGGTGGTCGTCATCGCTACCAGGGACACGCCATCGTCGTGGTAGCGCCGCAGCAGGTCCTGAAAATCGGATGCGTCCAGCGCCGTCTTGTCCAGTTCGCCGCATACAAGGCCCGCCGTCTGCAGCCCATTGCGCAGCGCTTCACCCCAGCCGCGGCCGTAGGAGGTATCCTCGACCATGATGGCGGCACGGTTGTTCGCCGGCCGCCACAGTCCCTGGAAACGCAGGTACTCCAGAGGCGCGGCGTAGCGCGCCGCCATCAGCCCCGGCGATGGCCAGCCCTTGAACCAGCCCCGATACTTGCCATAGGCGCGGTTGATGCGGTCGGCAATCGCCTGGGCTTCGCCGAGATGCCCAAGGTGCATGATGCCGTAAGGGGATTCGGCATCCATCAGCGCCAATGCCACATCCGAGTGCCAGCCGCCGACCAGCAGTGCCGCCTTGTCCCGGGTCAGCGCCCGGGTCACCGCTTCGACCGCCCGGTCGGGATTCGACGTGGTATCGACCCACACCGGGCGAATATCGCGCCGCCGGCCTTCAACGGTCACAGGTATTTCGCCTTCTTCCCGCGCATCCATCAGTGCCATCAGCACGCCACGGCGGATCTCCAGGCCGGTGTCCCGCGCCGGTCCCGTAAAGGGACTGGTAAAGCCGATTGGCAACGCTTCGCCGTTGGCCGTATCGTCGCTGCGAACCTTCCAGGGCAGCAGCAGGCCCGCGGCGCTGTATGCCGCGGATTTCAGCAGGCGGCGTCGCCCAAGGCCGCAACGACTGCGTGATGGATCGCGTCCGTTCATGGGGAGCCTCATCCGAATGTCACTCTTCAACAGCTTAGCAGGCCGTCAAAAAATACCGCTGGGTAAAGGCATTGTGCCTGTATCACCGTAAATGCCGCCTAAATGCTTCCTGCCCCGGTAATTCGCCGCTTTTTGCGCGAGCTTTCCAGTCGTTACAACAGCTCCGCTAAATCGGTATGCCCGGCTCCCGTTGCGCTAACCTTTCAGTTGAAGCGGGTTGAACCGCCCGGAGCGACAGTGCGGGCTCCGGAGCCGAACATCAAAATGGAATCGGTACCATGCACCTGCCAGGCGCGAAGTTGCTGAAACGAAGCCTCAAGGCTCGGATGACCGGGTATTTTCTGCTGGTCACGCTGCCGGTAGCCATGGCGCTGTCCGGCGCCTCCTACCTGTTGTCGGCTGATACGCTGGAGCACATGGCGATCGACCGCTTCGAGGTCATCGCTGACCACCGCGAGCAGGAAATCGCGCGATTCGTGGCGGATCAGGCGGATATCATCCGTAAAATCGCCAATATCGACGCGCTCCGCGATGGCGTCGCCACACTGTTGGCCCTGCCGGAAGGCAGTCCAGAATATGAAGGCGCTTACATGTCAATGGCGGACACGCTGTTCCGCTCGACCTTTCTCGATTACGGCTCGGCGGCGGCGACCGATATCACCGAGCTGTTGCTGCTGCGGCAGGTAGGAGGAGAGGTGTTCTTCTCCACCAATCCCGATCACGAACACAGTTACCACCTCAGCGACGCCTTTTTTCGTATTGGACGCGAACGCACTTACGTGCAACCGGTGTATCCGGCTCCCGATACCGGACTGCCGACGCTGACCATCTCGACGCCATTGACCGGACGCGACGGCGAGCCACTCGGTGTACTCGCGGCCAATATCCGGGTACCGGTGCTGGTCGATATCGTCAGTGACCGGTCGGGTCTTGGCCAAACCGGGGAGTCCTACCTTATCGATGCCCATAACCGCTTTCTCTCGGTGGCGCGTTTCGGCGACGAGGCGTTTCCGCGCGGCGCCCATAGCGCAGGGATCGACGCCGCGGTGCAGGGCGAGACGGGGGCCGGGCTCTACCGTAACTATGCCGGGCAGCGGGTCATCGGAAGCTACCGCTGGTTGCCGTCGCTGGGACTGGCGTTGCTGACCGAAATCCGTGTCAGCGAGGCGCTGCGGCCGGCGACCCGGCTCGGCTGGATGATCCTCGGCGTTGGCAGCGTGGCGCTGGCGCTGCTGGCGGTCGGCATCTACCTGATCACGGCACGCATCGCGCGACCGATACTCGCGGTCAGCGCCACCACCGAGCGGATATCCGCCGGCGACCTCAGTCAGCAGGCGCCGGTCATGACCGAGGACGAAACCGGCATCCTGGCGCGCAACTTCAACCGCATGATCGACCGTTTGCGCAAGACCCTCGATGATCTGGCCGCTGAAAAGCAGGAATCCGAACGGCTGCTGCTCAACATACTGCCGGAACCGATCGCCAAGCGTCTCAAGAAGGGCGAGGACAATATCGCCGACAGTTTCGCCGAGGTGACGATTCTTTTCGCCGATATCGTCAATTTCACGCCGATGTCTGCGAGCCTGCCGGCGTCGGAGCTGGTGAGTCTGCTCAACGAGATATTCTCCGAGTTCGACCGTCTCAGCGAAGAGCGGGGGCTGGAGAAGATCAAGACCATCGGCGATGCCTACATGGTCGGAGCCGGCCTGCCGGTCACGCGGGACGACCATGCCCAAATCGTGGCCGATTTCGCACTCGACATGATCGATGCCATCGATGCCTTCAACCAGCGTCATCACGCCAACCTGAGAATGCGCATCGGCATCAACAGCGGCCCGGTAGTCGCCGGTGTCATCGGCACGCACAAGTTCATCTACGATATCTGGGGGGATGCGGTCAACACGGCGGCGCGAATGGAATCCCAGGGGCTGGAAGGTCGTATCCAGGTCACCGAAACCACCTATCGCTACCTGAAGGACCAGTTCCTGTTCGAGGATCGCGGCTTTATCCACGTCAAGGGCAAAGGTCGCATGCACACCTATATCCTAAACGGACGCAAGGTGCCGGAGGCCGAGTGCGTATCCTGAGGTGGGGGTTACTTGTGCTGCTGCTTTCAGCCTGCGGCAACGAACCGCCGGCGCTGCGAATTGGCCTGATCGCCCCGCTGACCGGCGACCTGTCCGAAACCGGGCGCGCCACCGTCGAAGCTGCTCAGCTGGCGGTTGACGAGATCAACGATGCCGGCGGTTTCAGCCTTGACGGACGCAGCGGCAAGCTGTTCCTGGTGATCGAGGACAACGGCGACAGCGCAGAAGCCAGTGCCGGCGCGGTGCTGAATCTGATCAACCGGGGGCAGGTCTCGGCGATCGTCGGACCGCAGGTGAGCCGCAACGCCATTCCCGCGGCGGGCGTGGCGAACGCATCGTCCATGCTGCTGATCAGTCCGGCATCGACCCACCCGGACACCACCCGCAACCGCCCCTGGGTGTTCCGGGTGGCCTTCACCGACGACTTTCAGGGCCAGGTCATGGCCCGCTTCGCACGGGAAAATCTCGGCATTGAACGCGCCGCGGTACTGTTCGACATCGCCAGCGAGTACAACCGCAACCTGGCTGAAGTGTTTCGCCGCCAGTTCGAGGCGTTGGGGGGACGGCTGGTTGCCTATGAATCCTATACTCGCGACAGGCCCCAGGTGACCGCTCAGCTCGAACGCATCCGCGACAGTGGCGCCGAAGCGCTGTTTCTGCCGAACTACTACAACGAGGTGCCGGGTCAGGTGCGCCAGGCTCGGGCGCTGGGGCTCAATACGGTTTGGCTCGGCAGCGACTCCTGGGCCAGCATTCCGCCAGTCTACCGGGCGCTGCTCGACGGTGCCTTCTTCAGCGCCTTCTATACCCCGGACAGCGACGATATCAGGGTCAGCAGGTTCGTTTCTGCCTATCGACAGGCCTATGGACGCGATCCGGTGGATGTGGCGGCCCTGACCTATGATGCCATCGGCCTGGTTGCCGCCGCTGCCACCTCGGCCGGCAGTGTCGAGCCGGAGGCCATGCGTGATGCCCTCGCGAACCTTGACGGGTATCAGGGTGTGACCGGCAGCATCTCGTATACTGACTCCGGCGATCCGTTGAAAAGCGCGGTGGTGCTGCGGGTACATGACGGCCGCATCGAATACCGCACCCGGATCGAACCCAGCCCCCCGGGGCAACGCTGAGCCAGGAGGGCAGGCGCATGTCGGTGCAACATCCGCTCGACCGACTGGTGGCAACTGCGCTGAAAGGCGGCGTGCCACTGATGATCCTGCTGCTGTCACTGCTGGCGGGGGGGCTGGCGCTGCAGCTTACGCCGAGGGAGGAGGAGCCGCAGATCGTCGTACCGATGGTCGACGTGGTGGTGGAGGCGCCGGGGGTCAGTGCCCGCCAGGTCGAGCGCCAGGTCACCGAACCGCTGGAAAAGCTGCTGGCGCAGATACCCGGTGTCGAGCATCTGTATTCCACCAGTCGCCAGGGCGGGGCCGTGGCGACACTGCGCTTCTACGTCGGCGAGGATCGCGAAGCCTCGATCCTCAACACCTACAACAAGCTCTACAGCAATCAGGACCGGGTACCGCCTGTGGTCAGCCGCTGGCAGGTGAGACCGGTGGAGGTCGACGACGTGCCGATCCTGATGCTGGCGCTCTGGAGCGACGAACCACACCGTTACAGCGATTTCGAACTGCGGCGGATGGCGGATGAAGTTGCCACGCACCTGCAGGGCATCGCCCGGACCAGCCTGGTCGATGTGGTCGGCGGGCGGCCACGTACGCTGCAAATTCGCTTCGACCCGGAAAGCCTGGCGGCACGCAAAACCACGGCGCTGGATCTGGTCTCGGCGTTGCAGCTCTCAAACCGCTTGCAGCAAGCCGGCGACTGGACGCTCGATAACGACTCAATCCTGCTCGAAAGTGGCGATTTCGTGCGCGATCCCCAGTCGCTTGCCGGTCTGGTGGTCAATGTCATCGACGGTACGCCGGTCTATCTGCGGGATGTCGCGACGCTGGTCGACGGGCCCGCAGAAGCGCAGAGCTACGGCTGGATCGATTTCGCCCCGGGTCATCCGGCGTATCGCCCCGGGGCACCTTACCGCCCAATGGTGGCAATTAGCGTCGCCAAACAGCGTGGCAGCAATGCAGTGGGCGTGGCGGATGCTGTCCACCGACGCCTGGCCGCGTTACAGGCCGAGTTGCTGCCGGCCGGGGTGCATGTGGAGGTGCTGCGAGATTACGGCCAGACGGCCGATGCCAAGGTCGACAGTCTGACGTCGAGTCTTGCCTTCGCGGTATTCACCGTGGTGGTCTTCATCGGCGTTTTCCTCGGCTGGCGCGCGGCGCTGGTTGTCGGTCTGGCGGTGCCGATCTGCTACGGCATCACGCTGGCGCTGGATATGGCCTTTGGCTACACCATCAATCGCGTCACGCTGTTTGCGCTGATACTGGCGCTCGGCCTGCTGGTCGACGACCCCATCACCGGGATCGACAATATCGAGCGCTACCTGCGACGCGCGAACGGCGACCCCGCGGGGCGGATTGTCGCGGCCATGGCCGAGATAAGGGTACCGCTGCTGATGTCGACGCTGACCATCGTGCTTGCCTTCGTGCCGCTGGCGTTCATCACCGGCATGATGGGGCCCTACATGGCGCCAATGGCGTTCAACGTACCCGTCAGCGTGACCATCAGCACCCTGGTGGCATTCCTGGTCACGCCCTGGCTGGCGTCGCGCATGCTGCGCCCCCGTCCGGCCGTTGCAGTCGTTGACGCTTCGCTGGGGGTATATGGACGACTGCTTCAGCCGCTGCTGGCGAGCAGGCGGCGGGCTCGCTGGACGCTGGTCGTCCTTCTGCTGCTCTTCGTGCTGACCGCGCTGATGCCGCTGTACCGTCTGGTACCGCTCAAGCTGCTGCCGTACGACAACCGTAACGAAGTACAGGTATTGCTGGATATGCCGGAAGGCGCGAGTCTCGAACAGACCGCAGCGGTAACCGAAACGCTGGTGCAGCAGGTCAAGCGGCTGCCGGAAGTGCGCGCCGTCGGGGCCTTCGTCGGCGTGCCGTCGCCGATCGATTTCAACGGTATGGTGCGGCGCTACTACCAGCGCCAGGCCCCCAACCTGGCCGAGCTGCGGCTGACCCTGGTCGACAAGTCCCGGCGCCGGCATCAGTCCCATGCCGTGGTGCTGCGTTTGCGCCAGTTGCTGGCACCGTACGACGGTAGCGGGCGACGCATCAAGGTGGTCGAGGTGCCGCCGGGACCGCCGGTGCTGAGCACCCTGGTGGCGGAAATCTACGCCGGCGAACTCACCGCCTACAGCGTACAGCAGGAGGGCGCGCGGCAACTGATGGCCCGGCTGGAACGTGAACCCCAGGTGGTTGAGGTGGACTCGACGCTGACGGCGCGGCAACCGCGTTTGCGTTTCGTCACCGACAAGCAGAAGGCGGCCTTGTCGGGGATTGCTACCGAAGACGTCAACCAGACACTGCGTCTGGCCAATGCCGGACTGGTGGCATCCTATCTCAATCTGGCTCGGGAAGCCCGGCCACTGCCGATCGAGCTGCGCCTGGCACCGGAACAACGCGGTTCCATCAACGACTTCCAGCGCCTGCAGCTCAAGGGACGTCCGGGATACGCGCAGTTGCGGGGGCCGACCGGTCTCGACAGCGCCCCGCAGCCACTGGTGGCGCTGGGAGAGCTTGGCCATTTCGAGACGCTGGTGGCTGACGATCCCATTCACCACAAGGACTTGCGGCCGGTCGTCTATGTGATGGCGGAGCTGAACGGCCGTACCCCGGCTGACGTCATCGCCGATATCCGGGCGGACCAGGATCGAAGCGACACGACGCCGCTAGACTGGCAGGCGCGTACCTTTTTCTCCCCGGGCGGCGGCGATAGCTGGTCGTTGCCGGCGGGCACCGAGGCCGTCTGGAGCGGCGAGGGCGAGTGGCGTATCACTCTGCGGGTATTTCGGGATATGGGGCTGGCCTTCGCGTTCGCCCTGGTGGCGATCTTTTTCGTGCTGCGCGTGCAGACCGGCTCAGCGGTGTTGTCGCTGATCATCATGTCGGCAATCCCGCTAACCGTTATCGGCATCATGCCGGGATTCTGGTTGCTGAACCAACTCGGCGAACGCGTGATCGCGGAGGCGCCGGAGCCCGTGCTGTTCACCGCCACCGCCATGATCGGCATGATAGCGCTGGCCGGTATCGTGGTGCGCAATTCGCTGATCCTGGTGGAATTCGTTGGTCAGGCTCGGGCACGGGGCCTGGTTTTGCGCGATGCGCTGATTCAGGCCGGTGCAGTACGCATGCGACCGGTACTGCTGACGGCCGGAACCACGCTGCTCGGTAACCTGGTGATCACGCTGGATCCGGTGTTCAGCGGCCTGGCGCTGGCGATCATATTCGGCATCGTCGCCTCGACGCTGTTCACATTGCTGGTGATCCCCATCGTCTATCTGCTGGTCTTCGACCGGCCGGAGGTCGCGTCATGATACGCATGCGCAGATTGCTGCCGCCGCTGCTGGCACTGGTGTTTCTAATACTGATCGTGGCCTGGATGGCGGGGACCTTCAGCGATCGCATCGAGCCCGGGCTCGCGCCTGTGCCGACCCTGGCGGAGACCGATGCCGTTGCGGTCCGCGTGGTGGAGCAGCCGCTGTTCGAATCGGTGCCGGCCAGTGTCGGCGCCAAGGAGGCGACCGTCGTCTCGTCGCGTATCCTTGCCCGCATCACCGCGATCCATGTACGTTCAGGGGATCAGGTCGAGCCGGGGCAGTTGTTGATCGAGTTGGAGCAGTCGGAGCTATTGTCACGCGAGTCCCAGGCGAAAGAGCAGATCAGGGCGGTGGATGCACGACTGCAGGAGGCGGAGCAGAGCCTGAAGCGTGCACGCGAACTGACTGAACGAGGATTGCTGGCCCGGGCCGACCTGGACCGGGCTCGTTCGAATTTCGAGGCACTGGTCGCCGAAAAGGCGCAGGCGGAAAAGGCGCTGGAAGAGGTTCGTACAGCAGTGACCTATACCCGCATAACGTCGCCTATCAGCGGGCGGGTGGTGGATCGCTTCGCCGAGCCGGGCGACACCGCAACCCCGGGCAACAAGCTGCTGTCGATTTACAATCCGCTGACATTGCGTATCGAAGCGCAGGTGCGGGAAACGCTGGCGCTGTCGATGGCGCCGGGCGAGCAGCTCGGCGTTGAGATTCCGTCGTTGGATGCCGAAATACAGGCACTGCTCGAGGAGCTTGTGCCGGCTGCCGACCCGGCGTCGCGCAGCTTTCAGGTAAAGGCGCAGATTGACTACGACAGTCGCTTGCTGCCGGGCATGTATGCACGCCTGCGGGTGCCCGCCGGCAGCCGCACGCAACTGCTGATTCCGGCGACCCGGCTGGCCCGGGTCGGCCAGCTGAATCTGGTCTGGGTCGAAGTCGACGGCCACGCCGAGCGGCGCCTGGTCAGACTGGGTCGCGAGGTGGAGCCGGGTACCTACGAAGTGCTGGCCGGTGTCGAGGAGGGCGAGCGTCTGCTACCGGTACCTGTTGTCGAGGCCGGTCGCTGACTGGCCAGGCAACAGCCCGTATCGGGCGTCACGATACTGCCTGTCCCGGGTTGCGTATCCGGCTGGGCGCAAAACCCCAGAGTACAGCCTGTGTGCCTCGGCTTCCCTTCAGCTCAAACATAAAAAATTGAAATTAAACAATTTTACCGGCATTCGTCCGTCTTTGTGCACCAAGCGGGCTAGACTTGATAAGGGCACTGTACCCGTCCTCTAACCGACGAGCAGGTTTGAGATGACCACCCTCTATATCAGTCACCCGGATTGCCAGTTGCACGAAATGGGGCCGGGACACCCCGAAAGCCCATTGCGGCTGCGCGCCATCGAAAGCCGGCTCGAAACATCGGAGCTGGAACCCCGACTTGTCCGCGTGACGGCACCGGTGGTCGATCCGGCATGGCTGCATCAGACCCATGGTCGTCGCTACGTCGAGGAAATTGAAGCTCTGCATCCGGGCCACGGACTGAGTTGGGCCGACCCCGACACGGCACTGAACCCCCACAGTCTGTCGGCTGCGCACCGGGCTGCCGGCGCGGTCGTCGAGGCGGCCCGGCAGGTGCTTGATGCGCGTGCCGACAATGCGTTTTGTGCTATCCGGCCTCCCGGACACCATGCCGAGCAGGAGCGTGCCATGGGGTTCTGCCTTTTCAACAATGTTGCGGTGGGTGTCGACTGGGCGTTGAAACAGGGTGGGGCCGAGCGGGTTGCGGTGCTGGATTTCGACGTTCACCACGGCAACGGCACCGTCGACATTTTCCAGGATCGTCCCGAAGTGCTGGTGTGCTCGAGTTTTCAGTTCCCTTTCTACCCATTTCGATACCAGGACATACGCCGACCCAATATTGTCCATACGCCGTTGCCGGGCGGTACCGGTAGCGATGCGTTCCGGCTGGCGATCGAGCGCGACTGGCTGCCGGCGCTGCGCGACCACAGACCCGATATCGTATTCATCTCGGCTGGTTTCGACGCCCATCGCGCCGACCCGTTAGCGCAGCTGCTGCTCGAGGACGAGGATTACCGCTGGATTACCGACCTGATCGTCGATGCGGCGCGTCGTGATACCGGCGGGCGCATCGTCTCGGTGCTGGAAGGGGGCTACGATCTGCCGGCACTGGCCCGCTCCGTCGAACAGCATCTCGCGGGATTACTGGACAGCTGAGGCCTATTCGACGGACTCGGCTTCGCCCAACGCGATTTCATGCTCTTTCAGTGCCATTTGCAGCGCTTCTATTTCCACCGGATTCAACCATTCATCGATCCATTCGCGAATATGGCTGCGCTTGAACGGCGTCTTTTTCCAGGCCTTATAGGCCTTGATATGGGAGGTGCAGACATGGGCCTCGCCATCGACGACCGAGGCGCAATTGCAGGGGAACATGGGATTGGATGCGAACTGGTGGTCAATCCAGTCCGTTACGAATGCTTTATGAGCCTTGCTGAACTTCATCTCCGGAACCACCCTGAATGCTGCTTGAGCCAAAGCTGGCGCTGCTATTCTAACCTCGAACGCTTCGCCGGATTGTGACACCGAAGTGAAGATAGTCGGAGAAAACGAAAAGCGCCAACAGTGCAATGCAGGCACCGTGAAAGGAACGCCAGTGTGGGGCGGGGCGTTTCGTACCGGAAATGGGTCTGCGGTAGTCGTGATCTTGACAGGTGTTGCCCGAATTGCACCGCGAAGAATGCCTTTTTTACCTCATAACTCATTGAAAATAAATATACAAAGCTGAGTTTGAGTCAGCGGCTAGCCATTGCTCTTTTTCAGGACAGGCAGCGCATTTAGCGTTCACTGCTGTCCGCAACCCGCTTCCGTGCAGACAGCAAATATGAATATTTAGAAGGTAACGCAATCTGTGCGCCTGGCAACGGCGGTGTTCCGACGGGCAGCGGAGCCCCATCACACTGATCATCGTCCAGGACCCGCGATTACCAAGGGGTGAAGAAGTTCGTTCATGAGAGGGGACAGATGAAAAAAGGAGGATCGATATCCTCCTTTTTTGGCGCTGGTTGCTGCAGTCACAAAGCTACGTGCATGCCTGACGCCGTTACCTCTCAGTTGCCTACTTGGCTTTTTTGAGCAGCTTTTTAAGCTTCTTCAGTTTGCCTTCATGCTTTTCAATCTTGGCTTTGCGTACCTTGATTTCTTTCTTGACTGCCTTGGCCTTGGCCATTGGGACTCTCCTCGGTTGCGTATTCAGATACTTCCGACACCTTCAGGAACCGCCGGAGCCGTGTTCGTGTTGTGCCAGGAATCCGCGTATAAACCGACGTACCTCGCGAGCGGCGCTGGTGTCCATCTCCTCGCAGAGGGCGACGAAACGGTCGCGCTCCTCCTCGTTGATGCGTATCACCAACTGGCTGTTCTTTTTTGCTCTATTGCGCTTTTCCATCGACCGGCGGTCTCCAACAAAGCAAAAAACAAAAGCAACAACGCGGCTATAGCAACAGTTTGGCTATCGAACGTACATCGTATGTATATACACGATGATATATAGGACAGCGCTTATGATGTGGCAAGTGTGTAATCAAAAATTCATCTTGATTAAAACAGCGGAAACGGAGGCAAGAACATGCAGGTATGGGCCGACAGTGGTCGCAGCGTTGTCGTCCGCTGCACGAGGTTCGGGGGCAGGAGCGAACAAAAAGTAACTATCAACCGATCGAAGCGGGAGCGAGGGCGGGAGTTGTTTTTGGAGCCGCCTCTAGTGACTCGCCAAAGAGCCTCGCAGACCGAGCCTCAACGAAAAACGTGAGCGCTTATCAGGCGTGGCGGATTACGGATGCATTAACTTCAGTTTTTCGCGCCGCGAACAGCGCCTTGATCTTGCTGCTTACCTTGGCGACGCACTCTGAAATGTATTCGGCGCGCGCGGCTTCGGCCTGCAGACGGATAATTTCGGTTTGCGGCAGGTGCGACAGGTCCAGGCGGTTCAGGAGTTCGCTCAGGGTCGGCGTCGGGTTTTTGGCATCGTTGGTCATGGATCAGCTCCTTGTATTGTGTGCATTCGACGGATTCTATGATAGGCCCCATGCTGCACTGCGGCAAACGACCTATTCTCGCTATATAAGTTAGATATATTCATCTAATAGTCCTTGAGCCCAGTAAATGCGTAGTAGTAACTGTTAACAAATGTAATTTAATCACCAATCCAGTGCGTTGGGGGATCTCGTCGCACCGCCGTGGAGCATTGAAGCCGCGTCTTGAAAAAAAAGTTCACTCATTCAACACATCGTTCTATGAATAACTGCCTATTATTAATCGAAATCGTTCTAAATCAGGGAGTGCCAGGCCGATGCAACTGGACAGTGCGATGCTCAAGAAACTTGTATCCCGGGACTTGATGGATCTGTTTATTCGTCTCGGTGTTATTGTGGCGCTGGTGGCTATATGCCTGCGTATATTCGCGCCTTTCATGGGATTGCTGACCTGGGCGCTGATTCTGGCAGTTGCGCTCTATCCGCTTCACCAGCGCATCGCCAGATCGCTCGGTGGTCGGCAGGGGCGTGCCTCGACCTTGATGATACTGGTCTTCGTGCTGTTGCTCGTCGTACCGGCCGCGTTGCTCGGCAGTTCTCTGGCCAACCACATTTTCGAAACCTATTCGGCAATCGAGAACAACACGCTGCAGGTTTCACCGCCCGAGCCGTCGGTGGCCGAATGGCCGGTAATCGGTGAGTCGGTTTACACGGCATGGAGTGCCGTATCGGCAGATCTTCCGGCTTTTGTCGCCGAGAATATGGCACAGTTGAAAGCCTATGCCAGAGTCGGACTCTCCATGGCAGGGGGAATTGCCGGCGACGTGCTGCTGCTGTTGGGCGCACTGATCGTGGCCGGTGTGATGATGGCCTATGCCGAATCGGGTGGCGAGGCGATCGGACGCATTATCGCCCGTTTCGCCGGCCCGAAGGAGGGCCCACGGCTGCACAAACTCTCCACCGCGACGATCCGCTCGGTCGCTGTGGGCGTTGTCGGCGTGGCCTTTATCCAGTCATTGCTGATGGGAACTTCATTCCTGCTGGCCGGCATTCCCGCCGCAGGGCTCTGGGCCCTGGTAACGTTGGTGTTCGGTATTCTGCAGCTGCCCGGACTGCTTATAGCCTTGCCGGCCATCGGCTATTTGTGGTCGATGGGTGACGGCTCCACCGTGGCAAATGTCGTGTATACCGTTCTGATCCTGGCGTCTGCGCTTGCCGACAATTTTCTCAAGCCGATGCTGCTCGGCCGGGGCGTCGAGGCGCCGATGCCGATAATCCTTCTGGGCGCGCTTGGTGGCATGATCGCGTCCGGTATCGTAGGCCTCTTTATCGGCGCCACGCTGCTGGCTGTTGGTTATGTGGTATTCATGGAGTGGGTTCACTACACCGAGGAGCTGGCGACCGAGGAAGCCGCAGGCGGCGCTGCCCAGACGGTCGCGACTGATCCCCAAAGCAGCGAACAATAAACCCGCCATGCAGGGGATCCTGACCCGGTGCACACGTCACCTGGCTATGTTGTCCACCGCATTGCTGCTCGGCGCCTGCAGCACGCTTGGTCCCGATTATCGGGAGCCCGAGGTCGAATGGCTCGCGCAGTGGCAACCGGACCTTTACGGCCAGGCAGGGGCGCCTGACCAGGCGTTCGAGCGGCAATTGCAGTTCTGGTGGCAGCTGCTCGACGACCCGGTGCTCAACGACCTGATCGCCAAGGTGCAGTCGGCGAATCCGACGCTGCGCATTGCCGGTCTGAGAGTTCTGGAGAGCCGGGCGACACTCGGCATTGCCGGCGCCACCCAGTATCCGCAGCTGCAGCAGCTCAGCGGCAGCGCTGCCTACGTTGACAGCCGTCAGCATGGCGGCGCCCAGGATGTCGACAATAGCTTCACAAGCTACGAGACCGGTTTCAGTCTTGGCTGGGAGCTGGACTTCTGGGGCCGTTTCCGCCGCGGTATCGAATCCGCCGACGCCGCTTTCTTTGCCTCGATCAGCAATCGCCAGGATGCTCAGTTGCTGCTGAACGCCCAGCTGGTCGAACTGTACTTCGTCTACAAGACAACTCTGGGGCGTATCGAAATCGCGCGCAATAACAGCGATATTCAAAAGCGCAGCTACGAAATTACCGAGCGCATCTTCCAGAGCGGACAGGACTCGGAACTCGACCTGCAGCAGGCTAAGACCCAGTACCTGTCGACCCTCTCGACCATTCCGTCGCTGGAAGCCGGACTGATCAAGGTGCGCAATGCGATAGCCGTGCTGCTTGGCAGACCGCCCGGCGTCTTGCCGGAACTGGCGGAAGTGGATGCCGCGTTGCCTGACGTCTCCAGTGTGACGGTCAGCGCCGTCCCCTCCCGGCTGATGATGCGTCGCCCCGACATACGCGCGGCGGCCTGGCAGGTCGCGGCGCAGTCGGCGCAGATCGGTATCGCCGAAGCCGACTACTATCCTTCGATCTCGCTGTTCGGCAGCTTCGGCTGGTCGGGTAACAGTATTGACGGCAGCCCGGATACCAGCACGCTTGCCCTGGGACCGGCCTTCAGCTGGAACCTGTTCGACCATGGTCTGATCAGCAACAATGTCAGGGTCCAGGATGCCCGCCTGCAGCAGGCGATCGAAAACTTCCAGAACACGGCACTGCTGGCGGCCAGGGAGATCGATGACGCCGCCATCGATGTGGTGAAAACCGCGGAGCGGCAGTCGGTTCTGCACGACTCTGTCGTCGCGGCCGAGCGCTCACTGGAAATCGCCAACACCCTCTACCAGGAAGGCTATGCGGGGTTCCAGCGTGTGCTGGATGCACAGCGGGCACTATTTGCCCAGGAAGAACGCGAACTGATCAACCAGAGCGATCACATTATCTCCGTCGTTACACTTTATCGCGCACTGGGTGGCGGCTGGCAGCCGGCCATTATCGATGACCTGGTCCCGACGCAAACCCGCGAAACCATGGAAAAACGCACCGATTGGGGCGACCTGTTGCAGGCACCGTTGCCGCAGCAGACCGACAGCAGGATGAGTGAGACGTCAGATGAGCGATAACGAAAAACTGCCGGAAGAAGTAGAGGACAGAGCGGCTGAACCAACGGATGCAGCGCGGCCGGTGCGACGCGGAGGTCAGCTGATCGGACTGATCATTATCGCCAGCCTGGTCTGGTATCTCCTGGCCGACCGCTTTACCCCTTATACGGACCAGGCACGGGTGCAGGGCTACGTTGTCGGTGTCGCGCCCAAGGTCAGTGGTATCGTCACCCAGGTCTGGATCGGCAACAACCAACGCGTCAAGGCAGGGCAGAAGCTGTTCGAAATAGATCCGTCGCAATACCAGATCGCGCTGAACAAGGCCCGTTCCGATCTGGAGAACGCCCGCAACCAGGTTCAGGCCGGCAATGCCGCGGTCGACGCCGCCCGGGCCAACCTGCGCGCGGCGACCGCCAATCGACTCAAGGCAGAACAGGACTTCGAGCGTCTGACCCGTCTGCGCCGGCAGGATCCGGGCACCATCTCGATCCGGCGGCTTGAAGTTGCCCAGGCGACACTGGAACAGGCAAGCGCGCAGGTACAGGCCGCCGAGGCCGATATTCAGCGCGCCATCGAGGCAAAAGGGGGCGATACCGACGAACTCAACGCCATCCTCAACACCGCCCAGACCGCGGTCGACAAGGCCGAACTGGATCTTGCCGACACCATCGTGACCGCGGAAACGGATGGCATGGTGACGGATCTGCGCGCCGACGTCGGTGTCTTTGCCGGGGCCGGTAAACCCGTCATGACAATGATTGCCTTCAACGATGTCTGGATCAGCGCGGAATTCACCGAAAACAACCTCGGCCACCTTGCTGCCGGCAGCCCGGTCGAGATCCTGTTCGATTCGATGCCCGGGGAGGTGTTCGCCGGCAGCATTCGCAGCATCGGCGTCGGTGTCAGTGCCGGCCAGGCGCCTCCGGCGGGTACACTGCCGACAGTCCAGAACAGCCGCGACTGGTTGCGCCAGTCACAACGCTTTCCGGTGGTGGTGGGGTTCGATGTGGCGGAGAATCCGGATTTGCTCAAGCAGCTGCGGATCGGCGGCCAGGCCTCGGTCATCGCCTATAGCGAAGGTCACGGGCTGCTGGCCATACTCGGGCGTCTCTATATCCGCCTGATGAGCTGGTTGTCATATGCCTACTGATGTCCGCCGGGCAATGCCGCTGCAGAGCCGGCGTGTATTCCGCCTCGCCTTCACGATGGCGCTGTCGCTGGCCTGGGCCTACGGTGCGGGCTTTCCGCTACCCTTCCTGGCGCCGCTGTTTGCGCTGATACTGACCGGCAAGCCGTCGCCACCGATGGGTATCAAGGGCCTGCTGATGTTGATCGTATTGGTCCTGCTGACACTGGGGATCGGCCTCGTCCTGTCACCGATGCTCAGCAAATATGCCTTCAGTGCGGTGCTGCTGATTGTCGTGGGTCTCTATTTCAGCACTCATCTGAGCGTCAATCTCGGCAAGGCCGCGGTCGGGACGCTGCTGACCGTCGGCTTCACCATGATTCCGGCCGCCGGCTCTTACAGCACGGCGCTCGCAATGGCGGTGATGCAGGCGCTGGTGCTCGGTATCACGATAGCGGTGATCAGCAACTGGCTGGTCTATCCGTTTTTCCCCGAAGATCCGCCACCCGCCAAGCCCGCGCCCGCCGTGCCCCCCAGCGCCGAGGTGAATACCTGGATCTCGCTGCGCGCGACCATTGTGGTGCTGCCGCCGTTTCTGCTGGCACTGACCAATCCTTCAATGTACATGCCGCTGATCATGAAGTCGGTCACCCTCGGGCAGGAGGCGTCGCTGGTGAATGCCCGCAGCGCGGGCCGGGAGCTGATTGGCTCGACCTTCATGGCCGGTTGCTGTGCGATTCTACTTTGGGTTCTGCTCGATCTGACACCAAACCTTTGGTTCTACACGGGATGGATGCTGCTGTTTTTCATCTACTTCGCCGCCAAGCTGTACGCGGTCTTTGCGAGCCGGTTTGCACCGTCGTTCTGGATGAACGTCGCCACCACCATGTTGATTCTGCTCGGTTCGGCCGTTGAAGACAGCGCCAGCGGGCAGGATGTGTATGCGGCGTTCGCGGTGCGGATGGGACTCTTCATCGCGGTGACCCTGTATGCCTGGATGGCGATCGCGTTTCTCGAATACCTGCGCGACCGACGCCTTAGACGATCGATGCCGAAAGGGGAGCTAAAGCAATGCTGATCAATCTGATGATGGGTCTGCCCACCATGGTGTTCTGCCTGTTACTGCAGTCGCTGCTGGTCATGGTCGTGGTGAATTATTATGGCAACCACCGACATCAGATCGAAAACCCTTCGTTCATCAGCAGCCTGATCGTGATCAACGTGGTGATGCTGCTGCTGGTACTGGGTAACCTGATGCAGGTGGCGATCTGGGCGGTGCTGTTCATTTCGCTGGGCGAGTTCGACGCATTTGCCGAGGCGTTCTACCATTCCGCGGTCAATTTCGCCACGCTCGGCTACGGCGATTTCGTCATGACCGAGCAGCACAAGCTGCTCGGTCCGCTGCAGGCAATCAATGGTGTTCTGATGATCGGTGTTTCGACAGCTGCACTGATGTCGGCCTTTCAGGACGCGCTCAAGAAAACACTCCAGGCTCGTCAGGGGGGATAGCAACCGGGAGCTTCAGTGGTGGCGCTGGCCCGGTTTGATACCGGCCTGGGCGCCAAAGCCGTTGTCGTCGGCGCTGAAGTAACCGCGATCCTCGCCGATCGCCACCAGTTCATCCATGATGTAGGTCACCAGCAGTATGTGCAGCAGTTCGTGGAAGCACAGATGCTCGTACTCGCCTCGCACCGGCAGGATGTCGGACAGTTCCATCGTCAGCAGACCGTCGAGCTGCATGAAGCTCTGCAGTACCACGTACTTGACGCCGTAAACGTCGTACAGTTTGGTGAGGGTTTCGTTCAGCAGACGCTCGACCTTCTCCTGCGCACCCTGGACATAGTCGTACTCGTGCTTTTGCGGAGAGGTGTACAACTTTTCCCAGTCACTCAAAACGGATTGCTTGATAACGGCAATGGCTTTGAGGATATCGGTGTTCACTAGGCGGACTCCACAGGAATAGGCGGCAAAAGAGGGGGCTATGATACCGGAATTGGCGGCGTATCAACACTTGCAACAGCAATTTCGATGCCGTTTCGCGCCGGTTGTGCTGGCAAGGCGCAAAGCTCCTGCAGGCGCTCGTCATGGTATCAGCGCTCGCCCTGCTGCTGACGCAGATACTCGACGAAACCGGCGTTTTCGATCAGATAGTCGCTGCGGCCCATCTGCGAAATCAGTCGCTGGCGTTTCAATTTTTTCAACGAAGCCGTGACGCCGCTGACTTTGACCTGCAGGCCGAAGCGGTCGTGCATCAGTTGCAGTGTGTCTTCCGCATAGAGCCGGCTGCAGCGCTCGTGTATCAGCGTCAGCACGGCCTTGTCGGTGGCATTGAGCTTCTGGATCAGCTGTTCGAAGCCACCATCCAGCACCAGTTGGTCCTGCACTACGTCGGCGGCCGTTTTCACGCTGCACTGGTTCATCACCAAATACTGAATCAGCTTGCTGAGCCAGAAAGGGGAGTTGTCGAACCGCTGGACGAAGACATCGGTAATTTCGCGTACGTCGTAGTGCAGCTCGAACCGCGTCCTGAGAATCTCGCAGCAGTGCCGCACCAGCTCCTCGCCCATGGCCGGAAACTCCACCATGAACGCCGAGTTGTAGAAGGGCATCTTGTCGTCGGCGAACATCGCCTGAATGCCGCTGCGGGACGATCCGGCATAGACGACAGGCAGTTTGCTGCCGTGGAGGTCGAAGGCAGTGCGCAGCGCGCCCTGAAGCGGCTGAAACGCCGGGCTTTCGGCCAGGTGCTGAATCTCGTCGATCACCAGCAGGGGTTTGCATTTCGGCGTTTCGACGAGTTGCGTCAGGAGTTGACCGACATGGGTCAGCACGCCCGGCGCGATCACCGGCAGCGGGTTGTTGAATTCGAAGCCCATCTTGCCGATCAGGCTGTTGCCGACTTCGAGTTTCTTGACCTCGCTGGCCAGCACCGACTTGATGCGCTTTTTGTCCTTCAATCCGGCCAGCGCCAGTTTCAGCGCTTCGATAATGGTCTCGTGAGGATGTTCCGGCGACGCCCAGAGGTTGGCGTAGACGGGCAGGTAGCCCTGCTCGAGCGCCAGCGGACACAGATCCCGCAGCAAAAACTCGGTCTTGCCGACCCGGCGCACGCCAAGCAGGGCCATGCGGTTCATCATGCCCAGCGTTACGCCCTGAAGGTAGCGTTCGGCCAGTTCGCGACGCGGATAATGCCAGTCGATCTCGCTCATCCGATCCCTCGATTTTCCATTATTTTACACAGGAATGAAAATTTTACACACCATGTAAAAATATGGCAAAAACATACTTGTCGACAGCGTCCGTGCCATCGACTGGCAGACTCTCCGTTATGGGTTGCGCTCGATTCGGCTGCGAATGTTCTCGGCGCGTTCGGCGGAACCGGGGTGGGACGAGAACAGGCTGCTCTGGCCGCCATTTAGCCGGGCCAGCTTTTCGAAACCGGTGACCAGCCCCTCAGGGTTGAGACCCCGCTGGCTCAGCAGATCGAACGAGAAGTTGTCCGCTTCGGTTTCCTGGCGCTGGGAGAACTGGGCGTTGATCAGTTCTTCCGCCAGGTCGCCGATCTGCGAGCGGGACAGCGCGACGGCCGTGGTATTGCCGGTGGCCGCGATAGCGCCACGGGCCGCGGCGGTGGCATAGGCCGTTTGCATCGCCTTGCGCGTGTGGCCGAGTGCGACGTGGCCCAGCTCATGGCCCACCACACCTTCAAGTTCATTGTCGGTCATCAGGTCCATCAGGCCGCTGTACACGCGTACGCAACCGTTCGCCATGGCCCAGGCATTCGGCTCTTCGTTGAGATATACCTTGTAGTTGACCGGGGTGCCGGCGATCGTATGCCCCAGGTTGTCGGCAATCTGGCGCAGACGCTTGCCGTAGCGGCTGTCCGGGCCGGCGATCGTTGCCTGGCCATCCATCTGCGAGCAGGTCTGGTTGGCAACCTGCTTCACGTCGGCGTCGCTGAGCATATAGGATTGCGCAGCCAGCATGCCGGACTGCATCATCGTATCCGGCGACAGCGTCTCGCAACCGGCGAGCAGCACGGCGCCGCAGAGTCCGAGGGCGGTAAGCGTGTTACGGAATTTCATGGGGTTTCGTCCTTGTCGAATTCGCGCCTGCGGGGAAGCGGAATACCCGCTCGCGACCGGGTTGAATAAACGGCGAAGTATACGCTGTGCAAGCTGAACGGCGAATGTCTTTCAGTGCGGCTCCTGCGATGGTCGCATGTCCAGCTGATCGCGCCGGGCGAGTGCAGGGAACCAGTACGCCCAGAGCGCCACAATGCCGAGTGTGCCGATGCCGCCGATAAGGATAGCCGGCACCGCCCCGACCCAGGCTGCAAGCACGCCGGACTCGAACTCGCCGAGCTGGTTGGAGGTGCTGATGAAGATCGAATTGACCGCGCTGACCCGACCACGCATCTCATCCGGCGTTTCGAGCTGCACCAGTGTCGAGCGGATGACAACGCTGACCATATCGGCGGCGCCCATCACCAGCAACGCCAGCAAGGACAGCCATAGCGTTTCGGACAGCCCGAACAGGATTGTCATGCCACCGAACAGCGCAACGGCCACGAACATTTTCGGTCCGACCCGACGTCGTACGGGGCGCCAGGCCAGGAAGATCGACATCAGCACGGCGCCAACTGCCGGCGCACTGCGGAGCAGTCCCAGCCCCCAGGGACCGGTTTCGAGAATGTCGCGGGCGACGATCGGCAGCAACGCCGTCACACTGCCCAGCAGCACCGCGAACATATCCAGCGATATGGAGCCGAAGATCACCGGGTGCTTCCAGGTGAAGCGCAAACCGCCGAACAGGGAATCGAGGGTGACCGGGCGCTTTTCACGTCGGGCCTGCCGGTAGCGGAGGTCCGCCAGTATCACCGCCGAGATCAGGCAGCAGACTGTGCTGGTGCCATAGAGCGTGCCGGCGCCGAAAATGTAGATGATGCCGCCGAGGGCCGGGCCAACGATGGTGGTCGCCTCGCGCCCGGAGGCGGTCCAGGTCAGCGCCGGTGCCAGTAAGTCCGCGCTGACGATGTTCGGCACCATGGCCTGGGTGGCGGGCGCTTCGAATGCCCGGGCGACGCCCATCGCGATACAGCAGGCATAAATGATGGTGGGGGTAATCAGGCCCAGCACGCTGGTGATGGCCAGTACCGCGATGGTCAGGGTCATCATCGACCGACACAGCATCAGAATCCGGTGTCGGTCGTGGTTGTCGGCGACGTGACCGGCGTACAACGTCAGCAGCAGTTGCGGCAGATAACGGGCCAGACCCACCAGACCAAGGCTGAGAGCACTGTCCGTCAGGTTGTAGATCTGCCATCCCAGCCCGACCAGCAGCATCTGAAAGGCCAGCGAGAACGCCATCTGTCCGATCCAGAAACGCATGAAATCACGATGTTTGAGCAGCGACGAATTCGACGTCATGTCAGTCCTTGGCCACGCTGTCCGGTGGTCGATGAATCCGGATACGAGGGAGTGAAGATGAAGGGATTATCGGGCGAAGGGACGCTAACTGAACGGCCGGTGACAGGCAAGAAATAGATTGGAGACAAACTGTTGCAGAACTCGAACGCTAGGAACCGACGGCCGCAATCGCAAGACAATCCGCCACGATCAACAATACAATCCTGATTGCATCCGGGCGAGCGAACAGCACTGGCCATACAGCCAGCCAAGCCGGGTAGAAAATTAGCCTAATGGCGGCACATGGCAATGATCGCTGAGAGCAGCTTGCTGTTGCCGCTACGGTCATTCAGGTCTTTTGCTGCCGTATTGCGCAACGGGCGCCAGCAGCAACCAGGGCATCGCCATCAGGAAACCCGTCATCTGCTGCCATTGCCTGGCCAGCTCGAACCAGTCATGCGCCGGCGCCAGCAGCGGTCGTTCGGACGCATCGCCACCGAACCAGGCACGGCGCTCACCGGCAATCCTGACTGCTACGTCGTCTATCCGGATATCGATACGCCAATACTCGAGGCCCGGCCAGGGCAGCGGCTGCAGCAAGAATTCGGGCAGGATGATTTCCGGTTCCGAGGGGTTGTCCGCAAACGCTTGTCTGGCCCGCTCTGTCCGGGTATTTGCCAGGACCGATTTCATCGTCGTTGATTCCTCATCAGTGTGGCCGAGGGCGACATCACGCCCTGAAGCGTTAGTATGCTGCGCTGCATCATATTTATCATTATAGACGGCGTAGCGGTACTCGAGCAGGTGGCTGGGCTGTCCCGCCAGATAGCTGAACGATGAGAAAAACGGCCGCGTCGAACGCCCCTTCGCAGTCGCGAAAACAATAAAACATGACCCTACTCAATCAGGATGCGATTCTTTTCGTTACACTGATAGACAGGAATGCGACTTGTTGGGCCTGGAATGCCCTGGAAGCAGGAACTAAAAGGGGACTACAACAATGCTGACTTACCAAGAATGCCTCGATATGTGCGGGTTGTCGGAAGACGAAATCGAAGCGATCGCGGAACACGAACATATCAACCCCATTATCGCCGCGGCACTGGGCGAGTACCTGATCACTCACAATCAGGAGCCGAGGATCAAGGGCATTATTCTCGACGACATCAAGCGTGCGGAGCAGCGCGGCGATGAACAGCACGCCGAGGCGCTGCGCGCCGTTCTGAAGCACTTCCTCGCGACACACCCCGACCGTAACCCGGGCGATAGCTGAGTGGCAGCGCATCCTGGGCGCTTTCGCCTGAAAGTGGAACGCCGTTCAATCAGGGATGGGGCATGTATTTCCAGCTAGTACCCTGATCACGGCAGTTTTGACTGCTCGTCCCAGGCCCGTTGCAGTCCCGGTCTAATAATCGAGGCATGCCTTGGCGTTCCGGTGATCCGGCTCGCGTCGGGTCATCGGGGTCTATAGTCACCTACCGTCCGGTCGGATTATCGACTCGATGCCACTGATTGCCTGACGAAGGGTTGTGCCAGCTGTAACCATAGGCCGTACTGGCAACCGCCGTAATGCCACTGGCGACGGTGAACAACATGACCAGAGACAGGACCGATAGGATGGTTTTCATTCTCAGCTCCGTTTTTACGACAGAGGGGTAACACGACCGGCTTCGTTGCATACCGGTCGCAGGCCCCGCTTGGGGGTTCGGTATTTGGGAAGAATTGACGCGACCGCTGTCAAGAAAGCAGCTGTTAGCTGTCGCGTTATCGGGAACAGGAATCATGGCAAAGACGTGTTGTTATTGCTCTTTGCCTATAGGTAATGCATGAGCCGGACCAGAAGCGAAAACCCGTTGATTGGCTTTTGAATTGTTCAACTAGGCTGGGATTGCCAGTTCTGATTTGTCCGAATAGCCGGACATTTATTGTCAGCAGGCGCTTACAGCTCTGTGCGGTAATTCGTACACAGCAGTCATTGGCAATCCGCTGTCACTGGGATGGCGTTACCAGGGAGAGTGGCGGGAAGCAGCGACAGGCGCACAGAGCCTGCTATGCAGATACCCGCGCCGGTATTGGGAAAACAGTCGTACCGCAGGGGATTATTGTTCGGAAGCGGACCAGTAAAACATGCCTGATTGCTTGTTCAGGATGGTGGCGGATACATGCTCGTCGCAGGCGCGGCCAGCCAGACCATAACAGACATGCAGCGGCAGCAGGTGCTCCTCTCTCGGATGACAGAAACGGGCTGCGGGTGCTTCGTCCCAGTTTAAGAAACGACGGGTTCGTTCGGATTCCTCCAGATCGGTATTGGCGCAGGTATCGAGGAGCCAGTCCTCGAACCCCTGATTTTTGGCGCGAATCTCCGGGGTATCGGGTGCAAAAAACGCCCGCATGTTGTGAAACGAGAAGCCGGAGCCGATCACCAGCAGGTTTTCGCGTTTCAGCGCCTGGAGCGCACGGCCAATCGCCAGGTGTGCAGCCGCATCGAGGCTGTTCAGTAGCGACAGTTGCACGCAGGGAATATCGGCCTCAGGGTACATCAGTTTGAGCGGAACGAAGACGCCATGGTCGAAACCGCGCTGCGCGTCCTGCTGGACGGGGATGCCGGCCTGCCTGAGCGCCGCGAAAACCTCGCGCGCCAGCGCGGGATCGCCGGGGCAGGGGTACTGGATCTCGTAGGATTCGGGCGGAAAGCCGTAATAGTCGTAGATCAGCCCGGGGCTGGCGCCTGACGTAACGGTCGCGACGGGCGCCTCCCAGTGCGCACTGATGACCAGGATTGCCGATGGCTTGCGAAGCATGGCCGCGAATGACTGCAGACAGGTCACCATCTGCTGATGGCCCGGATCGCCCAGCAGCGGCATCGGCCCACCACCATGCGACAGAAAGAGTATGTCGTTCGTTTGACTCATGTCGGAAATCTGTCCAACCATTTATTGCGACAGGCTGACACCCAATCAGCCTGTCGTCGAATCATTCCTGGACGGCTGCCCGGAAGTGACTGCTCAGGCAACCGAATTGCGGATCACCGCGCCCGTCGCCCGGCCTGCGCCGGCGAAATGCGTCAGCAGCAGGTTATCCAGCGCAAGGCGCCCACCACCCTGAACGCCCAGTGCCAGCGTAACGGCAAACAGGCTCAAGGCATACTCGTAACCGTTGTTGGACATGAACAGCCCATTGCTGAAATGCACGCTGAATATCGCTACGAGCATGGTAAAGGCGGTGACAACGGCGGCCGGGCGGGTCAGCAGGCCAAACAGTAGCGCGAGGCCGCCAAAGAATTCCGCACTGCCGGCCAGCAGAGCCATCAGGAAGCCCGGCTGCAGGCCTATGCTGGCCATCCACTGGCCGGTGCCTTCCAGGCCGTAGCCCCCAAACCAGCCAAACAGCTTTTGCGCGCCATGTGCCGCCAGTATCGCACCGACAGGTACTCTCAGTGCCAGTGACGCGTATCCGCCGGTGGAGCTGAACAATCTTTGTGCGATTTGGAATTTCATACGGTTCTCTCGCTAATCCAGTGTGAAGGTGCATTGCAGTATCAGGTAAGGGTTGACTCTACTATCTCCAATTAAAAAGACTAAGAGTGCTACTATTGCGTGATTATCAACATTGCATTGCTAATAGCGTTCAGTTGGGGAGTCATACCGTGGACCGGCTCGATACCATGCGCGCCTTCGTTACCGTAGTGGCCGCCGGCAGCTTTACAGGCGCCGCCGCACGGCTGGATATGTCGCCGCAGCTGGTCAGTAAATATGTGTCGCAGCTGGAGCAGCGTCTGGGCGTGCGCCTGCTCAATCGCACGACGCGAAGACTCCACCTCACAGAAGCCGGTACTCGCTACTATCAACGCGCGCAACAGCTGCTGGACGATATTGACGATCTCGAGAATCAGCTCGATGATCTGCATGCCGGCGCCCGGGGACGACTGCGCATAAGCGCCCCCGTGTCCTTTGCCAGCCGCCATCTCGCGCCGCTGCTCTGCGACTTCCAGCGCGCCCATCCGGCGGTCGGTATCGATTTGCAATTGAACGACCGCAAGGTCGATATCGTGGAGGAGGGCTTCGACATTGCGCTGCGCATCGGCCACCTCAAGGATTCGTCCCTGACCGCCAAACGCGTGGCTCCGGTACGACTGGTCACCTGTGCCTCGCCCGGCTACCTGGCCAGGCACGGGACCCCGACCCGTCCGGAGCAGCTGCGCCAGCATCGTTACCTACGTTACAGCTACATGGAAAGCGGCGAAGGTATGGCGATATTCCAGGAGCTCGGGACCGACGTCCCGGAAAAAGGCGCCGATCTGGTGAGTAACAACGGCGACGTGTTGATACAGGCTGCGATAGAAGGTGCCGGTATCGCGATCCAGCCAACCTTTATCGCCGGAGCCGCGATCGCCGAGGGGAAGCTGAAGCAAATCCTCCCCGACTACGAGCCGGAGCCGCTGGGGTTGTACGCGGTGTACGCGCACAGGCAGCTACTGGCCAGCAAGGTGCGCTGTTTTATCGACTTTATGGACGGGTATTTCGGCGATCCGCCCTACTGGGATGGCTTCGATAGCGGGATGCCGGTGGGGCGAAGCTGGCAGGAGCCGGATTTGGGTTGACCCCGGATACTTTTCGGGATCAGCGATCAGCTGCCCAGGACGCCCGAAGCCCGGAACGGGTCCGGGCTCGGCAATGGCGGCAAGCCGTCGTGATCAGGCCTGTTCGACGTTGTGGTACACCTGCTGAACGTCATCCAGGTCGTTCAGCATCGCCAGGAACCGGTCGAACTGGGCGGCATCGTCGCCGCTGACGGTCGTGTAGCTGTGGGGAATGAACTGGATTTCGTCAACCTCGAAGTCGATCTCGCCACACAGGTCCTGCAGCGCGGTCTTGGCCTTGAAATAGTCGGTATTGGGGGCGAATACCGTAAGGACGCCGTCCTCGTTCTCGATATCCGTTACGTCGACATCCGCTTCCATCAGCGCTTCAAGCACCGCTTCCTCGTCGTCATATTTGAAAACGAAGATCGCCGAGTGATCGAACATGTGGCTGACGCTGCCGGGGGTGCCGATTTTGCTCTTGGTCTTGGTGAAGGCCTGCCGTACGTCACCGAAGGTACGGTTGGGGTTGTCGGTCAGGCACTCGATGATGGCCATGCAGCCGCCCGGGCCGTAGCCTTCGTAGCGCGCCGGGGTGTAATCCTCGCCGGCGCCGCCCTTGGCCTTCTCGAGCGCCTTGTCGATCACGTGAGTCGGTACCTGATCCTTTTTGGCACGCTCGATCAGGCCACGCAGAGCCAGGTTGCCGGCGGGGTCGGTGCCGCCGGACTTGGCGGTTACGTAGATCTCCCGGCCATAACGGCTGTAGACCTTCGCCTTCATATCAGAGGTTTTGGCCATCGATTCTTTGCGGTTCTGATAGGCTCTGCCCATGCGGCTATCGCTCCAACGTCATTGGAAAAAGAGCGATTCTAATAGCTATCGTGAAATCTGCCCAGCACCGGGAGGCCTTATTCGGAGGCAGATTGGGTGCTTTCCACGGGGGGCGGTATATGGCAAGGCTGCCGGTCCGCAGGGACCGGCTGGAGGAGAGGTGACCGCCGGAGATATCAGCGTTGAACACGCTCCTTGATCTCGGCGATGCTCTTGCAGTCCACACACAGGTTCGCGGTCGGCCGCGCTTCAAGTCGACGTACGCCAATCTCGATACCGCAGGTATCGCAGTAGCCGTAATCGTCTTCGCGGATCCGCTCGAGGGTCTGGTCTATCTTGCGGATCAACTTGCTTTCCCGATCCCGCGTCCGCAGTTCGAGAGTCATCTCTTCCTGCTGCGTGGCCCGGTCCAGCGGGTCGGCATGGTTCATCGGCTCTTGCTGCAGGTGACCCACGGTGTCACTGATGTCTTGCTGCAGTGCCTGGCGCCATTTCAGCAGGATCTGTCTGAAATGAGCTAACTGCAGGTCGCTCATGTATTCTTCGTTCTCGCCCTGTACGTAGGGTGCAAAGCTGATGTCACTGATCTGATTCGCGTTTTCGAGCATGGTAACCCACTGTTTTATGGTTCTTTTTTAAAGTGGTCGGCGAAGCTACCAGAAATATGTGACAGATGCCACACCGAGTACCAACTTCCCTGGCCAATTGACGCTCTGCAGCCGGTTCCGGCTGTATTCAACGCGCACGACGGCTTGTCCGAGGCGCTTAACGGCAGAAGGTGGCAAGAAAACGGCTTTGGTCACTGCTGCAATGTGAGAGCTGGGTAAACTCGCCAAAATAGTGCACTAATTGATCAAAGCCTCCGTCATCGTTGCGGCAATACACGCGACGCCCCTTCAGACCGCCCGGGAACTGGGTATCGAGACTTCGAATAACGCTCTCCGGATCTTCCGTCACGCGGGCATGCTCGTGCTCGTGCTGGTGCCCCGGGTGTTCATCTCTGACCAGCACGAACTTGTCATTGGCGTCGATGACTACAAATTGAGGTTGATGGTTCATGGATCCTCGCTCCTTGTTGCTGCCCGTTTAATAGGATAGCTCCAGCTTTTCAGAGTAGATTGTTTCAGTGTGTTTATTGTCGCGTGGTGCGACCGAGAGCCCGCAGCGGTATCTGCTCCGGGTCAGAAATGTCGTTTCTCTGGTTGCCGCGGCCTGCCGGCCCTGGAAGTTGATCGTCAATATACTGCGCCTATGCTCGAGCACACGCAGGTCGGGGTATCAGTGGACGGACCGGGCCGGTTCGAACTGTTCGGCCTCGATACCATCGATCTTGCCGAGCACGACGCCTCCTGGCTGCCGTATCGGGTTTGCGGTACCGATATCGAGCATAGGCGCAGTATATTGACGAGTTTCGGCGAAGCCTTCGACCTTGACGCGATCATTATCGCACACAGTGCGGGCATCGAGACGGATGGAGACGGTTGAATAGAGCGCCGCGATCGCGACGGACCTCGACCAGCATCCCTGTGGTGTCGGAGAAGCCCCAGATCACCCCCGACCGTATTGCACAACGTCGTTTTTTTCCATGGCAGCTTTCCGCAAGTGTGAAACTGGACGCAGCTTACCTTGGTGATTGAAATAGGATCAGGTATGAAAAATATAAACAATAGGGACAGATTAAGGTTTTATACCGTTATCTACAAATGAAGCACTGATTGCAGCTGTCTCTGGTTGATCAGCGCTGACGGAAGGGCGGGCGTCTTCCGTCGATTCGGACCCTGTGTGGGCAGCAGGGCGTATCGAAGGCCACCGTACAGCATGCTCTGCAGCGGCTACAGTCCCCTCGAAGCACGTCATAGCCAATGACTGTTGCCCGCCACCTGATCGATCGCGCTGGCGTAGCGTTCCTTGAGACATGCCCAGCCGAATCGATCCACTGCCGGCGCTCTGACACCTTGCTCACGCTTTCGCCGGGCGTGCCGAATCAGGATATCGGCGGCAGCGCAGGCCTCCCGCCTGATATCGGCACCGCAGTCCCGATACAGATATTGTGCATCGAACAGCTCCGGGTAGGCCTGACGGTCCGGCAATACCGGAATGCAGCCGGCGGCGACCGCCTCGAGCACCGACAGGCCCTGGAACTCGTGGGTCGCGGTGGACAGCACGATATCGCCGCCGTTCAGCCAGGCGCGGTATTCTGCCTTGCTGGCCGCGTAACCGAACTGGTCCAGCCGATGGCTGAATTCCGCGGCAATACTGTCGAACTCCGCCGGCGCGCGCCTGAAGCGCTCCCCCAGTATCGCCAGCCGGTAATCCAGTCCGCGCCGCTCCAGCTCTTGCAACACGGCCAGCAGTCGGTCCGGCCCCTTGTCGAATTCCCAGCGGGCGGCCCAGACAATGCGGACGGGCCCTGCGTTGCCGATGTCATGCCAGCGATGCTGCGGTGCAATGCTGGCGGGCGGTTCGAAGTGCTCGTCAGCCAACGGCACCGGCACCACCAGGGCGCGTTCCGCGATGCGCTCCGGCAGTCCGTCCGGCACCTGGTCGGGCAATTTCTTCAGCAACTGGCGGACACCGTGAATCAGGCTGTCGCGGTTGAAGGCGCTATTGAACAGTATCCGGTCGGCGCACAGCGCCGTGTAGAGATTGAGCACTTGCGGCTCTACGCTGTTCGTCTCGCGACCGGAGATCGGGTAGGCGAACTGGTTTTCATGGAAATACACCAGTGTTGGCGTAGTGGCGAGGCTGGGTACCAGGCCACGCAGAGCTGACAGGTCGGTCATCGAGGTGGCGATCACCAGATCGTACGGACCTGACAGGGTGTCCCGTTCGCCGAACGCCCAGCTCAGGCTGTTACCGCGCATTCGCCAGGCGAAATAGCGCGCCGGCAGGGTCAGTACCGTCCAGTCATGCTCCGGAAACCGGGCGACCAGCCCATTGTGCCAGTTGCGGTGACTGGCCGCATCGTAGGCGGACAGTAACAGGATGCGCATCGTCGTCGATATCCGGTCGGTTGAATCGGGCGCTATTGTAACAGCCTAACGACTGCGCTGTGGCGGTGTTACGCTATCGAAAAAACCGGTTATCTCACCCACACACGACTTTTCAGCAATTCCAACTTTCGTACCTAAGATTCTGATTTAAAAAGAGAGCAGGCGATCATACGAAAGCCCAAAGGCTTGTATGCCAAACCAGGTGTTCATCCGGGTCAGGCAATGTATTCTGTTCATCCGTCTACTGCGAGGATCGAGGATGTCTGTACCACACATCAATCTGAACTGTGAGAAGTGTGCGACCACGAGTACGACCCTTCAGTTATACAGTCATCGTATATACCGCGATGGCGACCTCGAGATACCTGTGCAATGTACACTGGGCTGGTGCGAGTCCTGCGACAACCTGAGAGCGGTCGAGAGTTTCGACGATGACGATCAGGTCAGTAAGGATATCTGCAGCCTCAATGCCGAACTGAGTCAATACCGTAGTACCTTGACTACGCGGTTGCTGACTCGTCTGAAACCGGCATATCGCAGCAACAGACGGCAGCAAGAGGCTCAACGTGACGCGTTAATTCGCAGGTTGGAGCTGATCGGGAAGCGGCGGGGTAATGAAGCTTGCCTAACTTGCGGGAGTCGAAACATTCGACAATTCGACGGTGACTACAGCCTGAAGATAGGTGACAGTTTCTTGTACCAGGGCTCCAAGCGCACCGGTTTTTTCCATCCAGGTTGCGGTGGCGAATTCGTGGCCGAGGCTTGCGATATCCGCTTTCATTTTGCGCGGGTTACCAAGTGCTATAACGTTGAGGGTGAGCTGGTGGACCAATTCCGAACTTGAGCCTGTTTACAGCAGCGTGGAAGATGCGGGGTCTAAAGGCTGAATCCTCATCTGTTCAGTGACTCTTCGCTAAACCAAAACCTGTCTTTGCCCCTCAGCTCTCTCTCGGAGTTTTTTATCACCTGGACCTAGACTCGAAGAATCTAGGTCCAGGTGATACCGCTGGGTGCGACTACCGCAGCTGGTTGCCGAGGAAATAAACCTGCTCCACGAGGGCGCTATCGCCGTTGCCCACATAACGGGAGACCCAAATGCGGCGCTAAAAGCACGGGACGTTGCCAGGCGAGTCGTTCAGTTCCCTCTGGCATCACCATATGGTTGCATCCGGTCCGGACATCGTTTGCCGAGGTTCATGTGGGCACATACTCCGGCATCGGCTGGCAGCCTCGAGCCAGGTCGATGGCGGTACAGTTTCCAGAATCAGATGATGCAGATTCTGAGCAGTCCGCAGATCGCGCAGGGCTTCGCTCCGGTTGTGTTTAACATGCTGATGCAGTCGACAAAAGTCTTTAATAACCAATGAGTTGTCTGAATTTATGAGAATTCACGTTACCAAGAAGCTCTCGGACAAGCAATCTTCGCGACTCTCCGCACTGGTAGGTGCCGAAATCACAGAATCCGATCGTTAGTTTGATTGTGGGGGTCGAGTGAGCCCAGTGAGATGGGGCTAAAGCCCAGAGAATACGTGGCTT
>JABXIM010000102.1 GCA_013373085.1 Oceanospirillaceae bacterium | reverse complement strand
CATCTCCGTCTCAGGTTTCAGGTGTCGCAACCCAAACCTACTCCGAAGATCGACGATGACCGCCAGCCTCGCGATCAGCTACGCTCGCGGCTTCCTACACCACGCCGCGGGGCACTATCAAATAAGAGATCGAGGCCGCCAGAAGACACCCCAAAATCCATCCGGGCTTGGTCGATGCCGTCCCGGTAGACTGCAACCTCGAACGGATCCAGGAAATCAATCCGTCGCTCGATGGTGCGTTCGCTGGGCACCTGCAGGGGGCGCTGACCGAGCTCGGCACGTCGATTATTCTCCTCGAGCAAAGCGTTGCGGGTTTGACGTGCGACACTGCTCTTTGTGTCCTGTTCCAATGTGGCGTAGGCGCGGATATTCTCGGAAATGAACCCTTCGGTTTCCTGGCAGAAACGCCGCCCCTCCCCCTTCCGCACCCGATAGCGCGGCAGAAAGACAGAGGGGTCGTATTTGTTTTTGCGGAGCTTGCGGTACAGTTTCAGAAGGGTTTCAGGAGCGTGGCTTTTGCGTTGTGGCGGCAAGGAGCTACCGCCGCGTGTCGGACCATCGCCGACATTTCGGATTTCTTCATTTGCCCGGAAAGCTCCAACGATCCTTGGCCAGTTTTCCTCTAGGCTTTCCTTGGTCAGAGTTACCGCGCGAGCATCGTGGAACGTCTTCAGGTTCATGCATTCCATGTATGCGAAGATCGCGCTTGCTCGGTCATCGGGATGCGCTGATTGGAGAGCTTTCGTCCCCCGTGAAGCTGTGGCACACATCCGCTCCTTGGTTCGTGGCCCCGGAATGTAACGCCAGTTGTTGCTGCGTCGAAGGAAGGAGATTTCTGTGCGACTGAGCGTTCTTGTATTCCCGTCGGCGGGGTCTTTGGGCTCAAAAACGCAGAGCGCATCGGTCTGGCGGATGCAGCTGTAGCGGGTCCCATGGATGATGAAGGTATCATCTGGTTCATAGGGAAAGATCATGCTGTTCCCTCCGCCGTAACCAGCGTTTGCAGCCCGATTTTCCCATGCGCGACCTGACGGAGGCGACCTTCGATGATCGCTCGGAACGCGGCGCGAAACCCGCGCCCCGCCAGACCCACCTGCTCGACGAGCAGTTCCAGTGTCGTCGGCTCATTTTGCTGGTCGATAACCGCCGCGAGCGCCTGATCTGCCAGCGCGTCGGGTGTCTTGTTGAACTCGTGGTACCGCTGTGCATTGAGTGCCTGTGCCCGCGTGAAATCGGCCTCGGACATCAGGACCAAGCCATCAGCGTAGGACTGCGGCATACATGCTGCAACGTAGCTGAGCTCAATGTCGAAATCGCGACGGTTCACTTGCTCAATCGGTTTCACCGCAACTGCAAAACGTGTGCCATCTGCGAGCTCGACCAGGTAATCTGGTGTGTGTTCATGATGGCTGCCATCTGGACGGCTGAAATGGATGGCCGGGGGCTGGTCCCAGACATCGATCACATCTCCACGAGAGATGATGAGTAGGATGCACATGAGCTCCAGCAGACTCTCGTAGACAACGATCTGCCGGTGGCTGCCGAGGTACAACACCGCTGTCCCTCGACAGCTTCCGCGCGATTTCCGCGAGATCAAGCGCGTGGCGCGGGATGGTTCGGGCAGTACGAACCCATTGATAGTCTGACTAGACATGTTCGCCCTCCCTCACTGAGAGCAAAGCCTGGTCCAGAGATGGCGAGCAGATGCAGCCCGCCGTGCAGTGTATGCGCGTGGAAATGCTCATGGATGACCCCTTTCAGAAGACAAACGTTTCGGTTTGGCGCGCCGAACGAAGCTCCAAATGCTTGACTTGATGATCGAAAAGGGGGTATCGAGGACTTAGGTACAGGGTGTCCTAGATACCCAAATAAAGGGCTTGGAGATTGCCGTCTCCAGGCTCGTTTTCGTTTGGCTTAGGTCATGCGGTCTCCTCCTTTCCATAGCGGTCAGGCCATATCTCTTCCGGAGGCCTTTCCAGATGACGGGCGATAGCGCTTTGCGCCAAGTGCGATTTGCATCGCCCCTGGCAGACTGCGGTCACCAAGGCCGGAGATCTATCGATTTCAACGGCGATCTGATTGAGGCTCACACCTCGCGCTCGCAACTCCGCTCGCAGCTGCTTGTGCAGCCCAATATCTAGTTTCATCTCGCGACCTCGACGCTTGATCTGGTTGAACCCGAATCATCTTTTTGATGGCCGAACCGAATCACAAACTCAATGAAAAAATTTAGCTGAACCAGTGACTTACTCTAACAGCGGGCTGTTAGTAGGTCTCACACTCCGCTGTTAGATGTGTGTGAGACGGTCTCACAGGCGGATGTGATATCCAGATTTGTCGTTGATTTGCAGGGTATTATCCAAGCGTAATCCAAGGCCTCGATTGTGCGTGTTTCAGAAACGGGAGCACCGGCAGGGCACGTCGTGATCGAATCCGATCTGAAACCCGAGTTCGAAAATCTGAAAAAAGACCCGCTTTCGTGCCTCCAGGTCCCGACTTATTATCCGGAAGCGGGCACTGCGGAGGAGGGCAACATGGCGAACTGGTACACTGCTGACCTCCACTTCGGTCATGAGCGCATCATTGAATTTTGCAAACGACCGTTCCGCTCCGTGTCTGAGATGAACGCAACGATCATCGCGAATTTTCAGGCCTGCGTCGGCCACGACGACGACCTTTGGGTCCTCGGGGATTTCGCTTTTGGGCGCGCGGATGACACGGCACGGTTCGAGGGCTGGTTTCACAGCTTGCCGGGCCGAAAGCACCTTATCATCGGCAACCACGACGATGAGGCCGTAATCTCGCTGCCTTGGCACAGCGTCGAATACATGGCCGAGCTTCAGGACGAGGAGCAGGGTCTGGTGCTTTGTCATTACCCCATGATTACATGGAATGGAGCTCGTCGAGGCGCACTACAACTCTTCGGTCATGTGCATGATCAATGGCCGGGATCGCGGAACAGTGTAAATGTCGGTGTTGACCAGTGGGATTTCAGGCCTGTGCAAATTCAGGAAATTGCGCAGCGTGCCAAGCGTCTGTCTGTCAACAAGCACTGGGCCGACGTTGAGCATGAGAATGAGAATGAGCTCGAGTAGCGTTCGCGCTTAGGTATCACAAGCGGACGGGACGCTATCAACACTGCGGGAGGAGGAGACTCGGTGACCGAAAAAAGCGAACCAAAGCGCCGCGCAGTGAGGAGTATTTGCCCACGCTGCGGTGCCGAACCGGGCCAACCATGTCTTGGGAAGCGGGGACAGTCGCGCACAAGCTACCATAAGGAACGATTAGAACAGACAGCAGAGGCTGATCGTGTCGCTGAGCTTATGAATAATCTGGATATCCCCGAAATTGACGGGTTCGTAGTCTATGGAATCCATAATCCGGACACTGAAACGTTCGTCTACATAGGGCAGACAGGCCGTTTTCGGAAGCGTGTCAGGGATCATCTGCGAAGCGGCCTCAAGCCACATCGTTTTCCACCAGTGAAAAAATGGCTCTACGAGACTTTGGGCAGCGACCGCGTCCCTGTCTTTGAGGTTTTACAGCATTGCACTAGCGAACAGGCCTCGCTTGATGCAGAGACCGCTTTGATCAGGAAGCTGACCGCAGAAGGCGTGGTTCTTCTAAATAACTGGAAAATTCACCGAGAATAAATAGCGCTTCAGAAAACAGATCTCTATTACTTAGAGGACACGTAGCTTGGCTTCCTTCCCTCGGTAGGCATGTGAAAACATCTGTGCCAGGATCATTGGCCAGACACGACCCTCTCATCTGAATGCAGATACTTTCCAGTAGTTTCATGCAGAATCCTGCACTACCAATAGAGTAACGACGCCGAGGCCCTTGATGAACCCTACTGAAATTTATGACGCATTGGCGGAGATTGCCGCCGAACCGTTTGACGCCACCGAATTCCCCTTCGCCTTTGCCGCCGCCACCGATGGCGCCAAGGCGGCGATCTCCAAGCTGCGGAGCGGGGCGACCAACAAGTCCGACCTTCCCGGCGGTGTGCTGTTTGGCAAGAAGTTCCACTTCGCCCCCGCACAGGCGGGCATGACCGATGTCACGCTAGACCAGCTGCGCAGCTCGAAGAAGACCAAGACCTCGAAGCCCGCGATCCTGATCGCGACGGATGGCGAGATGATCTCGGCAGAGCATCCGGCCTCGGGCGATACGCTCCACTGCCGTTTCGCCGAGTTTGGCGACAATTTCGGCTTCTTCCTGCCCGCCGCGGGCAAGGAACGCTACCGCGCGGTCGAGGAAAACCCCGTCGACGTCAAGGCGACCGGCAAGCTGGCCCGCCTCTATGACGCGCTGACCAGGGCAAACCCCGACTGGGGCAGCGATGAGCGTCGGCACGAGATGAACCAGCTGATGATGCGGCTGATCTTCTGCATGTTCGCCGAAGACGTCGGCATCTTCCCCGACAACCAGTTCTCGCGCCTGCTGTTCACCCATGCGGGCGACAAGGGCGAGGAAGCGCGCGCAACCATCATCGCGGCCTTCCGGGCGATGAACCTGCCCAAGGAAAAGCGCGAGGGCCTGCCCGCCTGGACGGGCGAGCTGGAATACGTCAATGGCGGTCTCTTTGCAGGCACCATCGACGCGCCGCGCTTTGATGCCGTCGCCTTCCGCTATCTGCGCGAGGCCTGCGATCTGAATTGGCGCGAGATCAACCCCGACATCTTCGGTTCAATGATCCAGTCGGTCGCGGACCCCAAGCAGCGCTCGGAACTGGGGATGCACTACACCTCGGTGCCGAACATCATGAAGGTGATCGGGCCGCTGTTCCTCGATGACCTCGATGCCGAGATCCACAAGGCTTGGGACCGTGGCCGCGGACTGCAACAGGTGCTGGACCGGATGTCGCGCATCCGCGTGTTCGACCCGGCCTGCGGATCGGGGAACTTCCTTGTCGTGTCTTACCGCGAGCTGCGGGCGCGCGAGACGCGCATCCTGCGGCGGCTGGAAGAGCTGAACGGCCCCGGCTCGCTGGCCATGTTCTCGGCCATCCCGATCAGCCATTTCTACGGGATCGAGATCGCTGATTTCGCCGCCGAAACCGCCAAGCTGGCGCTGTTCATCGCCGAGTATCAGGCGAATGCCAGCTTTGCCGAGGTCTTTGGACGCCGCCCCGCCGCGCTGCCCCTGAAGGATGCGGCGCATATCCGCACCGGGAACTCCCTGCGCATTGACTGGGAGGAGGTCTGTCCGCCCCCCGGTGACGGCGAAGAGGTGTTCATCGCGGGCAATCCGCCGTTCTTGGGTTCGACCTTCCAGAGCAAGGAACAGAAGGCTGACCTTGCCCATGTATTCGGCGGGCATGTGAAGAGTTTTGCAGCCTTCGACTTCGTGGCGGCATGGTTTTTCAAGGCTTCCCGATACATCCGTGGGCGAACCGCGCGGGCGGCCTTGGTTTCCACGAACTCGATCTGTCAGGGATATTCGGTGGCCGCGCTATGGCCGCATGTGCTGGAAGACGATCTGGAAATCGGGTTCGCGCATAAGGACTTCAAATGGCGGAACAATGCTTCTTCCAACGCAACAGTCATGTGCTCTGTGATCGGCATCCGCAATCGAAGCAGAGAACCGAAACGGTTGTTTGCAGACGATATCGAAAGCGTAGCAGATAACATCAACGGATACTTGGTTAATGCCCCATCCGTCGCCGTCGAAGGGACGCGCACAGGAATGTTTGGCCTCGCTTCAATGGACTATGGAAACAAGCCAGTCGAGGGCGGCCACCTCATCCTGACTGAAGATGAGAAAGAGGAGATGGTGGAGCGCGAGCCGCGAGCATCAGCGTTTATCCGACCGTTCATGGGCTCTAACGAGGTCGTCAAAGGTTTCCGCCGCTATTGCCTTTGGATTACTCCCGAAACGGTCGCAGAAGCAGAGACAATTCCGGAAATTGCGGAACGTATCCGTGAGGTCGAAGCATTCCGTTCGAAAAGCACTGACGCATATGTGCAAGAGAAGCTGCTTCCACTTTCGTATCGCTTCAAGCAAGTCTTCACTGCGGAAAGCCATTCCATCCTGGTGCCCAGCGTCACCTCCGAACGCAGGCCCTACCTTCCGGTGGAGCGGGTCGGCGCTGATGTGATCTCATCCAATCTCAATCAAGTGCTCTACGACGCCGCTGAATGGTGCATCGCGCTGATCGCCTCACGCCTGCACCTTGTGTGGATTGCCACCGTCTGCGGCAAGCTAGAAACCCGTTTCCGCTATTCGAACACAATGGGCTGGAACACCTTCCCGGTGCCGAAATTCACCGAGGATCAGCTGGAGGCGCTTTCAGCCTCGGCCCGCAAGATCCTGCGCACCCGCTATTCTCATTATCCCGCCACGATAGCCGAGCTCTATGACCCCGACAAGATGCCCGAAGATCTGCGCGCCGTGCATCGGGAAAACGACGAGCTTCTGGAAAGCATGTATATCGGCCGCCCCTTCCGCAATGACACCGAACGGCTGGAGAAGCTCTTCAAGCTCTATGCCGCCAAGGTGAAATCGCTGGAGGCCGCGCCACAGAAAAAGAGGGCCTGACACATGGTTCAGATGGTCAATGTCACTTATGGCACCTCCAAGGCGACGACGAACGCCCTTGGTCAGCGCCCGATGCAGGCCCGCACCTATGCCGCCCGCGCCGCGCAGTTCCTGCTGCTGAAGGCGCCGCCCGCAGCGGGCAAAAGCCGCGCGCTGATGTTCGTGGCGCTCGACAAGCTGCGCCATCAGGGGCTGGAGAAGGTGATCGTCTGCGTGCCCGAAACCTCGATCGGCGGGTCGTTCCGCTCGACCGATCTGACGAGCTATGGGTTCGAGGCGGATTGGGAAGTCGATGACCGCTGGAACCTCTGCCTGACCGGCGAGGATGCCGACAAGCAGAAGGTGCGCGCCTTCCAGACCTTCATGGACAGCGATGCCAAGGTATTGGTCTGCACCCATGCCACGTTCCGCTTCGGCTTTGACGAGGTGATCAAGACCAAGGGGATCGAGGCGTTTGACAGCTGCTTCATCGCCATCGACGAATTCCACCATGTCTCGGCCTCGGACAACAACCGGCTGGGGGTGATCCTGCGCAGCCTGATTACCCGCGCTGAGTGCCATGTGATGGCGATGACCGGCAGCTATTTCCGCGGCGATGCCGATCCGGTGCTGCGCCCCGAGGACGAAGACCGCTTCACCAAGATCACCTACAGCTATTACGAGCAGCTTGAGGGCTATGCCTGGCTCAAGGCGCTCGGGATCAATTACGAGTTCTACAAGGGCAATTACGTCAACGGGCTGCCGGGCGTGCTGAACGCCGATCAGAAGACGATCATCCACATCCCGCATCGGGGTTCATCTGAGGCGTTCGACGACAAGTTCAACGAAGTGGGCAAGATCCTCGACCTTCTGGGCACGCATAAAGGCCGCGATCCCGAAACGGGGTTTGATCTGGTGCGCAAGCCCGATGGCGGGGTTCTGAAGGTAGCGGACTTGGTGGATGACGGGCCGGGGCGTGATATCGTCAGGGCCGCGCTGTCGCGCGAGATCAAGGGGCCGGATGGCAAGCGCGATGACACGGCGGACCGGGCCAAGGTCGATATCATCATCGCGCTCGGGATGGCCAAGGAGGGCTTTGACTGGGTATGGTGTGAACATGCGCTGACGATCGGCTATCGGTCGTCCCTGACCGAGATCGTGCAGATCATCGGGCGCGCAACGCGTGATGCACCCGGCAAGCCGCGTGCGCTGTTCACGAACCTCGTGGCCGAACCGGGCGTGGAAACGGGCGTCGTGACCGATGCCGTGAACGATATGCTCAAGGCGATCTCCGGGTCGCTGCTGATGGAGCAGGTGCTGGCCCCGAACTTCAAGTTCTACCGCCGCGAAGATGGCGACGTGCGCGCGCCGATGGGGACCGATGACGAGGGCAATATCACCATCGGCATCAAGGGGCTGGTCGAGCCGCCCACCGACCGTTCGCGCGAGATCTGCGAGAAGGACATGAACGACCTGATGGCGACAGCCTATCAGGAGATGGACAGGCGCGTGCTGTCGCCAGATACCGCCCCCGAAGTCGCCACGCAGATGGTGCTGACCGATATCATCGAGAAGCGGTATGAGACGCTGGATGCCGAGGAAGCGGAATCCGTCCGTCAGCATCTCGCAGCGCATATGAACGTCCTGACTTTGGCACGGAAGGAAGCCGAACGTGGTTTCGCCGAGGGGCAGTCCCCCCTGAGTGGCACGCCCCCGAAGCCGAGCGGTGCCGACGATGACGGTGAGCCCGCCAGCGCCCCGAATACCTTGCTGGAGATGGTTCGGAAATTCATCAACGTCCGGGACATCGACATCGAGCTGATCGACAGCGTGAACACCTTCCAGGAGAGGTTCGAGGTCGCGTCGAAATCGCTGAACTCCGAGCTGCTGTCACATGTCCAGTCGGCAATGGTTGCCTTACGGGTGAATATGACCGGCGACGAGGCCAGGACGCTTTGGCCCCGCATCAAGGCATTCCGTGCCACTGAAGGGCGCGAGCCGAATGTCCATTCCGCCAATCCGCTTGAAAAGCGCATGGCAGAGGCACTTGCCTGGCTGAAGGCCGAAAAGGCCAAGCGCCTTCGTGAGGGGGCTCTGTGATGTCGCGCCCGAGCCTGGAAGACATTTTCGCGGAAGACGACGAATTCGGCTTGTTAGATGTCAAACCTCGCGCAGGACGCGGTGGTCCAGCGCAGGATCGTGGCGTCGCTGCCTTGCTCGAAGTCACGGTCTTCTATGAGCGGCATTCGCGTCTCCCCGACCCGGACGCAATGGATCACGACGAGATGCATCTTGGCGTGATTTGGGATGTGGTGAAGCAGGCTCCGACCGATCAGATGCGGGCTGTGGATCGGTTGGGCCTGCTGGGCGAAGATGCCGCCCCCACGCCGCGCGCATGGCAAGATGACCCTGTTGACGCAGATATCCCCGATAGCTTGGATGACATCTTCGCGGATGACGACCTTGATGTTGATGCCTCACTGGTCAGCCTCAAACACACCACGCCCTCCGCAGAAAGGCATGTTCCGGATCATCGCGCTGACTTCGTCCCCTGTCAGGATTTCGAGCAGTTCCGAGAGCGTTTTGAGGCCGTCCAGCGCGGCCTGGAGGTTGGAGAGCGGAAAGCAAACCCGGTACGGAAATGGTCGGTGATAGAGCCGATCGAAGGGGACTTCTTCATCAGGAATGGCTTACTGGCCATGATCGCTGAGAAGTCGGAGATGACCGCCCGTGGTGGCGCGCGCGACCACCGGCTCCGCGTCATCTTTTCGAACGGAACTGAGAGCGACCCGCTCATGTCGTCATTCCGTAAATCCCTGAATGAGGACAAGACGGCTCGCATGGTCCAGAAGGTTGGCCTCGGGCCGCTTGATCCTGAATGGGAGAGCGATCAGCTCGAACTCTCGGGAACGATCTATGTTGCCCGTTCCCGATCCGAAAACCCCGAGATCAAGGGGCAGCGCATGATCTTGCACAAGATCGGTGTCACCAGCCAAGACGTCGCCCGCCGCGTTGCTGACGCAAAAAACGATCCGACGTTCCTTCTGGCTCCGGTGGAGATTGTCGCGACATACAGCCTTCAGAACCTGTCGCGCAGCAAGGTCGAAAGCCTACTGCACCGCTTCTTTGCAGCCGCTCGTCCGGCCGAGCTCTTCGTCACCGATCGGTTTGGGAAAAAGGTGTTCCCGAAGGAATGGTTCTATGTCCTGCCCGAACATGTCGGCCAGGCGGCCAAGCTGATCGAAGACGGCACCTTGCATCGGTATCGGTATGATGTCGAAAATCAGAGTTTTGTATTGAAGATTGCATCAACCTGAGATGACCATAGTTAATTCTTTCAAAAATTCGAGCGCCTAACTCTCGGATGCGACCCCTCATGCAAAGCGAAGTCGATATGTTGGAAACGGATAAGACAGTCTATTCCCGCGCCGTGCTAAGCATTAGCTGAGGCGGGTGCGACACCGCCAATGATACTAGGAGGGCGGAGAGCCGACCTTCGCTGCGCATCGCATGAATGACAGTGATGCGCAGGAAGCGCCCTTTGCAAAGTCGAGGCAGCCGACGCCCAACTACAGCGCGACCGGCCCTTTGCAAAGTTGCGGTAGCACCGTCGGCCGGAGCGACTTGACCGGCCCGTACCGAACTTTGACGGCATTTGCTATGCCTCCATGCAGCAATTGCGCACCACCGTTCAAATTCTCGACTACTGGCACTCGCGACAAGGGCCGAGCAAGGTTCTCCGCCGCACACTTGCATACGAATGGAACGCGAGACACCATCAGGCAGTCATGGCTCGAGGTCACGCCTCATGCGTTGATCCAGTCACTCCATCACGCCTACCATTGAAAGCCGTGTTGCCATTTACGCGCAATCTCATCGGTGATCAAAAGCGACAGCAACCATGAAACACCGCTCCGCAAGCACCCGGCTGCGCCGAAGTAAAAAGTCATGCCTTCCGGTAGGTGCAAAGGTGAAACGCCCGCCACTTTACAACTCAACAAACAATGCTAACGTTAGGAAAATTTGGAGTTTGCATGCCCACTTTGCCAGACATTAGTATTGAGTTCAAAGATAATCCATCACCAGCCTTTGTCGTGTCATGGGGAGGTGAGGGCCGGTCTGAACTGTCACCGGTCACAAGATACGATGCTTTTGAGCAAGAAGCCGCTGATTTGTATCATTACATTGCGACTCATCTGGGCCAGGCAGCATTGTCTATGGAAGCTCTTCGATCCGATCCCATTGCGGAAAGTTGGATATCCATATCTAACAAGATTCTGGGATCCATACTCCACCCTTCAAGAAACACAATTCGAAGTGCGATTGAAGATGTTCTGCAATCGATTGAACGTCGACCGATTTATGCACAAATCGACGCGCGGCTAGCACACTTTCCGTGGGAACTTCTCCGCTTGCGAGATGATACGTTACTGGGCGACGAAATTGTCTTCTTTAGTGATTTTCAATCTGGATTTGATGGCCATTCATTTCACACCCAAGCGTCGCGCACCTCAAATGCCCGAATACTAATAAAAGCTATAGAGGAATCAGATATTCCCTATGCTGCTAATGAGAGGAGAAATTTGACGCTACTCGCCTCGAATGCTATGGAAGTTCAGTTTGCGCCTGAAATCGATGATATAGATGGTCGAAAAGATTTTTTCCAGTGGATTGGTGCAGCGGGGTATGATGGTCTGCATTTTTACTGTCACTGCCGCTATCCTCCAGAGAAATTTGAAGTTGAGATCGAGGTAAGCAATAATGCAACTCTCACACTTTGCGATCTCCGGGCAGACCTGATGCTTGACGGATCGGCGTTTGCCGTGCTCAACGTTTGTGAGGCTGGCCCTTCACCAGAAAACAGAGGGGGCAGTTTTGTCGAGTATCTTGCACTCGAGCAAGGCATAGGTGCAATTGTTGCCACTCTGGCGCCAGCGCGAGCTGACGATGCTGCACACTTCGCGAATGAATTCTACGTTTCATGGCTTGGTAGGGTTGGCTCGATTAAAACAGCGCGAATGGGTGAAGCGCTCTTTCGAGTCAGGCAAGAGCTCCTGAATGACAACCTCCTGACGGCACATTTGTACCGTATATTTGGGCAAGCGGATATTTATCTTGAGGATCTCGAGAGCAAGGAAAAGGCGGCATGACAATGGAAGAACAAAAAGGTTTTCCAATAATTGGGGCGGTTCCAAGCGCTGATCGCCCGAACGACGGAATGCTTCGAAGCCAGAAAAAAGAAATTGATGCCCCGCGCATATCTGAAGAGCGCTTGAAAAAGGATCTTGAGCGGCTTTCCAGTGTTGTCGCTTCAGAAGAACTTTTTAATGAGAAGCCTGGGGGTGTCAAATTGGAAGAGATCACTCTTCGAGTGGAAGTCTCTGCGTCAGGTGAATTGGGTTTTGTTGTTGCGAGCGGATCGGTCAACGCAGGAGCAAGCATAGAGCTCAAGTTTAAGAGATCCCAATGAACCTTATCGCTCAAATTGAAGCTGAGCAAATCGCTCAACTCGGAAAATCGATCCCAGACTTCAAAGCTGGTGATACACTCAGGATTGGTTACAAGGTTACTGAAGGTTCCAGAACTCGGGTGCAGAATTTTGAAGGAGTTTGCATTTCTCGGAAGAATGGGAAGGGCATCTCGGCATCTTTTACAGTTAGAAAAATATCGTTCGGTGAAGGTGTAGAGCGTGTATTTCCGCTCTACTCGACAAACATTGAGAACATAATTGTGGTGCGGCGTGGTCGCGTTCGCAGAGCCAAACTGTATTATCTTCGGGGTCGCCGGGGCAAGTCGGCACGTATCGCAGAGGACACAAATTATCGCGAATTGACACTCACGGGAGGGATGGCGCCCTCCTCCCCTTCGTATGACGCAAGGTTCGGTCTCTCCGCCAATACTCCGCCGAAGCATTCCGTGCATCTTGCGCCAAATTATACCGATATTGAGCAATCTGAGGGTTTGATCGAAACCGATTTTTCTGTTAGAGTCAGGCAAATAAACACCGCTTTGCGAAAGTTGAGGCTTATGGGGCAGTCAGCGACGCTCAAGCAGAAAGTCGAAAGCGTAAACGCTCTATCGAATTCCTTGCCAAGCGCTGATGAGTATGCTGTCAATGAAGTGCGCTTTCGATCAAAGCTTATTGAAGCGCTATCCAAAATTCTTCCGCTTACAGTTTCCCGAGATGTCGAGCTGAAGGACCGCTCAATAACAACTATAGCGCGTATTGGTGACTGCTTTACAGCGACATACAATAATCGCACCTCAGACCCCATTTACGCAGCACTCTCTATGATCGGCACTGACAGGGTTTTCATTTTAGAGATGCAAAAGCAGGGAGAGAATACAGGTTCGCTAAGTGTATCACTTCAGAGACTGTCTACCGTTCTTAATTGTCAGAAATTAGACAATTGCGAGAAGAAAATAAGTAACATTCGATTGTTCCGGGAGGACACTGAAAGTCTCTCTGTTGAAGGCGTGTTCAACTTCAATGTTCTAAATTCTGATCCGTTCGAATGCGAGACGTTCTCTCTCTCGAGCGGGCCTGGTGTGACGTTCGCGCTAAGATTGGAGAACCGCCTTGCGGAACGGTTCTCTTTGGAAGAATGCTTCCGAAGAGCTTATGTGTTTTAGCCAATTCACGAACGCCTGTGCCTCTGAGTAAGAGCTTTTTTGAACTTTGGTTAACTCGCGTGCCGCCGTTATTTGTGACCGGCGCAGCGAACTGCGGCTTTCCGCCCGGCCTGTCTATGCTCTGCGTCATGCTGCGCCCGGCACGAATGTCTTGGAAGGGCTGTGACCGGCCATCAGCTACACCTCGGTCGAAGGTCGGCTTCGGGCCGAGACTGCGTGAAAAAGCGGTGCGGACGTCGGGGCCGTGTTGAATGTTAGCCCGCCTTGGT
>JABXIM010000037.1 GCA_013373085.1 Oceanospirillaceae bacterium | reverse complement strand
TGAATCATGTTCCGCAACCGGCGTCGAGGCCCGACTATCTCAGCACCCTGTTAGTCCTAACCGCATTCCAGCAGAAGAGTAAGCCGAGCTCTGAAACTCTATAGGTGCTCTCCAAGTTGTCAGCTTCAACGGCCCATGCTGTGACCGCGTGTAGACAGATGTATGCTTGTCGAAGCCTCAACAGTTTAGCTTTCTGCTCTACTTGCCCTTCCAACAACAAATCACTTAAAAACGCTCGAGTGTAATCGTAACAAGCAGCAGGTTCGTTCACCATTGCGATGGCCTTCTGGAAGTTGCGCCGAGTCTCTTCTTCCAGCAATTCCCGTGCCAATAAACTGCGCATCATAAGTTCTGCTAGGCGATCCCCATCCCACAACTTGTATGCGATGCCGTCAGTAGTGTTCGCCTCAGTGAACCCAGCCCAGTTCATTAAAACTGTTTCCTCAAGCTCCCCACCACAACATAGGCAGATCTTCACGGGGAGTTCAGAATTATCTTTGGAAACATTACTCCTCAAATATACTTCACGAGCTTCGTTTGATTCCGCACGGACGGCCTGAGCCCCTCCGTCCCAATCATTTCGCCTAACGTTGCCTGCCTTGACAACGAACAAATAGAGATAGCTTTGTTCATCCTCACCTTTGATTTTCCCAACCGCAGCAATATCGACGCCATTTTGCCTTGTTCCGACCATCGGCGTGTTAAGTACACGGAGCCCAATTTCTGAAAGCAAGTTTGGCAAAACGGATTTATCAAGGTCGCCGCGCTCCCTTAGGGATGCAAGATATTCCTTCAAAATTATTTTCATCGTGAGGTCCGTTTCTCCAGACGGAAAACTGTCAAGGTCTCATGGAATCCCACCGGATCAACGACAGAAAGCCGCGGCAGCTCAGTGCTATATGAAAATTCAGCAAGAGGCGTGATACTTGGAGTTTTCTTGTCATCTGCGCTATATATCATCGTGAAGCTCTTTTTTCCGTAGAGTAGCGTCGAGTGGCTAACGAGGTCGGCAAATATGGACCGTTTGCGGGCCTGCTTCTGGATATCTCTATTGCGCTCATGATCCTTAGCTGCCGCTGCACGACGCTGCGCGTTGGTTGGTTGAAGCTCAACGAGGCCGCTCGTTTGCTCAAGACCCTCTATGTACGTATTGTGCCTGGCAAGCAGTCTTTGAGCGCATTGAGCGATCCGTTTCGAAGGGCTGCTGCGTTGAGTGACCAAAAAATCACGCAGTTCGCCCCCATAGCTCAGCAAAAGTGGGTCAAACAGAAGTTCTTCCACTTCTTTTCTCGCGGCCTGCTTCCCATGTTTTACGACACTCAGCAGGATCGACGCTGCCGTAACCTCATGGAGCCAAAGATGCCCGATGCACTTCCTCGCCATAAAAATTTGGTCCGAAGCATCAGTTGGCATATCAACCTTCGCAAGTTCAACGAGCTTGCCTTTCTCCCCACCTTCTCCGACCATATCGGCAATGAACGAACATAGCGCGAATTGACCGCCTGTTAACCATCTTGAAAATAGCTTTGAGGCATTTCTTTGATCCTCCCAAATCCAGCGGCAGAACCGGTAGTATTCTCTTGCTTCAGGTGGCTTCGGTAGTCTTGGAATTTGATTTGCGAAGACGTCAACAACTTCCTCAAATGACCACCTGAAGTCCTTTGCATGTAAAGCGTGGTCCAAATGATTTAGGATCGCCACTGCGGCGGCAGCTTCCGATTTTGCAGCTTCTAAGATGAGAGTGATGCTGTTCGAAACTAGGCCTTTTGGGTAATAAAACAGCATCGCCGCAAGTAGGGTAAGTTCTATGGCCTCATCAGCACTGACAACGTGCGATATGAAATCTGCCTGAAGGTAGGGCTCCGATTGGCCCAGTTTCTCCCACGTCTTGAAGGCGGCCTCAATGGCTGATGATCGCACATCCTGATCTGTCTCTCCGGTCAAAACTGTGAAACACTCATCTATCAGACGTTTTTTGTTTTCTGGCTCTTTCAAATCGAGTCTCCCAAGCGAACGCAGCCCAACTGCAACCACTGCTTTGTCTGAATGCCCTAAAAGTTCATATGCGATTTCTAGGTCACCAAGGCCTTGGACCGCAAACACACAATACTCCAAACATAGCTGATAGAGAGACACGGCACCTGAAATAATCTGCTTGGCTTTCTCGGGGTTCGCCTTGCACCAGTTTACCAAAGAAAGGTTCGGCATCCCTGCCGCTCCATCTGCCCCAGCTTTCTTCACAAGTGTGTCAGTAAATTCCAAAATTTCTCGGTAGAAACATTCCAATCCAGGAATGGATTGATCCAAAGGATGAATGAGCATCCAAAAGTCACTGCGCTCAAGCTGCGTAATTGCCGTCAAATTTCTACCGCTGACTAACGAGATTCTTCCCAAGTTGTGCATCTCATACAGAATTGGCCCACATTCGATGCGCCTCACACGACTTTCCAATGAGAGAATGCAGTCAATCAGTTCCCCGTTCTGATCGGCGTTGGAGAGTGCTGTCTTTATGGAGGCTAGGTCTTTCACCAAAAGTCCCTCTATTTTAAAGTCTCTGGAGATTACCGCATAGGATGCACTCGTGGATTTGACTTCGCAATCCCGATAAAAGACCGCTTTTCGCGTTTCTATTTTTCGGTGAGCGCCCACAGCGAACTTCTGCTCCCCCCCCTCGCGTCGATTTTTCCGGCGCCTCAAGTCGAGCCCTATCGCCGTTCGCCACTCTCCGCCACATACGCAAACGGCCTCGGGTTACCCGAGGCCGCTTGCTCACCGTCCCAGCCAAGAACACCTTTTGAGACGGTTAGGTCATGTCGCGTGGCACGCCACATCTGACTGTGGCGCTCCATCGGACATCACCTATCAAAAACTCAAAAAATCTTTTCTTTTCAATAGCACTCGGATCCAACGATGCATCTTTTTGATACAAGTCTTCATAAAGAATGACCTACATCCAAAGATACGTAGTCTGACCGGAGAGCGGCCCCTCCTACCTTTCGCTGGGAGGCGACAGAACGCCCCGCGTTAGCCGGGGTAGTCATATCGGCTGCGCACCTTCCCGAGACCGGACATCCATCCCATCATGCAGCATGATCTGGCACGCCAAGGTCAGAAAAGCGCAGGCAGCGGGCGATCGGCATGTGTGACAATGAGTTGGGTTCAGATCAAGAAGAAGGTGGATCGTGCCGATCAGGAAGAGGCCTTAGCCAAACCTTACCCCCGAAAACTTAAACGTCGTGATTTTAGCCCAAATTGACATTGTCTAGCAGAGTTATCTTGACCATTCTCACATGAAGCGGTGAAGCACGGGACGGACGATTGCATGCCTAAAAGCTCTCGAGATTTTATCATTCGCAAGCCGCCTGAAGCCGACATCGGGCGCTGGCGCATCCGTTTCTCTCGTTCTGACCGGCTCGGGGCTGACCGGCATACACTCCTAAAGGTTACACATGATGGGCGCAGCGGCTATTTTGTGGGGTTAGGACACGAAGAGGGAGACGGAGTTGCTTTAGCTGACTACGATGTCCGTGAACACTTGGGCCTGGGCAAAGTGAACTCGAGTGCAAGACTGGACGTCGAATTAGTAACCGGTTGGCGTAGCTTGTGCTGGTACCTTCACCACAGAGACCCGTATGTATATGTGCCAGCGTGGGTTGCCGCCTGGTCGTTAATCATAGGCGTGATTGGAATTCTTTTAGGTCTCCTCGGTCTCTGGCAGTTTCTCAAAGATATGTTCTTCTGAACTGGGCGAGTAGGCTCGACCAAAGAGATCGATTAGAATTTTGCATCACTTAAACAGCTCGCTGTCTAAAAAAATTAGTATCGCCCACTCACCAAGGGAAGTAAGCGATGCAGCCAAAGGTAATGTCGTGTCTTTGCTTCTCGGCACCTCCGACCCAAAGTGGCCATCGGCTACGGGCGGCATGAACGGCAGCTACAGCTTGGGCGCAACGAGTTCTGCCCGCCCCCCATGCAACCCCAAAAGGGAAACTTTCTGCCAGCACTGTAGTAGATTGCGATGTCCACTGTGAAGGCGTGCGGAGTATCGATTGCCACTAAGTCCCAAGTCTCGCGCATGTCATAAAGACGTTCGTCTTGCGAAGAAATTCAGCAGCGGCTTGATCGACACTTTATGAGCACACCATATACGGACAACTGCGTCACGATATAATATACAGGCTGGGTAAAGGCGGCGCGTTTCTTTGAGGGGAACAGTTTGAATACAGATTACTTCACGGACCGCGAATATGGCACGCGTCCGGCGATATCGGAAACTATCAATATACGGGCTTGGGGCGCCCTCTATCCGCTTGTAGGTTTGCGCATCGGAAATGGTGCCTTTGGCTTTCGGTTCGCCGAGCAGTGTCCGGACGGAAGGGGGGCTTGCGGCTGCGACCAGCAGGCTTTTGGACAATTCCTCCAAGCCGAAGTCCCGTGGCTCGAGTGGCCGCTACGATGCGACAAGCTCCCCGAGACACCGGTTGTGTTGGACTTACTAGAGTTCTGCGCCAAGGCGGTTGGCGAACCCATCTCCGTTAGCTACCACTCCTACTATGACCATCATCACTTGAAATGGGAAAGAGCCGCTGGACTCGCTTCCTTCGTCGCGGACGTCAACCTCCTGCTCCAGCGAAATGGGATCGCCTTCAAGCTCGATGATGACGGCCGCGCGCAGCAAATTCTACCGCAACCGGTCGCACAAGCGCTCGGCTGGAAGATGTTCAATACAGGTGACACGGAGCTTGATCGCCTGCTGGAATACGCTCGCTCGCGTTTCCTTGCCCCAAAGCTCGAAGATCGCCGGGATGCGACCGAAAAGCTATGGGATGCCTTCGAACGCATGAAGACGCTCGAACCAGGCTCGGATAAGCGCGCGCAGGCTGATGCGCTGCTGGATTGCGCCGCTGCTCCCGGAACGAAAATGCGCGCTGCGCTCGCTGACGAGGCGAAGTCGCTCACCTCTATCGGCAATAGCCTGCGAATTCGCCATTCTGAGGTGACGCAGGAAATGATCGATCGGTCGGAGCAGCTGGACTGGCTCTTTGTACGCATGTTCGGCTTCTTGCGGCTGCTCTTGCTTTCGTCCGGGCGGAGCAACAATCCAACTCCCACGGGAGGCAGTGAATGAGCAATGATGTCACGAAGGCGGATGTAGGCGTCGTGGTTGGAACCGTCACCGCCATCCTCGGAGTCCTCGCTGACCTGAAGTTCGACAGTTCGATTACCACTGCGTTGACCGCGGCGGGCGTCATCGCGACCGCACTGGCGAGCTATTTCAAGTCGCGCAGCGCGGCCAAAAGTGCTCAGCAAAGCGCGCGCGAGGTGGCCAATATCGCGGCCATGGCTTCGGTCGATAACACCGCCAAGACGGTTTTGGTGCAAACGGTCACTGCAGAGCGGGCAAAATGGCGGGCCGAAATGCGGAACCAAACCGAACAGCTGGTGGCGCTCCTGCGCTCCCATGGACGGTGCGGGGCCGGGGTCGACTGGGAGAAGTTCGACCGTCTACGGACCGGGATCAGGCTACGCCTCAACCCAACCGGTCGCGCTCCAGCGCCTGCCGCTGGTGACACGCACGAAGCCGATCGCGCGGTGCACGATGTGCTTGACGCCATAACGAACGCACGCAACTCAGAAACGCTTACGAATACCGAGTTGGCAGACCAACTCGAGGAACACATGGCCGCCCTTCTTAAGGGCGAGTGGGACAAGTCGAAGCGCGAAGCGGTGTCGGGAAAACTTGGCAGTTAGTAATGAGGCCAACGGGTCGGCGACGAGGTGTTATGAAGGTAACAAATGCAACGAAGAGCGAGACTGAGGCCCAGCTCGAAACCCGCGCGCGCGACGCGCTGCTGAAAGCACTACCGTGGCTCGACGGGAAGGAAATCGAACAGCAGACCAGCTTCACGATCCGCTTTGGCCACGCCGTCCTCCACGTGGATGGCAAGGAGCGCCAGCTTGTAACCGGGCGCGCGGACATCCTCGTGACAGTGCGCGGGGTTCACACTCTGGTTTTGGAGCTGAAGCGCCCTGGGCTCGGCATAAACGACGACGACGTTGAACAGGGCCTCTCCTACGCCCGCATCCTCCATCCCAGACCGCCGCTGGTGCTGGCAACGGACGGCACGGAGAGGCGTTTGGTCGAGACGCAAACTGGAATGGACTGGCGCCCTGCGTCTCAGGGTGAAGAAGCATTGAAGGCGCTCCTCGACAATGTTGCGCTCGTCGCAGCCGATGACATGAAACGCGCGACTTCGCGGCTCCTCGGGACCGACCCGAAGGCATGGATTGAGGCTGTCCGCGCGGTGAGCGACTACTTCATTGAGGAGCGGACGGGTGGCTGGACGACCCCGGAATTACCCTTCGTGAACGGCTTCCTCTTTTCGCGAAAAGCGGTGGCAGAAGCTGTCAAGGCGCTCAAGGACGGGAAGCGGCTGGTGTTCGTCGAGGGCGATCCCGTCAGCGGCAAGTCATCGGCGCTACGTGCGCTTGCAGAGCAGCTCAACGCCGGCGATAATTTTGCCGTGTTGACGCTCGACGCGGACAGCGGGATCGACCTGTTCAGCGCGCTGTCCGACATCCTGAGTTCGCAGCTCTTTTGGCCGATCACGCCCCATGAGGCGCGTCACTGGGTCCAGCAACTGTCGCGGACCGAGGGACCGCCCCTGGTGGTCGCGGTGGACGACTTCGGTGGCGCCCGCGGCAGATTTAGGCAGGACCTCGAGGCGCTGACGTCGCCGTTGTTCGGCGACAGGATACGCGTCGTCCTGGCGCTCGACACCGGTGCCGCGCACCGTCTGCTGACATCAAGCAACGGTAGGACCCCGTCGGCGCTGAAGCGCCGAGATCCAGAGCGCTTCTTTCTCGAGCCGCTCGACGACGATGAGTACGCGACTGCGCGCGATCACCTCAAGGAGCACGGAATATCGATCATGGCCGGCGGTGAGCGGTCGCGGGAATATCGTCTTCCCTGGGTTTTGCGCTCGATGGTGGGCTCGATTTTGGCAGGCCCGACCTTGGAACCTGGTACGGTGGCAATCCTCCCACCCATCCCAACGCTCCAACTCCTCAGTCAAGTGGAGCAGCGCTACCGCGACATGTTGGGTGCCGCTACAAACTACCGCGAGGTGGCTCAGGCGCTGGTCGAAGACCTGACCTCGGACGATTTTACATACGAGCTCCGCTTGCTATCGCTGGACACATATATCGTTCGAAAATCAGCGCTGCGAGAGCTGCTATCCGACGCCGATATTCGCGAACTGCTCGACGCAGGGCTGCTGCACGAGGGAAGGAGTGAGGAAGGCGAAGCGATCCTCTACCCTAAGCTACAGGACTTGCTCGCCTTGCACCTTGCCCAGATTTTCGCCAACCGCATCACCGAGAATGGGGACCTCGACGACGTCGCGAACGACCTCGCTGGACTGGCGTCAAGTGTACCACTCGGTCCCGTGATCGCGGCGTATTCGATCTTTTTGGCGGCAAAGACGCGCGGAACCTTGGACTACAAATTGATCGAGGCGTTGCGTTCCAGGGAACCGCGCCGCGAGAATGAGGCGTTGCCGCCGGGAAGGACTGTGACTGGCCTCGCCCCCGATGGGCATATGTTCGAGATGACTGGACTACCCGATGGACAGATTGAGCTGCGAGTCGGTGATGTCACCGATATCGTGGATGGAGAAGGCATTGGCTCTATCGTCGACATCGATCCATGGATGATCCTGTCCTATTTGGCCACTTGGCGGATAGCAGTCGATTCAAAAGACGAGGATCGATCGGCGCGCCTAGACGCCGTACTGATGTTACAGATCGGGAGCTATCCCGAGCCGCTTATCAAGCCGGGCAACGTCAGCGACATGGTTGAGACGCACTCGCTACCGGGGGGCGTCGAGGCGCTCCATTTCAACGGTATCTTTGAGCCCGTAACATACGCCATGCTCCTTTTCTTCACCAGGGAGCCGGAGCATGCGGCGACGTTCGTCGCAGCCGCGCGGGAAAAGGAAAGCCTACCGCTGATGCTCCGGATCGATGCCGCGCTGACCCAACTCGCCCATTTCAGTGGCGATGCGTCCGAGGTGGCGGCGGAGCTGCTCAGGGAGGTAGTTCGGCCCGCGGTCGAGGCGCTCCTCAAGTTCGGAGACGAGGCGGACGCCGGATGACGGTGGCTGATGCAGAGGTATTTTAGCGCGTTTTGCGGACGCCGCTTACTCGGGCGGCACGATATCATCACTAGAAGCACTGAAAAGGTTTACACCCGGCTGGAATGCGCACTAGGGTGGTCATCCGCGAACACAACAGAGAAGGCGTGACCCTACCCTGAGGTCCGCTTCAACTTTGAGGCGAGGATTTATTCGTACTCGGAGACAAGGTCTGGAAGCCACCCTTCGTGTCTAAGCTTGGCGTTATGCCACGTCTTGCGGAGTTGACGTAGACGGGCTGAGCACCCTTCATTCTATAGAGCAAACCCCGCATCACAGATCAGGCCAAGCGATGTCGTCGTGCTTGAGAGATCGCAATCGATTGCCTCGTTCCCGCCGACCCAACGGCACGTCATCGCGCAGAAATACACGCCCCCTAGCCGCTGGCGACAACGGAAGCGGCTTCAACCCGATTGCTTCGAGCTGATCACCGACACTCCGCGTGCCTTCCCCTTTGAATTCGGCAAGGTGCTTGCAGGGGACATATCGGTCCAGGAAACAATCGACGGATTCGTAGGTCACAACCTTGATCGACTTCCGTGAGTGCGGGTGCCGTGCCCGAACTTGCGTCAGGTGGCCCGCCTCCACCAAATACCGGACGGCGGATTCATTGATCCCCAGATAACGCGCGAGCGTGGACCGAAGGTACCCTTCTGGCTTGAGCAGACGCATCGCCTCGGCAACCTCTTGTGGGTCCAGCCGCACAGACAGGTAGCCACTTTCCTCAGATGACTTAGCGACAGTTTTCAGCGCCCCCTGCCGGATCAAGCGAACAACGTCAGCCGCGCCTGCGACGGCTTTCCGGCAGGTCGTCTGGATCCCAACCAGGCGCTCCGCACCACCATCACCTTCGGCCAGTTCGACGCGAGGTTCGATGCTGGAGAGGAATGCGTCAAGCTGGCCTTTGTCGTAATAGGGACGCCCAACGGGCGAACCGACAATCGGTGACAAGATACCGCCCGCAACGAGTGCATCGAACTGTGCCCTGGGAGCATTGACCCTCCTTTGCGCAGCAACCTGGCAAATGGCACCGGAAAAGCGCTCCACGATCGGCTTCAGCGCATGCGCGTTCAAGAGCGCGTCCTTGCCGACATCTCCATCAGAAGTCCGGAAACCGTTGGCCTGCAACAGCTCCAACGTTTGACGATATCCCAGACCCAGATCACGCCGCAGAGCTTCGACATTGTAGATGCGCCGAGCGGCACAAGGCTTGCCGAAGAGCATGTCCCCTTCACCGATGAGGTACGTCTGGGCCTTGGCGCGTGCCGCAGGTTTCACCTCGGCGGCGACTTTGGTGCCATCAGCGAAGGTATAAAGCTGGTCGATCACCTTACGTCTGGATCGCCCCTCTGCGTCGACGTACTCGATGGCTGAAGGTTGCTCTACCATGTCGGCGACGCGATAGCTGGCGGTGGTCGTGGCAAAAGCGTCGAACTCGCCAAGGCTGTCGAATTTCACTTTCTGACTCGCGCCACCATAAGGCCGGAAGGCACCTGTCTCTACATAGGTTCGCGCCTTGGAGCGTTCCGGAAGATTCCGCGTCGCACGGCTGGCCTGAGGGGCCACGAAGATTTCTTTTTCCATGTTTTTTCAGTGTGCGGGATCGCCCGTGGGTCATACTGACCACGGTGAACCACTCACGATCCTCTTGTCGAATGATGGAAGACGGCCGAGCACGACCGATCGGGTCAGGTGACCCGGCCGCCAGACTTGACTTTTGAGGGGAATCGAGAGACCTTCAGATTGTCGGCTACCAAGCGACATGAAGGCCCTTGAGAGTCCGCTCTCGGGGCTTTTATCTTTTCTAGGGCATCATTTCTGATCCTCCTTCATTCTTGCGACAGCTGCGGGCCAAAGATCGTTTGGGCGAAACCCAGTGCGCTCGGCGATTGCCGCTTCAATCTGCGGCGACCTCTTCCGACCAGCCAACACGTTCGATACCGCAGGTCGGCTGTATCCGATACTCTCAGCAAGCTCCGTGATCGTCGTCCCGGACATCCCGAGATGCAGCTTCACGATCTGCTGGCGCATTTTGTCTGCGTCCATATCTTACAGCCTTCAGTGGGAACGAACGTTTCTGATCAAGCCGGGTTCGCTTTCCCGACCTGAACCGATTCTAGGAAGCCTCCAGAGCAGCTTGCAAGGGGAATATGGGGCCCTTGTCTGCAGAAGTCTTAATTAGTCCTGACACTTAACCTACATTACCCTCGGAATGTCAGATGGCGATTTCACATTGGACATTGGCGGGGCAACGAAGGTTTAAAACGGCATCGGGAACCCCGCGCCACACCAAAAGAGGTGCTCGGATTTTGTGCAGTCACATGCCAATGTCTGGGACGGATTCAGACGAAAGCGGAGGGCATAAATTTGGCCAACTGGTATTCGGCCGACCTGCACTTCGGCCATCATCGCATCATCGACTTCTGTAAGCGCCCGTTTGCCTCGACAACCGAGATGAACGCCGCGTTGATCGCAAACTTCCAGGCCTGCGTCCGTCATGACGATGATCTGTGGATCCTGGGGGATTTCGCGTTCGGACGCGCCGAGGACATAGCCCAGTTCGAAAGCTGGTTTCATAGCCTCCCCGGGCGCAAGCACCTGATCATCGGCAACCACGATGATGAAGCGGTGATTTCGCTACCTTGGGCCAGCACCGAGTACATGGCAGAGATCAAGGACGGCGATCAAAGCCTCGTTCTGTGTCACTACCCGATGATCACATGGAATGGCGCTCGGCGGAGTGCTTTGCAGCTCTTCGGCCATGTTTACGACCAATGGCCCGGCTCCCGCAACAGCGTGAACGTCGGCGTCGACCAGTGGGGCTTCCGTCCCGTGCAGGTTTCCGACATCATAAATAGGGCTTCAAGACTGCCCTTGAACAAGCACTGGCATGATGTGGAGCACGGGAACGAACTATCTTGAAAACGTTTCTTCCGCTATGTGACCCCATGATCCAACTGCAGGCAGCACTCGGCGCTCGCACGACTTCTCTGCCGTTTGGGCCTTAAACATGTGTGCGCCTGTCGAGGCATTCAGATTAGCGGCTTAACCTGAAAAAAATTCCGCTGGGTCAGTACATTAGGGGCGGGAAGCGGATTTGTGGCAGCGCGGTACTGTCCGCGCCTAGCAACACCCGAAAGGGACCTTCAGTATCGTGAGGGGTCCGCACGGGAGTTTATTGCACGTAGCGTTCCTCGTTTGAGCCGATATGCTTTTCGACCAATTGTTCCCTGCGTGCTGCAAGACACGAGTAAATGGTCAGGTGATCGCGGCGGGAATTGGTATCGCGCCACTTCTGACGATTTGCGCGGCACTCTGCCCATGGGTCGGCATCTTCACCGCCCATGGAAATGGTGGCGATGCCGAGCGCTCGTACTGGTAGACCAGCACCTCGGGATGCAGCCTGTCATCAAGATGCCGACCGAGAGAAAATACGACACTATTAGGGGCCGCAATGAATAGGTGAATGCGCTTGACACCTTTCGCCATCAGATTACCCAACAGATCGGTGAAATCTAGCGACATGGCCGATTGTTTGTCAGCAGACCAGTGCGCCGTTGTGCTTAGACTTGGCAGAGCAAGGCGAATCAGCGGCACGTCACCGAGGGTCGCCCGGATACCATCCTCATCCGATGGGAAGGAAACAGCGACGGCCAATGCGACCTCCGTGGTTTTGTCTTGCAGCTCCTCAAGTCCGGCTACGGTGAAGCGATCTCCGTCATCCACACCATCGGGCTCACGCCACCTTTCTGCGAAACGATCCCAGTCCATCACAGTGAGGCCGGCTTCATTGCCAACCATCATACCGGTCAGAAACGTCAGCGGAACTGGGGCCATGCCGCCGTAGACCATCTTGACGTCGCCAGGACCCGCCGCCTCACGTTTCTGACGAAGCTGTTGCCGCAACCCGGCAATCTGCGAGAGTGCATCTTCGGGACTGCTGATCTGACTCGTGAAGGTCGACTGCCGGTGGTCAACTGGCAGGACATCTATACGACCTTTCAGGCGGTTCGGTACGGCAGAGGCAAGGGGGGTATCAATAGTCTGGTGCAGCCCACGGTGCTCTAGGACAACGACACTCTGCTTTCTGAGCTGCCGCCGGTCAGCGATGTGATCGATCACACCAAAGACACCCCCCGCAGCCGCGAGGAGAATGCCGAGGAAGACGGTGATCTGTGACCAGTGGACCGACGATCCGCCGCCATCCGCCTGCATAGCCAGCCGCACGACGCGGTCCGCATCGATCCAGGAAAGGTCACCGGCCAGCCCGCCGACGCCCAGCCCGGCGACGATCAATGTGCCACCCGCACGCAGCAATCTCGAAGGCCAAGACGGGGTCCGAAGATAGTGCCCCGCGGCGTGGTGTAGGAAGCCGCGAGCGTAGCTGATCGCGAGGCTGGC
>JABXIM010000112.1 GCA_013373085.1 Oceanospirillaceae bacterium | reverse complement strand
GCGCGGGCGATGGCGACGCGCTGCTGCTCACCGCCCGATAGCTGGGCGGGCAGGTGGTCGGCACGGTCGCTCAAACCGACCCTGAACAGCCATTGGCGCGCCTGCTCCACTGCATCCCGGTCGCCACGGATATCCAGTGGCAGGCAGACGTTGTCGAGGGCGCTGAGCTCGGGCAGCAGGTGGAAGGACTGAAACACGAAGCTGACCGAACGGCTGCGCAGGCGCGCCCGGTCATTTTCGTCGAGTTGCGCCAGATTCTGGCCCGAGAGCAGTATTTCGCCGCTCGTTGGCTGGTCGAGCCCGGCCAGCAGACTGAGCAGGGTTGACTTGCCCGCCCCGGATGGCCCGATAATGGCGACGCTCTCGCCGCGTCGTACTTGCAGCTCCAGCTGTTCGAAAAGCCGCAGCTCGCCGGCCTGGGTCTGGAACTTTTTGCCGACCCCGCGGGCCGAAACGACTACCTGGTCTGGATGAGGAATGTCCATGTTCCGCCTTGTATTTGTGCTTTTCCTGATTCTGACACCCGCCGTCGGTTCGGCGCAGTCGGTACTGGTACTCGGTGACAGTCTCTCCGCTGCCTATGGTATGCCCGCCGAAGAGGGCTGGGTAGCGCTGCTGCAGCGGCGTCTCGATCGCAGCGTACCCGGTACAGAGGTGGTGAATGCCAGCATCAGCGGCGAGACCACCCAGGGGGGCCTGACGCGGCTGCCGCAGCTCCTCGAACGTCACCAGCCTGCTCTGGTGCTGGTAGAGCTGGGCGCCAATGACGGGCTGCGCGGTACGCCCTTGCCGGCGATCCGGCAGAACCTGGAGCAACTTGTCAGCAGCAGCCAGCAATCAGGCGCGCAGGTGCTGCTGATCGGCATGCAGCTTCCGCCCAACTACGGTCCGCGGTACAGCAGGGGCTTTCACGCGCTTTTTGCCGAAGTGTCTGAGTCCCGCGAGGTGCCCCGGGTTCCCTTCCTGATGGACGGGGTAGCGCTTGATGCCACGCTGATGCAGGACGATGGTCTGCATCCGAATGCCGCCGCGCAGCCGAAACTGCTGGATAATGTCTGGCCGTACCTGGAGCCGCTGCTGCCGGTCCTGGGGCCTGTGACGGGTGTAACGAAAGCGGATTAACGGCGTAGGACGGGTGTCGCGATGCAGTCGAAATAATGCCAGATACAAAAAAGGCGCCCTGCGGCGCCTTTTTTTAATTCGCATCGAATGGGAATCAGCCAGCCAGGTTGGCGTTGACGAAGTCCCAGTTGACCAGTGCCCAGAAGCCTTTCAGGTAATCCGGACGTACGTTGCGGTAGTCGATGTAGTAAGCGTGCTCCCACAGGTCGACGGTCAGCAGTGCGGTCTGGCCGGACGTCATCGGGGTGCCAGCGTTGCTGGTGTTGACGATTTCCAGGGAACCATCGGAATTCTTGACCAGCCAGGTCCAGCTGGAACCGAAGTTGTTGACGGCCTTGTCGTTGAACTCTTCCTGGAACTTCTCGAACGAACCCCACTTGGCGTTGATGGCGTCGGCGACGGCGCCCTTGGCTTCACCACCGCCGTTCGGCGACAGGCAGTGCCAGTAGAAGGTATGGTTCCAGACCTGAGCTGCGTTGTTGAAAACAGGGCCGGCCGGAGCGGTCTTGATGATGTCTTCCAGCGACTTGCCTTCGTACTCGGTACCCGGTACCAGACCGTTCAGCTTGACCACGTAGGTGTTGTGGTGCTTGCCGTGGTGGTACTCCAGAGTTTCTTCGGAGATGTGCGGCTCGAGTGCGTTCTTCGCGTACGGCAGCGGCGGTAATTCAAAGCTCATAAGTAATCCCCTTTTTCATTCGACATTTGTCGAGTTGTCGATTCGACAGAGCGTGACTATAGCACCCTTGTTGCGCCTTTTCATGGCACAAAATGTAGTGGCTTTGCCGCCCATATAACTCAGCATTACGCGTGCCAAGTTGTAGCATGAAGGCTGGTCGACGCCGCTCGTCCTGCTTTGGCGGCAGGGATGTTGGAGTGTGCCACAGAGCCTTTTCAGGGTGACGGCTAATGCGGCTCGTCGCCGAGAAAGGTCCGGGCCATGTAAAGGGCGGCGATCGCCCGCCCCTCGCTGAACTCCTCGCGCTGGATCAGGGTCTCGAGATCCGCCAGTGGCCAGCGAACCAGCTCCAGGGGTTCCGGTTCGTCGCCTTCGAGGCGGCTCGGGAAGAGGTCGCGGGCCAGCAGCACCTCCATGCGATGTCCCATGTAGTTCGGGGCGCCGGTCATCTGCTTGAGGTGGTCAAGGCGGCGGGTGCCGAAGCCCGCTTCCTCCTGCAGTTCCCGGTGTGCAGCCTGGGCGGCATCTTCACCCGGGTCGATCAGGCCTTTGGGGAGTGTCAGGGTGTAGTCTTCGAGGCCTGCGGCGTATTCGCGAATCAGGATGACCTCGCCCGATTCCAGCACGGGCACGATCATCACCGCGCCGTTGCCACGGCTGGCGAGCCGCTCGTAGGTGCGCTCGACGCCATTGGAGAAGCGCAGCTCCAGCGCCTCGACGTGGAACAGGCGACTGCGTGCGACAGTGGAAACCTTCAAAATCTCAGGCTTTGCGGGCATACTGATACCGATCTAAGGCTGTAGACTGACCCGGATATAACCGCCCAATGCTTGACTGGCGTAATATCGATACCGTTCTGCTAGATATGGACGGTACCCTGCTGGATCTCCATTTCGACTCCTACTTCTGGCTGGAACACCTGCCGCGGCGTTATGCCGAGTTGCGCGAGATGGAGCCGACGGCGGCCCGGGAGTGGCTGCACCAGCGTATCATACGCGACCAGGGCACGCTCAACTGGTATTGCCTGGATTACTGGAGCGCCGAACTGGGTGTCGATATAGCGGCGCTGAAACGCGAAGTCGCCGAGCGGATCGCCTTCAGGCCCCATGTGCAGGATTTCCTGGGACGGCTTCGCCAGCAGGGAATGCGCTCCGTGATCGTTACCAACGCCCATCCTGCCAGTCTCGGCCTGAAACTGCAGGAAACCGGGCTCGACCAGATGGTCGACGCTGTCGTCTGTTCCCACGATTTCCGGTTGCCGAAGGAAGATGTGGCGTTCTGGCAGCGGTTGCAGGAAGTGGAGCCTTTCAATCCGGCCCGAACCCTGCTGGTAGACGACAGCCTGCCTGTGCTGCGCTCGGCGCAGCGATACGGCATCGCCCATCTGTTGACGATCGTTCAGCCGGACAGCCAGGCTCCGGCCCGCAGCATCGACGAGTTCCGGGCCATCGACCGCTTCGATGATCTCTTCCCCGAAGACGAAGGTGAGCATTGAGCCTTGCCGCGCCATCCAGATTTCAAAGGTATTCCGTTCAATGAGTGAGTCCCGAGAAGACAAAGTGCGGCTCGATAAATGGCTCTGGGCCGCTCGCTTCTATCGCACCCGTGCGATTGCCAAGGAGATGATCGAGGGCGGCAAGGTGCACTACAACGGCCAGCGCAGTAAATGCAGCAAGATCGTGGAGGTGGGAGCGCTGTTGACGATTAGACAGGGCCTGGACGAGCGCGAGGTCGAGGTGCTGCAGTTGTCCGATCAGCGCCGCGGCGCGCCCGAAGCGCAGCAGTTGTATCGCGAAACGGCCGAGAGCATCGAGCGGCGCGAAAAGGCTGCCGCGGAGCGCAAGGCACTCGGTGGCAGCAGTCTGAACCCGCGTCATCGACCCAACAAGAAGGATCGTCGCCAGATTCGCGGTTTCAAGGACCAATGGTAATGGCCGTAGGCGGCAAGACAGGCACTTGCAGTAAAGGATCTCCGGCCGGGGGATGGGTGCAGCCATGCATGGCAACGGCAGTTACGCGTGCTGCGGATCACGGGCATCGCGAACCCCGCCATATCGATCGCATTGCAGATCGATTGCTGTCGGCTGGCACGATGGTTGGGTTCCACGTCGCTACTGCACCCAAACGAGCCTATTCATTCGCGAAACCCGTCGTAGCGTTGTATAACGCATCCGGGATCAGTCGGACCAACGATGGGTTACGCCGCCGGTGACCATATAATGTCGTGCCCGTGGCGGCTTCACCCATCCTGCCCCCTTATCACGCCTCCCTTGCATGTTAAACTTCTCCCAACGTTATTTCCCGGCGCTGTCGTCTCCAGCGCCTCTCCCGTGAGATAAAGACCGATGAGCAATCCCGATCAGATACAGCGCGTGCTGTTTGAGAAACTCGATATTCGTGGCGTCCTGGTGGGCCTGGAAGAGCCTTACAGGCAGGTGCTCGAACGCCACGACTATCCCCCAGTGGTGCAGCGTGTCCTCGGTGAAATGCTGGCGGCGGTGAGCCTTCTCGCGTCGACGCTGAAATTCGAAGGCCGTCTGGTACTGCAGGCCGCTGGCGAGGGGACTCTGACGATGCTGATGGCCGAGTGCAATCATCAGCATGACCTGCGTGCGCTAGCCCGCTTCGAGGGCGAGGTGCCGGACGATGCGCCCTTCTCGCAGCTGCTGACCAACGGCCGTCTGGCGATCACCATCGAGCCGGAGCAGGGACGCCGCTATCAGGGCGTGGTGCCGCTCGAAGGCGATTCACTGGCGCGTTGTCTCGAGGCGTATTTCAATCAGTCCGAGCAGCTCCCGACCCAGGTGCACCTGGCTGCTGACGGCGAACGGGCTGCCGGGCTCCTGCTGCAGGTGATGCCGGCTGCCGGTACCGGAGAGGACGACTGGTCCCATATCAGCCAGTTGGGGGCGACGCTGACGGCCGAGGAGCTGTTGCAGCTGGACAACGAAAAACTGCTGTATCGTCTCTTCCACGAAGAGGAGTGCCGCCTCTACGATGCTGAAAAAATGCGCTTCCACTGCGACTGCAGCCGCGAACGCAGTGGCAATGCACTGCAGTTTCTGACCGAGGAGGAACTGCTGGCGATCGTCGAGGAAGAAGGCGAAGTCGGCGTCAGCTGCCAGTTTTGCAACCAGCACTACGGCTTCGACGAAGCCGATATCCGGACCATGTTTTCCGAGTCGGCGAACGTGCCCCGGTCGGACCAGATTCACTGACAAAGCGTGGCGAAAATCCGGCCAGGGTCCTCAATGGGAGGGCCTGTGGTCAGAAAGTTAATTTTTGTGCGATAATTCGCCACCCCTGAATAAGCATGATAAAGCGAAAGGGTCGCGCACCAGGGTCTTTCATTTGCAAGACCGGTAACGTTATTGGCGCCTATGCCAAGGGAATCCAGTAATGACCAAAGAAACTGAGAATACCGTAAACCTCAACCTGAGCCGGGCGGAACTGGTTGAACAGGCGATCGCGCGTGGAGAAGGCCAACTGGCCGACACCGGTGCGCTCGTCGTCACCACCGGCAAGCGCACCGGGCGCTCGCCGATGGACCGATTTATCGTCAAAGAACCGAGCACTGCCGACGAAATCGACTGGGGTAATATCAACCGTCCTTTCGATGCCGACAAATTCGACGCACTCTGGGAGCGCGTTGAGGGTTATCTGGCGGATCGCGAGAGTTTTGTTTCCCACGTGCATGTCGGTGCTGACCACAGCCACTACCTGCCGGTAAAAATGACCACCGAGACTGCCTGGCAGAACCTCTTTGGCCTCAACCTTTTCATTCGTCCGCACGAGTACAACCCGAAGTCCAAGGAAGAGTGGCAGATTCTCAACGTCGCCGGCTTCCAGTGCGATCCGGAGCGTGACGGCACCAATACCGATGGCTGCGTCATTCTCAACTTCGCCAAGCGCAAGGTGCTGATCGCCGGTATGCGCTATGCCGGTGAAATGAAGAAGGCGATGTTCTCGGTGCAGAACTTCCTGCTGCCGGAGAAGGATGTCCTGCCGATGCACTGCTCCGCCAACATCGGCGAAGACGGCAGCACCACCCTGTTCTTCGGTCTCTCCGGTACCGGCAAGACCACCCTGTCCGCGGACCCCGAACGTTACCTGATCGGTGATGACGAGCACGGTTGGGGCAAGGGCGTTGTCTTCAATATCGAAGGCGGCTGCTATGCCAAGACCATCAACCTGAGCAAGAAGAACGAG
>JABXIM010000087.1 GCA_013373085.1 Oceanospirillaceae bacterium | reverse complement strand
TAAATGGCCCCCCCCCCCCCCAGCCGATTGCCGGTATCGTCTGGATGCGGGTCAGCTCTTCGGCGGTGGCTGCCGGAAGGCGCTGACGATATCGAGTGGAAGCGGAAACACTACCGTATTGCTGTGATTGCCGGCGATTTCGGTCAGTGTTTGCAGGTAACGCAGCTGCAGAGCCTGGGGCTGGGTCGCGAGAATATTGGCCGCGTCGAGCAGTTGTTGTGCGGCCTCGAACTCGCCTTTGGCGTGAATCACCTTGGCGCGTCGTTCACGTTCGGCCTCGGCCTGGCGGGCGATGGCCCGGATCATGCTCTCGTCGAGGTCGACGTGCTTGATCTCGACGTTCGAAACCTTGATCCCCCAAGCGTCGGTTTGCTTGTCGAGGATGACCTGAATGTCGGCATTGAGCTTGTCGCGGCTGGCGAGCATGTCGTCGAGCTCGTGCTGGCCGAGAACCGAGCGCAGCGTGGTCTGTGACAGCTGGCTGGTGGCCTCGAGAAAGTTTTCGACCTGGATGATGGCGCGTTCCGGGTCGACGACGCGGAAATAGACCACGGCATTGACCTTGACCGACACGTTGTCGCGCGAGATCACGTCCTGGGTCGGTACGTCCATGACCACGGTGCGCAGATCGACGCGCACCATTTGCTGGATGATCGGGATGACGATGATCAGGCCCGGTCCCTTGACCCGGTAGAAGCGCCCCAGCAGGAAGATGACCCCGCGCTGGTATTCGCGCAGGATTCTGAACATCGACAGCAGCAGCATCAGGACGATAAACGCCAGTGCGCTGGTGAAGTAAAAAGTCATGTTGACCTCCGAAGTTTGTCGACCTGCAGGCGTACTCCAGCGACGCCGCGGACCCGGACGCCGTCGCCCGGTTGCAGCGGTTCGGCGCAGTCCGCCTGCCAGAGCTCGCCGCTGATACGCACCAGTGGCTGGCCGTTATGCAGCTGCTCGACCACGCCGACCCGGCCGATCAGGGCGACGCTGCCCGACACTACCGCCTGGCGGCGCGAGCGCCAGATCATACCCAGTACCAGGATCAGCAGGCCCGCGCTGGCGGTCGCCAGCGCCAGAATGACCGGTAGCGCGATCTGAAAGGCGGGCAATTCGGTATCCATCAGGATGATCGAGCCGACCACGAAGGCGATCAGGCCGCCGAGGCCAAGCACGCCGAAGCTGGGCGCGAAGGCTTCCGCCACCATCAGCGCCAGCCCGAGAATAACCAGCCCGAGGCCTGCGTAGCTCACCGGCAGCACCTGAAAAGCATAGAGCGCAAGCAGAATGCAGACTGCGCCGACAATGCCCGGCAGCCCGATACCGGGATTGGAAAACTCGAAAATCAGGCCGTAAATGCCCAGTAGCATCAGCACGTAGGCGACGTTCGGGTTGGTGATGACCGCTAGGAACTCGCTGCGCCAGTCCGGCTGATGCTCGACCAGCGTCGCACCGGCGAGCGCCAGTGTCTGACGGTGGCCATCGATCGTGATCTCGTGTCCCTCCAGGCGCTTGAGCAGATCGCCGAGATCGCTGGCGATGAGGTCGATCACGTGCATCTCCAGTGCCCGGCTCGACGGCAGGCTGGCGCCTTCACGCACCGCCTTTTCCGCCCAGTCGCCGTTGCGCCCGCGCAGCTCGGCCAGGCCGCGGATATAGGCGACCGCATCATTGACCAGTTTGCGTTCCATCGCGCTACCGGCCTGCGGGGGCTTCGGCTCGTCGGATTTGTCCTTCTGGTCGGGTTGTTCCTGCGGTGTCGGCAGCGACGGCGAGGCGATCTGCACCGGCGTCGCGGCGCCAAGATTGGTGGCCGGCGACATGGCCGCAACGTGGCAGGCGTAGAGTACGTAGGTGCCGGCGCTGGCGGCCCGGGCCCCGCTCGGTGTGACATAGCCGATCACCGGGACCGGCGCGGCGAGAATGGCACGAATCAGCTCGCGCATTGAAAGATCGAGCCCGCCCGGCGTGTCGATACGGATCACCACCGCTCTGGCACCCGCATCGGCGGCGGAGTCGATGCCGCGGGTCAGGTAGTCGGCGCTGGCCGGCCCCAGCACTCCGTTGAGGTCGAGCAGCCAGATCTCCCCTGGCACGGAAGGCGCGGCCGGGGCGATAGGCGGCGTGCCGGCAAGGCCGAACAGCATTAGCAGTACCGGAAGCAGGCGCCAGAACAACGATCTGTACGGGTGCCGGGTCATCATGATTTCAGTATAGATGCCCGGATCTTCATAGCCGGACAGCGGAGGTTCATCGTGCTGTGGTATAACAGCCGCTTTTGATCTGACCGGATGGATACGCGCGGATGTGGCAGGTTTTTCTTCAGTTCCTGATGCTCGGTTGTCTCAGCTTCGGCGGCCCGGCTGCCCATGTCGGGTATTTTCGCAATCACTTCGTCGAGCGCCAGCGCTGGATCGATGACAAGGCGTTTGCCGACCTGCTGGCGCTGTGCCAGTTCCTGCCGGGGCCTGCGTCCAGTCAGCTGGGCTTCGCCATCGGTTACCGGCGGGCGGGCCTCGGCGGCGCACTGTGCGCCTTTGCGGGGTTCACGCTGCCATCGGTGCTGTTGATGCTGTTGCTGGCCGCCAGCGGTGGCTGGCTGCTGGGGCAGGGCTGGTTCGACGGGGCATTGCACGGTCTCAAGCTACTGGCGCTGGTGGTCGTCGCCGATGCCGTTCTCGGCATGTTCCGCACTTTCTGCACGCGCCGGGGAACCGCGGCGATCGCCGTTATGAGCGCCGCGGCGCTGCTGTGCCTGCCCGGAATCCTGACGCAGCTGCTGGTACTGGTGTTGGCGGCACTGCTGGGCACGAGCCTGTTGTCCGACCGCAGTGGTGCCAGCCTGGCTGCTGACAGCGGCGGCTTTAATCGTTGGGCGCTCGGTGTGTTTGCGCTGTTACTGGGACTGGTGCTGCTGCTGCCGCAGAACGGGTTCGTCGCGTTGTTCGGTGACTTTTACGTCGCCGGAAGCCTGGTGTTCGGCGGCGGGCATGTGGTGCTGCCGCTGTTGCAGGGTCTGGTTGGCGAGTCCCTGGCGCCCGATACCTTCCTGCTCGGTTATGCCGCAGCCCAGGCGGTGCCGGGGCCGATGTTCACGCTGGCAACCTTTCTCGGTTACGAGCTGATGCCCGGGCAGCCGCTGTTGGCGGCGTTACTGGCGACCGTCGCGGTTTTCCTGCCCGGGTTTCTGCTGTTGCTGGGTGTTCAGGGGCACTGGCACCGGCTGGCAGCCGAGCCCAGGCTCGCCGGCGCCATTGCCGGCGTCAACGCTGCCGTTGTCGGTCTGCTGCTGTCGGCACTCTATCAGCCGGTGTTCGTCACCGCGGTTTCGTCGAGTGTCGATCTGGCGCTGGCGCTGCTGGGCTTCTTCCTGCTGCGGGGGTTGAAACTGGGCGTCATCTGGCTGGTGCCGCTGGCCATCCTGGTCGGGATAGGAAGCGCCTGGGTTCCGGCGTAGGTTGTCCCGCTTCGCGGCGGGGACGTGCCCTTTTGGGTATGCCGCTTCCACAGTGCAATGGCGTTATCGTTGGTTTTGCGGGGGAGCCGCGCCTCGCGGAGAACAATAGAGGCATGTGGCGGTTATTCGTGGCGCGGCGTTTCCTGGTTTTTTTTTGCCAGGATGCGGTCCAGCTGGTTGGCGAACTGCTGCCGGTCCGTGGCGCTCATCGCCGCGGGGCCACCGGTCTGGATGCCGGAGCTGCGCATCGTATCGAGAAAGTCCCGCATCGCCAGGCGCTGGCGCACGTTCTCGGGGGTGTAGAGTTCGCCGCGGGGATTCAGCGCCAGGGCGTCGCGCTCGATCACGTCCGCGGCCAGCGGGATGTCGGCGGTGATGACCAGATCGCCAGGTTGTACTTTGGCGACAATGGTGTTGTCGGCGACATCGAACCCCTGGCTGACCCGCAGGGCGTCGATCAGAGTGCCCGGTGGCGTCGGAATAAAGCCGTTGGCCACCAATGTCAGACGGGTGTTGGTGCGTTGGGCGGCGCGAAACAGGATCTCGCGAATCACTTTGGGGCAGGCGTCGGCGTCGACCCAGATATGCATCTTGTGGCTCCGGTTGCGTGAACCCGGGCATTGTCGGCATTTTCGTACCTAAGTGGTAGTGCTATTGTGGCCGGGGTGGCCGAAGATGCCAGCCATCCCGATCAACAGTCATGACAAGGAGTACGCCGTGGAAGACCTTTTGCCTGAACTTTGCGACCAGTTTCCGGACCTGGTGCAGGTCGTCGAGCCTCTTTTCGCCAACATTGGCGGCCGTGAGGCCTTTGGCGGTGAAATCGTCACCATCAAGGCTTTCGAGGACAATTCGCTGGTGCGCGAGCAGGTATCCAAGCCGGGGGAAGGGAAGGTGCTGGTGGTCGATGGCGGCGGTTCGATGCGCCGGGCAATGCTCGGCGATATGCTGGCGGAGAAAGCCGAGCGAAACGGCTGGGAAGGCATTGTCATCTACGGCTGCATTCGCGATGTCAATGCGATCGGCAACCTCGATATCGGTGTTCAGGCGCTCGGTACCCACCCGATGAAGACCGAGAAACGGGGACTGGGCGACCTGAACGTGCCTGTGACCTTCGGCGGTGTTACTTTCCGTCCCGGCGACTACATTTACGGCGACAACAATGGCCTGCTGGTTTCACCGCAAAAACTCGAGCTGGCGGACGACTGAATAGGGAGACTGCGGACAAGTCCCAGTGGTGCTTGTGCGCAGGTTCCCTGGGCTTTCGCCGGCGCCCGAATTGAGTCCGGACGCCGGCGGGCGCTATACTGGCTAAAGATATAGTATAAATACATCTATATGAGGCCGCCATGTCTAATACGCAAGAGCAGGATCAGCAGCATCGAAACTGGATGGATGTCACCGGCACGGCCATGCACCAGGTGCACAGTGCCAGTGGCTATAAGGGGGCAGCACGGCGTCCGTTGATTCGACCCCTGCAGCTGCCTCCTGAAGAGAAGGCCCCGGCCAAGAAAAAAGGCTGAGTGGCATGAAGCGTTTCGAAGCACTGCAGCCGCTGAGCCGTGAGCATCATCAGGCACTCTCCGTTGCTGCCCGCCTCGCGCGCTGCTCCGACGGCAGTGCTCTCGATGATTGCTGGACCAGGCTGGAGACGGAATTTTTTCCGACGCTGCGGGCTCATTTCGACGCCGAGGAGTGCTGGCTGTTGCCACTGCTCGAGGCTGCGCCCGATCTGAAGAGGCGCCTGCTGGACGATCACCGAGAGCTTCGCGAACTCATGGCGTCAGGCGGGTCGGAAGCGCACAAGGCTTTCGGCGCCGCTCTTAAGGCCCATGTGCGCTTTGAGGAGCAGGAACTGTTCGAGTGGCTGCAGCGGCAATTCAGTGCCGATGCGCTGCTTGAGGCCCGGGAGAAGGGCGATGAGGCGCACTGACGTTGTCGTTATCGGTGCCGGGCCCGCCGGCCTGTTTCAGGTGTTCGAGCTTGGCCTGCAGGGACTGAAGTGCACCCTGGTCGAGGCGCTGTCTCAACCCGGCGGCCAATGCGCCGAACTCTACCCCGACAAGCCTATCTACGATATCCCGGCGATTCCCGCAATCAGCGGCGCCGGGCTCACCGAGCGCCTGTTGCAGCAGATCGCACCCTTTGATCCCGACTTCCTGCTGAATGAAACCCTGACCGGTGTATCGCCGGAAGGCGAACGCTTTCGCCTGACCACCGCCAGCGGAGTCGAGATCGATGCCGGCGCGGTGGTGATCTGTGCCGGTGCCGGTATCTTCCGGCCGGTACGCATGAGACTGGCCGGCATCGAACGTTTCGAAGGGGATCAGCTGCACTATGCGGTTCGCGACCGCGACAGTTTGCGCGATCAGCGGTTGGTGATCTTCGGCGGCGGCGATTCGGCGCTGGACTGGGCGCTGGCGCTGGCGGACCAGGCGCGCTCGCTGGCACTGGTACACCGCTCGGACCGGTTCCGTGCCCAGCCGGCGCTGGTGGAGCGGATGCAGCGGCTGTGCGAAGACGGCCGGATGCAGTGCCTGTTGGGCAAGGCAAGCGACTATCGGGAATCGGATGGCCGTCTGAGTGCCGTGCAAATAAGCCTCGCCGATGGTGGCGAGCAGTGGCTCGAACTCGATCAGTTGCTGGTGTTTTTCGGCATGGTGCCGAATCCGGGACCCCTGACGGAGTGGGAACTGGCGATGGAGCGCAACCAGATCCGTGTCGATACCGAGCGTTTCGAAACCTCGTTGCCGGGCGTTTACGCCGTTGGTGATATCAATATCTATCCGGGCAAGAAAAAACTGATCCTCAGCGCCTTTCACGAGGCGGCACTGGCGGCCTTTGCCATCAAGGAACGACTGGAGCCGGGTAAGAAGGCGCAACTCCAGTACACCACCACCAGTCCGCAGCTGCTCAAGCGGTTGGGGAGAAAATAGCCGGAGGACGACCGCGCCACGGAAATCCTGCATACGCAAGGAGCGGTTTGGACGACGCCCAGGCCGCATCAGTGACGGATACGCCGTGCCGAGGCGTCG
>JABXIM010000011.1 GCA_013373085.1 Oceanospirillaceae bacterium | reverse complement strand
TGGCGCTGGCGCCCTTCCTGCTGATCGGCTGTCTGGCGATGGCCGAACGCGACAAGGTGATCATCGGCACCGACTTCGGTGCCGTTTTCCTGCTGCTGACGGCCCCGGACTGGCCGTTGCAGATAGACGCCATGGCGTTTCTGCATTTGGCGCCCGGCCCGACCCTGGGGGCGCTGACGGCGGCGGCCGGTTTTTATTTCATCCTGCCCACCGGCCCGCAGCGACGGCTGCGGGATATCGAAAAACTGATCGAGGGGGACCTGCGGCGGTTGAGCCGCCCCGGTCGTGAACTGTCCGAGGCAAAGTGGCGCACGCGGGCGTTGCACCGCGCGCTGAAACTGGTACTGCGTACCAGTGCCGTCGGTCAGCCGGAACGCCGGCCGGTCTATGGCGCGATCATGGCGATGAACCTCGGGGTGGATCTGCTGGCGCTGAACCGGCAATTGGACGCTCTGCCGGCGGACGATGTCTACCGGCGTACCATTACCGAGGTGCTGGCGGGGCTTGCCGACGAGACCCTGCCGTTCGAACAGGCCGGCGACCGGCTGCTGTCATTGGCGGTCGAGGTCGTGCATCAGCCCGGGCGAGCCAAGCTTGCGGACTTGTTGCAACGCTGCGGTCTGGTATTGCAGTCGCTGCCCTGGCGGTAGGGGCGATACGCCTGACAGGTTACGCGTAACGGGATGAAGCGGTGCGGTGCACTTCGTTTACCAGCCCCCTACTACTCACTACTCACTACTCACTACTCATTCAGGGCACCCTACATTAGAAACAGCCGAATCAATCCGGCTCGTCCAGCAGGGTTTTGGCTGCCCTGAGATCGGCGGTGTCGAAGCCCTCGTTGAACCAGCCATAAACAGGCGCCAGCAGGTCCCGGGCTTTGTCGGGCGCGTGCTGTTGCCGCCAAAGTCTGGCCAGACCGGTTGCCGCCCGAAGCACGAGCGCTTGGGCATGCTGGTGCTGCGCCTGCTGCAGGGCTTCGTTGAATCGGGACTCTGCCGCTTTGAGATCGGCTCCGGTCTGCTGTTCCAGTTCGCCCAGCAGCCGCTGCAGCTCGGGGCGCCAGAGCTGCTCTTCAGCTTCTTGGGCGAGTGCGCTCTGCAGGCTGCTGCGGGCCGCCGCTATCTGGCCGCAGGCCATCTGGGCTTCGGCCAGCAGCGCAATATGATAGGACTCGAATAGACGTGAGCCGATCCCGGCCGCCTCGTCCATGCCCTCGCGGATTTTGTCGACCGCCTGCTCCGGTGTGCCTCCGACGGTCAGTGCCCAACCCAGTATCGGTTTGGCGCGGTGGGCGAGCAGCGGCAAGTGGTGTTCCCTGGCAATCTCGCCACCCTGTTTGGCGTGCTGGGTGGCCGCGTCGGACTCGCCACGGAACTGATGCAGCGTCGCTTTCCATAGCCAGGCGAAGGCCAGGCTGAACGGGTGCTGATGGCGCTGAGCGAGGGCCAGCGCCGCCGCGGCCTTTTCGAGCGCCTGATCGGCGTAGCCCAGCAGCCAGAGGCAGAGCGCCTCGAACCCCTGGGCGCCGACGCCGATATCGATGTTATAGAGGCGCGCGAGCGCCTGATGCTGGTCCGGGTCGTAACTTTGCCGCGCCTTGACCAGGTGCTCCCGGGCCGGTTCCAGTGCACCGGCGAACAGTAGCGAAATGCCGAGCGAATAATGACCGAACATCTCGGCTTCCTCATCCCGCTTTTGCTCGGCCATCGCGAGAAATTCCCGCGCGATGCTGACAGCGGTGTCGGTTTCGCCCCGGACCAGGTGATGGACGGCCAGGGCACGCAGCGCAGGGGAAAGCAGAGCGCTTTCGTTCAGCTGGGTACAGAGTTCGCGGGCGCGGTCGTAGGTCTGGCCATACTCGGGCACGGCGTAGCCCCTGGACGCGCCCAGCGATGGGCCTATGGCGATGAGCAGATCGAGTTCGAGGCGACTGCGTGCTCTGTCATCCGGCAGGCCCGGTAACAGCTCGAGTGCCTTCGACAGATGGCTGATGGCTTCCTGGTGAGCCGAGATCTGTTCGGCCTTCTGGCCTGCCCGGTGCCAGTAGCCGATCGCCTGCGCCGGGTGGCCGGCTTCGCTGTAGTGATGGGCGGCGATTTCGGGGTGCGCTTCGATCATGTCGGTAAAGCGCTGTTCCAGCAGTCGGGCGACCTGTTGATGGTATTTTTGCCGTGACCGCTTGAGCAGTGACTCATAGGCGGCCTCCTGGATGAGCATATGTTTGAACAGGTAGTGCGCACGCCGGCCCCGGCCGCGCTGGTATAGCAGATCGCTCTCGACCAGCTGCGCCAGCCCCTGCTGCAGCACCGGCTCCTCGTGGGGGGCGATCGCGGCCAGCATCTCATAAGTGAATTCGCGCCCCAGCACGGCGGCGATCTGCGCGATCTCGCGCACGATCGGCGTACGGTCCAGGCGCGCCATCAGCGAATCCTGCAGCGTCTCGGGAATGTGCATGTCGGCCAGCAAGCCGTTCAGCTCGTAGTGGTCCTGGCGCTCGAGCAGTATCTCGGACTGCAGGATGGTGCGGCTCAGCTCCTCGACATAGAGCGGCACGCCATCGGCCTTGGCGGCGATGTGATCGAGGACCTCCGGCGGCATCGCCTTGTCGCCACCGATATGGGTGACGATGGCCTCGACCTCGGCGCGCGCCAGCCGGCTCAGTGTGATCGGCGTAATATGGGAGCGGGCCGGCCAGGGGGAGACGAACTCGGGTCTGTAGGTGGCGACCAACAGCATCGGCACGGTCGGTACCTGGCTGATCAGCAGGCCCAGCAGTTCCACCGTCGTCGGGTCGGCCCAGTGCAGGTCTTCCCAGATCATCAGCACGGGTTGAGGTTCGGCCAGTGCCAGATAGCACGCGATGATGGCGTCCAGCGTCGTCTCGCGCTGTTGTCGCGGCGACATCTCGAGCTGGGTGTAACGGCCGTCGACCAGCGGCAGCGACAGCATGGCGGCGAACAGCGGCACCGATTCCTCGAGCGGCCAGCCGTGCTGTGCCTGCAACAGGGTTTCCAGTTTATTGAACCGGGCCTTGACACTGTCACCCGGTTGCCAGTGCATCGAGTGTTTCAGCTGTTCGATGATCGGGTAGAGGGTGCTGGCGGTGTGATACGGTGAGGCGCGAACGGCAACCCAGGTAAAGTTGCGCTCTCCCGCCTGGTCACGCAGCGCTTCCAGCAACCGCGACTTGCCGATGCCGGCCTCGCCCTGAATCAGTACGACCTGGCCGCGTCCCTCACGACTGCTTTCCCAGGCGCGAGTCAGCAGGCCGATTTCCTCCTGCCGGCCAACCAGCGGCAGTTTGCGATGGAGCGGTGTCGAGATGGACGGACTTTCCGCGCCCGGTTCGGCGATGACCCCCCAGGCTTCGACGGGTTCGGAGATCCCCTTCAGCCGGTGTGTCCCCAGATCCCGGTACAGGAAACCGTCTCCGGCAAGCTCCTTGCAGGCCTTGCTGATCACAATACCGTTGCGCTGCGCCAGGGCCTGCAGACGGGCGGCGAGGTTGGGGGTCTCGCCAACGACGGTACGCTCCTGCGCCTCGCCCTTGCCGGTAATCTCACCGACCACGACGACGCCAGTGGCGATACCAATGCGGACCGCAATATCAACGCCCTGGCTGAGGCCGACCTCGTCGTTGAGTCGCGGCAGGGTCTGGACGATGCCGAGTGCGGATTTCACCGCGCTTTGCGCACTGCGCTCGGTCGCTTGCGGATAGCCGAAGTAGACCAGGATGCCATCGCCCATATATTTGGCGATATAGCCGTTGAACTCCTGGATGACGCGCGTGGCGGTTTCCTGATAGGCGCGGATGATGTCCTGGAGGTCTTCGGGATCGAGCCGGGTCGACAGCTCGGTCGAGCCGACCAGATCGCAGAACATGACCGTCAGATGGCGTCGCTCGGCGTCGGAAAGCGGGCCGGTTTCCAGCGCGGCCCGGGCATCCGTGGCGGCCTGATCGGGCGTCGCCGGCATTGACCGCTCGGCAACAGCTGCAGCGCCGGTGTCGCGTTCGACTGTCCGCAGCGGTACCCGGTCAGGTACGGGCGGGCGGCTCTCGGTCATGGCGACCTTCGTCGAGCCGTCACCCGACCAGGCCAGAAAGCGGCCGTCCAGGTCAATCGCTACCCGCTCCACCTGAATGAGTTCTATCCGCAGGGCTTCGAGTCCCGCCTCATCGAGCCCGTATTCCTGCCGCAGGGCCTCATAGGAGATGACTTTCCTGTGCCGAAGAAGCCAGCTGACCTCCGCCAGCATTCTAAAAAATTTCATGCAGCCGTCCGCAGAGCATTCAACCTTGATTTTAGACGGCCTTGGAGGTTAGCTACCGCTCAGGAAATCCAGCGCAACCGAGGTCATGGCTTTTACGCCGATCGGCAGGGCCTTTTCGTCGATGCTGAACTTCGGATTGTGGTTGGGGAACCGCTTCGCCGGGTCTTCCGGTGCGGCGCCGACCATGAAGAACATGCCGGGTACCTGCTGCGCATAGAATGCGAAATCGTCCGCGGCGGTTCGGGGCTCCGCTTCCCGGAAGTTGTCGCCGGCGACCCGTTTCAGGGTCGGAATCATCCTGAGGGTCAGGCCGGCGTCGTTGATGGTCGCCGGGTAGCCGGGATCGATATGGACCTCGGCCGTACCGCCGCCGCTTTGCGCGATATGCTCTGCCGTGCGGGCTATTTTCTGATGGATCTGCTCGCGCACCTCGGGAGAGAAGGTGCGGATGGTTCCGGTCATCTCGACCGACTGTGGAATGATGTTCTGCCGCACACCGCCATGGATCGTTCCCACCGAGATCACCGACGGCGTCGCGGTCGCGTCCAACTGTCGCGATACGATGGATTGCAGCCCCAGCACGACCTGGCTCGACAGAACAACGGGGTCTGTACCCAGCCACGGCAGTCCGCCGTGGGTCTGTTGGCCGTTTACCTTGATCGAAAACACATCGGAAAACGCCAGAACGCCCCCGGAGCGGAGCATCAGGGTGCCGGCAGGGGCGGCGGCCGCCGTGACGTGCAGGCCGAATACGGCATCGGGTGTCAGCTCGTTGAAAAGTCCCTCTTTCAGCTTCAGTTCGGCGCCGCCCTCTTCGTCCGCGGGGGCTCCCTCCTCGGCGGGCTGGAAAATGAACATCACGGTCCCTTCCAGCTCGTCCTTCATGGAGGCCAGTACCTGCGCCGTCCCCATCAGGATTGCGACGTGCGCGTCATGACCGCATGCATGGGCTACACCCACTTCCTGGCCGTTGAAGCTGGTACGCACCCTTGGACGCGAAGGGCAGGCCGGTGTCTTCGGTAAGCGGCAGCGCATCCATATCCGCCCGCAGCCCTTCAGGCCCGTGCCCGGTCAAACCGGCTTGATGGCAATCGTCTCTGACCCGGTCGCGCCACACTCCCTGAAAATCCGTTTCTCGCAGCGGCTGCAGGTATCGGGCTTGACCTTGGCCACCGCCGATGCGATGGCGGCCTTCGGCGTTTCGAAGACCCGCTCGGGACCGAGCTTGTCGAAATAACCGCTTTTCTTGAGCTCGTCGATCACCGTGCCTTTCAGCGAACTCAGCATCAGCCGCCCGCCCTGCTGCTCCAGCCGACGGGCCTCCTGGATCAGCATTTCGGCGCCGGCGACGTCGATGAAGTTGATGCCCTTGCCGACTATCAGCAACTGGACGTTGCTGTCGTCGGTGAGCTGCCGGATACGCTGCTGTACGTGGTCGATGGCGCCGAAGAACAGCGAACCGTCGATACGTACGATCTTCAGCTGTGGGCACTGGGCCAGGTCGTAGCGGCCGACGTTGCGGATGCGGCGTTCCGGATGGTCGGGAATAGGTGCTACCTCCATCACCGTCGGGCGTGAGGTGCGGCGCAGATACATCACCAGGGACAGGATTACGCCGATGTAGATGGCGAACTCCAGTTCGACGAACAGCGTCGCCAGGAAGGTGACGACGAGCACCAGGGCTTCATTGCGGTTGGCGCGCAGGATGCCGCGGATATGGTGCAGGTCGAGCAGGTTCCAGGCGATCAGCAGGATGCTGCCGGCCATCGCCGGCAACGGCAGGTAGGCAGTGATGCCCGGGAACAGCAGCAGGATCAACGCCAGCAGCGCGGCGGCGAAGATCGCCGCCATTGGCGTGCGTGCACCGGCATCGTAGTTGGCGCCGGATCGGGTGAAGGAGCCCGAGCTGGCGTAGCAACTTAAGAAACTGCCGGCGATATTGGAAAGCCCCTGGCCAATGAATTCCTGGTTACCGTCGATCTGTTGCTGCGAGCGGATGGCGATGGCGCGCCCGATCGACACGGCCTCGATCAGTCCCAGCAGGGCCACGGCGAAGGCGCCGGATGTCAGTGTCTGCAGTGTATGGGCTGAGAGGTCCGGCATTGACAACGGCGGCAGCGTGCCGGGCAGGGCACCGACCAGGGCGACGCCCTGACTGGCACCGTCCAGCGCCACGCAGGCGAGACTGCCGGCGACCATGCCGATGAGCAGGTGTGGCCAGCGGCGGTTGATGCGGCGCACCAGAACCGAGACGAGCAAGGTGATCAGACCGATAGCCAGCGAGTAGGGGTTCAGCGTCCCGAGCTGGCTGGCCAGCGCCTGCAGCCCTTCCAGGAACGACAGCCCGCCAGCGACCTCGACCCCGAACAGGTGCTTGAGCTGGCTGGCGGCGATGAGAATGGCAGCGCCGGCGGTGAAGGCGATCACCACCGTGTGGGAAATGAAGTTCACCAGGCTGCCGAGTCGCAGCAGGCCCAGCGCGAGCTGCATCAGGCCGACCAGCAGTGTCAGCGTCAGCACGGCGCCTAGATACTGCGAAGGCTCCAGGTCCCCCATGCCGCCGACCACGCTGGCGACGACAATCGACAGTGCCGCGGTCGGCCCCGAAATCAGGTGGTGCGAGCTGCCGAACAACGAGGCGATGGCGGCCGCAACGATGGCGGTATAGAGGCCGACTTCGGGCGGCAGTCCGGCGATGAAGGCATAGGCAACCCCTTGCGGCAGCACCAGCACGGCGCCGGTGAGCCCGGCGATCAGGTCCTGGGTCAGTGTCTGCCGGTTCAGGTTACGGCCCCAACCGAGAAAGGGGAGCCAGGGCGACGGTTTGCGGTGCATTGAAAAGGGCCTCCGGTAAACGAGCGGCCAGAGTAGAAAAAAACCGTCATGCTGAAAAACGAAAAAAAATGGTTATGATGAACAAAAATATCGAATGACGACCGGCGATGGATACTCAGCTGCTGCAAACCTTTCTGGAAGTGAGCCGAACCCGCAACTTCGGCAAGGCCTCGGAGAATCTCTGTGTCTCGCCGTCGACGGTCAGCGCGCGGATCCGTCAGCTGGAGCAGCACCTCGGGCTGTCGCTGTTCACCCGCAGCCACCACCAGATCGGCCTGACGCCGGCGGGCGAGCGCATGGAGCGGCACGCCCGCTTTATTCTCGGCGCCTGGGAGCGGGCCTATGAGGATACGGCCCTGAGCGAGCGCCACAAGCGCCGGCTGGTGGTGGCCGGCGTTGCCAGCCTCTGGGATATCTTCCTGCAGGACTGGCTCAGCGGCATTTACCGGGACTATCCGAGCCTGGGCCTGCGGGCAGAGGAGAGCACGCCGCTGCGGGTGGTCGAGAAGCTGGAACAGCGCATGATCGACGTCGGATTCATGTACGAGCCGCCGCGCATACGGGACGTGGCGGTGGAGGAGGTGGCGACGGTGCCGCTGCGGCTGGTGTCGAGCCACGCCGGGCAGCCGCTGGAAAAGGCCATCGGAGACGGCTACATCCGGGTCGAGTGGGGCACCACCTTCGCCAGCCTGCACGAGAGCCACTTCCCGCAGCGCCTGCTGGCCCGCGGCCGGGTCAACAGCGGGCGCGTCGCCCTGAACCTGATACTGGCCTGCGGCGGCGCCGCCTACCTGCCGGACTCGATCGTCGCACCGCTGATCGGGCAGGGACGGCTGTATCACGTCGACGAGGCGCCGCTGATAGAAATGAAAGCCTATGCCGCCTACGGTCTGCACGGCGAACATCAGACGCTGATCGCCGATCTGCTCGACCGGCTGACCCTGAGGCCGGATGCGTAGAGTGGGGTGAAGGCGTCATTGATCGCCTGCGGCGCTGGTGGACGCAGGACCGCGCCGCTGTCGGTCTGATGACCCTTCAATTTAGCGCGGTTACAGGCCGCAATAAACAGCGAAAAATCGGACAGATTATCCCGTTTTTAGCGGCTAAGCCTTCCTCCCTGTCATTACGGGAGCCCCGTGACTATGGGCCTTCGGGTACGCGAAAGCCGCCTTAACAACGATTCACGGTGGCTGTAACGTTGTCTTCTGATTGCAGGATACAGGGATAACTTTGTCGATGAAGTTTCTGATTATCGGCGCCGGCGGTATCGGCGCCTACTACGGCGCCCGGCTGATCGAAGCAGGGCATCAGGTGGTGCTGGTTGCACGTGGCGTGCATCTGCAGGCGATGCAGCAGCGCGGGCTCAAGGTGCGGCACGAGTCGTTCGATTTCGAATCGGCGGTGGATGCCTGCGATAGCGAGTCGTTGATCCGGCATTACCGACCGGACGATTTCGACGTGGCGCTGCTGGCGCTCAAGAGCACCGCCACCGCCGCGGTGCTCGAGGATATGGTGAACTGGTTGCAGCCTGGTCAACTGCCGCTGCTGTCGTTGCAGAACGGCGTCGACAACGAGCCGCTACTGGCTGAAACGCTCGGTGCTGGGCGCGTGCTCGGCGGGCTTGCGGTGCGCATCGGCGGCCATATCGTCGAGCCCGGCGTGATCGAGGCCGAGGGGCCGGCGCAGGTGATCATGGGCGCCTGGCCGCGCGCTGCCGGCGATGCTCGCGACGAGTTGTTGCAGCGCCTCGAAACCTGCTTCAACGACGCCGGTATCCCGGCGCAAGTGACGCCGAATATCATCGCCGAGCTGTGGCGCAAACTGGTGATCAACAACGGCGTCAATCCGCTGTCGGCGTTGACGCTGCTCGATACCCGCCGCCTGACCCATCACCCGGAGTTCGGGCCTATCGTGTATGGCATGATGCAGGAAACCGCGCAGGCGGCGAAAGCGGACGGTGTCGAGCTGTCGAAAAAGGACGTCGACGAGATGTTCGAGCTGATCCGCTCGTTCAACGCCATCAAGACCTCGATGCTCGTCGACCGTGAAAAGGGACGGCCGCTGGAACTCGACAGCATCGCCGGCGCGGTGCTGGATCGTTGCCGCAAGCAGGGCATCGCCGCGCCCTATACCGAACTGGTCATGGCGTTGCTCAAGCATCAGTACCGGCCTTAGCGCCGGTTGTACGCGGGCGAGGCCCGGGGTGCTGTACTTGATTTGGAACAACCAGTGCCAAGGCCTGTTGCGGCATACTGGGGGCTGTCCGATCGGGGAGCGATGAGTCACGATGCACGTACTGGTTTACAGCAGTCGCAGGGATGAAAAGACGTTCCTGTGCCAGGCATTCGAAGGCAGCGGTCACAGCCTGCAGTTCGAGGAGGGGCACCTGACCGAACGCAGCGCGCGCCTGGCGTCCGGCTTCGATGCTGTCTGCGTGTTCGTCAACGACCGGGTGAACGCGGAAGTCATCGAGGTGCTGGCACAGACCGGTGTGCGCGCCATCGCGCTGCGCTGCGCCGGCTACAACAATGTCGACCTGGACGCGGCACGGGCCCGCGGCATCGCCGTGGTTCGGGTGCCTGCCTATTCGCCGCACGCGATTGCCGAACATGCGGTGGCGCTGATCATGAGTCTCAACCGTAATATCCACAAGGCCTACAACCGGGTGCGCGATGGCAATTTTGCGCTGGACGGGCTGCTCGGCTTCGATCTGTACGACAAGACCGTCGGGGTCATCGGTACCGGTACCATCGGCGCGGTTTTTTGCCGCATCATGCGTGGCTTTGGCTGCCGGGTGCTGGCATACGACCTCTCGCCGAATGACGACTGTCTGGAACTGGGTGTTGAGTACGCGGCACTGGCGGAGGTTATCCGGGCCGCCGACGTGCTCAGCCTGCATTGCCCGCTGACGCCGGCAACGTACCACCTCATCGATGCCGCCGCGCTGGCGCGGATGAAGGCTGGCGCGATGCTGGTCAACACCAGCCGGGGTGGCCTGGTCGATACCGCCGCAGTGATCCTGGCGCTGAAGTCCGGGCAGCTCGGCGGGCTTGCGATCGACGTCTACGAAGAGGAGGGCGACCTGTTCTTCGAGGACCTGTCGGACCGGGTGATCGCCGATGACAATCTGATGCGGTTGACCACCTTCCCCAATGTCATCGTTACCGGCCACCAGGCATTCCTGACGCGGGAAGCCCTGACCGGTATCGCCGCCTGTACCTGCCGCAACCTGACGCAGCTGGAACAGGACGGCCGTTGCGACAACCAGCTTTGAGCGCTCGGTATACGGCGCTGAAACGGCAAGCAGACGGCTGGCCGCTGCCGCGGGCTTTCAGTTTCGCCCGTCGGCTTTCCTCTGTGCCCGTTGAATATCCTCGGGCTCGATTTCCCAGGCCTCGCGGTCGATCTCCAGGTCGTCGAAGCGGGCCGGGTCGAAGATCGGCTGCGGGTTGCCGCCCTTGAGCTGGCTGTCGAAATCGCGCATCAGCCGCAGTCCGGTCTTGAACAGCAGGATCAGCGTCACGAGGTTGACCAGCGCCAGCAGGCCCATGGTGACGTCGGCAAAGGCGAACACCGTGCCGAGGTCGGTGGTCGCGCCCCAGCAGATCAGCACGATGACCGCGATGCGAAAGGCATTGAACAGGTGCTTGTTCTCGTTGCTGAAGAAATTGAGGCTGTTCTCGCCGAGATAGTAGTTGTAGAGCATGGTGCTGAAGCCGAACAGCATCAGCGCGATGCTGACGAAGCTGCGCCCCCATTCGCCGACATGATCCGCCAGCGCGGTCTGGGTCAGCGCCACTCCACCGACATCGGCGCCGGTAGCGGGATCGTAGGCGCCGCTGAGCAGGATGATAAAGGCGGTGGACGAGCAGATGATCAGCGTATCGATGAACACCGAGAACGCCTGCACGATGCCCTGGCTGGCCGGGTGTGGCACGTAGGCGACGGCGGCGACGTTCGGCGCGCTGCCGAGACCTGCTTCGTTGGAGAACAGGCCGCGCTTGACGCCGAGCATGATGGCGGCGCCGATACCACCGCCGATGGCCGGCTCCAGACCGAAAGCGCTCTTGACGATCAGGGTGATGACGCCGGGGATCTCGGCGACGTTCAGCGCCAGCACCACCAGTGTGACCAGGATATAGCCGCCGGCCATTATCGGCACCAGCACTTCGGAGACCTGGGCGATGCGTTTGACGCCGCCAAAAATGATCAGCCCGACGACGATGGCCAGACCGATGCCGGTATAGAGTACCGGCACACCGAAGGCGTCACCGAACGAGGTTGCCACCGAGTAGGACTGCAGTGCGGTGAAGCCGAGGCCGAAGGTCACCAGCAGCAGCACCGAGTAGACGCCGGCGAGCCATGTCCAGCTATGACCCAGGCCGTGCGAAATGTAGTAGGCCGGACCACCGCGATAGGTGCCGTCCGGCTCGGAGCGCTTGTAAGCCTGGGCCAGGGTGCATTCGAGGTAGCTGGTGGCCATGCCCATCAGGCCGACGAGCCACATCCAGAAGATCGCGCCGGGGCCGCCGAGGGTGATCGCCACCGCCACGCCGGCGATATTGCCGCCGCCGACCCGCCCGGCGACGGACAGCACCAGCGCCTGGAACGAACTCAGGTGGCCGTGCTTGTCGTGCTTGAATGCCTGGCTGGCACCGAGAATGCGAAACATGCGGCCGAAGTAGCGGAATTGCACGAAGCGTGAGGCAAAGGTGAAGCCGAGACCGACGATGAGCAGCAGTGCGATCAGCACCTTGCTCCAGAGAATATCGTTGAGAAAGTCCAGCATCGGACACCTCCTGACGTATTGGGGGATGACCCGCGAGGCTAGTGAAAGTGCCGATACTGCAGGAGGCCACTTGGGGGCGAGGGGGTCACATTTTGGTTCTTCGCAAATTAGCGGTAAACCGGACACAAAATGTAGGATGGGTGAAGCCGCCACCGGTGCTGCCTGGCCGACTAGCACAGTCGCCTGGGGCGGCGTAGCCCATCAATGAATCCATGTTTAGCGTAGACCGCTTTGCTCAAAGATGCGTACGGCAGGCGGGATAGGCCGGCCTGCCGCAGCAGATGACGATCAGATCGTGCACTCGCCGCACAGCGGGGTGCCCAGCGCCCGGCGCAGCTCGTCGCCCTCCAGGCCCCGGGCGATCAGCGTGTGCAGCTTGGCGAAGGCGGCTTCCGGCGTCAGGTCGTGCCCCGGCACCACGCCAATGCGGTTGAGCGTGGCGCCGGTGGCATAGGCGCCCTGGCTGACCGCACCCTGGTGGCACTGGGTGATGTTGAGCACGGCGATGCCGCGGTCGCAGGCCCGTTCCAGCACATCCATCAGTGCCCGGTTGCCATCGGGTGGGTTGCCGACACCATAGGTCTGCAGGATCAGCCCGCGCAGGTCGCCGTGGTCGAGAACGCTCTCCAGGATCCGCGCCGGGATACCGGGGTAGACCGGCATCAGCGCCACCGCGTTCGGATCGAAGCGGGGGGCCGTCAGGTCCGGTTCGCCGGCGCTCAGCAACAACGAATTCTGAACCTCGACATCGATACCGACCCGCCCGAGCCAGGGAAAGTTGGGCGAGTCGAAGGCATCGAAACCGTCGCTGCGTACCTTGCGGCTGCGGTTGCCGCGCAGCAGGCGTCCGTTGAACAGCACGCAGACTTCCGGGATCGGGTGGTTGCCGGCCAGCAGCAGTGCCGTGATCAGGTTGTCCAGGGCGTCGTTGCGCAATTCCGCCAGCGGGATCTGGGAGCCGGTGAGAATTACCGGCTTGTCCAGCTGTCCCAGCATGAACGACAGCGCCGAGGCGCTGTAGGCCATGGTGTCGGTGCCGTGCAGCACCACGAAGCCGTCGTAGCGCTGCCAGTGCTCGGCCAGGCACAGCGCGACGCGACGCCAGTCCTCCAGCGCCAGGTTGGCGCTGTCGATCAGGTCGTCGAACTCGATCAGATCGTAGTCGGGCAGCAGCTCCGTGGCGCGGCGGTCCAGTTGCTGCAGCAGCCGGTCGTGGAACCCGGCCATCGGCACGTAGCCCTGCTCCGAGGGCAGCATGCCGATGGTGCCACCGGTATAGACGATCAGGATTCGGCGGCTCACGATACCTCCTGCACCGGCGCCAGCATGGCCTGCGGGCTGAGCAGCCGGTCGAGCTGGAACTCGTCGAGCAGGCCTTCCGCGACGACCAGCTCGCGCACCGTTGCGCCGCTGGTCAGCGCGGTGGAGGCGATGCGCGAGGCGTTGCTGTAACCGATGTGCGGCACCAGCGCGGTGATGATGCCGATGCTGTGGTCGACGTGACGGGCGCATTGTTCGCGGTTGGCGCGGATACCGCGGATGCAGCGCTCCTCGAGCATGGTGCAGGCGTTGCAGAGCATCTTGATCGAATTCAGCAGGTTGTAGACGATCATCGGCTCCATGGCGTTGAGCTGCAACTGACCGGCCTCGGCCGCCAGCGTGACCGCCAGGTCGCTGGCGATCACCTGGTAGGCGGTCTGGTTGACCGCTTCCGGAATCACCGGGTTGACCTTGCCCGGCATGATCGACGATCCCGGCTGCATCGGCGGCAGCATGATCTCGGCCAGGCCGGTGCGCGGGCCGCTGGAGAGAAGACGCAGGTCGTTGCACATCTTGCCGATCTTGACGGCGAAGCGCTTCAGAATGCCGGAGAAGAACACGAAGGCACCCATGTCGGAGGTCGCTTCCACCAGGTGGAAAGCGGGCACCACCGGCTTGCCGGAAATCTCCGCCAGGCTTTTCACCGCCAGCGCCTGGTAGCGCGGGTGGGCGTTGATGCCGGTGCCGATCGCGGTACCGCCGAGGTTGACTTCGCACAGCAGCGCGCAGGCCTCGTGGATACGGTCGATGTCCTCGCCGAGGTTGACTGCAAAGCCTTCGAACTCCTGGCCCAGGGTCATCGGTACCGCGTCCTGCAGCTGGGTGCGGCCCATCTTGACGACGTCGGAGAACTCCGCGGCCTTGGCTTCGAGCGCCGTTTTCAGACTCTGTATCGCCGCGACCAGCGGCTCCGACGCGAACTGCACGCTGAGGCAGGCCGCGGTGGGGTAGGCGTCGTTGGTCGACTGCGAGCGGTTGACGTCATCGTTCGGGTGCAGGTACTGGTACTCTCCCTTGGCGTGGCCGAGCTTCTGCAGCGCCAGGTTGGCGATGACCTCGTTGGCGTTCATGTTGGTCGAGGTGCCGGCGCCGCCCTGGATCAGGTCGACGACGAACTGGTCATGCAGCGTCCCGCCGACTATATCGTCGCACGCGGCCAGGATGGCGTCGGCCTTGCGCCGGTCGAGAACGCCCAGCTCGGCGTTGGCGCTGGCGGCGGCCGCCTTGACCATCGCCAGTGCCCGGACCAGTTCAGGGAAGTGGCTTATCGGCACGCCGGTGATGCTGAAGTTGTCCAGCGCGCGCTGGGTCTGGATGCCGTACCAGGCATCTGCGGGGACAGCCAGATCGCCGAGCAAATCGTGTTCAATGCGAGTGTTCATTGTTGACGGGAACTCACAGTTAGGGATAGTGAGGGCCCGCGATGGCGGGCCCGGGTGTTGGCATTTGTGCTATTCAGTTGCTGCTGGTGGCCAGTGCGGCCTGTGCCTGCCGTACGCGCTCGCGATCTTCAGGCTCGATTTCCCAGGCGGCGGGGTCGACGTTCAGGTCGGCGAACTGGGCGGCATCGAAGATCGGCTGCTCGACGCCGGCCTTGATCTGGTCGTCGAAGTCGCGCATGAAACGCAGTCCCGGCTTGATCAGCGCGATCAGTGCCACCAGGTTGGCCAGCGCCAGCAGGCCCATGGTGACGTCGGCGAAGGCGAAGACGGTGCCGAGGTCGGTGATGGCGCCCCAGCAGCACAGGCCGATGATGGCGACGCGGAAGGCGTTGAACAGGTTCTGGTTCTCGGTGCTGAAGAAGTTGAGGCTGTTCTCACCGAGGTAGTAGTTGTAGAGGATGGTGCTGAACCCGAACAGCAGCAACGCGATGCTGACGAAACTGCGGCCCCACTCGCCGACGTGGTCGGCCAAGGCTGTCTGGGTCAGGGCCACGCCACCAACATCGGACAGGTTGGCCGGGTCGTAGGCGCCGCTCAGCAGGATGATGAAGGCGGTGGCCGAACAGATGATCAGGGTGTCGATGAACACCGAGAACGCCTGCACGATACCCTGGTTGGCCGGGTGCGGAACGTAAGCGACGGCGGCGACGTTCGGCGCGCTGCCGAGGCCCGCTTCGTTGGAGAACAGGCCGCGCTTGACGCCCATCAGGATGGCCGCGCCGATGCCGCCGCCGACCGCCTGCTCCAGGCCGAAGGCGCTGTTGACGATCAGCATGAAGACGTCGGGAATACGCTCGAGGTTCAGGCTCAACACCACCAGCGCGATGAGAATGTAACCGCCGGCCATGACCGGTACCAGTATCTCGGATACCTTGGCGATGCGCTTGACGCCGCCGAAGATGATCAGGCCGACCACCATCGCCAGGGCGATGCCGCTGTAGTAGACCGGCACGCCGAAGGCATCCTCAAACGAGGTGGCGACGGCGTAGGACTGCAGCGCGGTGAAACCGAAGCCGAAGGTGATCAGCAGCAGCACCGAGTAGATACCGGCCAGCCATTTCCAGTTGCGGCCAAGACCGCGGGAAATGTAGTAGGCCGGGCCGCCGCGGTAGGTGCCATCGGGCTCCGCCTGCTTGTAGGCCTGGGCCAGGGTGCATTCGAGGTAGCTGGTGGCCATGCCCATCAGACCGACGATCCACATCCAGAAGATGGCGCCTGGACCGCCGAGGGTGATGGCGACCGCGACACCTGCAATATTGCCGCCGCCGACGCGGCCGGCCACGGACAGCAGCAGTGCCTGGAAAGAGCTCAGGTGGCCATGCTTGTCGCGCTGGAACGCCTGGCTGGCGCTGAGGATCCGGAACATCCGGCCGAAGTAGCGAAACTGTACGAAGCGTGAGGCGACGGTAAAGCCGATACCGACCGCGATCAGCAGTACGATCAGAACCTTGCCCCAGAGAATGTCGTTGAGAAAGTCCAGCATCGGGAGTCTCCGCTGTTTTTGTTGTGGGAGGTGCGGGGCCATTTAAACAATCACAGTAGGGCGAAGAGAATTTGACGTACTGGTGGCGAGTAGCGCACTATGGCGCTATTAAGTACGCCAAACTGCGCTATTTGTAACGTGTAGGAGCTGCGCCTCGCAGCGAATAGTCGACGGCAGGGCCCTTCTATTCGCACCGAGGCGGCGCTCCTACGGACTTACGACTCTCTACCATGAACGACGATTTCGGCCGTAACCTGAGATTGCTGTGCAGCTACTACAAGTCGATCGCTGAGGTGTGCCGCCGCCTGGACATCAACCGGCCGCAGTTCAACCGCTATCTGAGCGGGCGCTATAAGCCTTCGGCCAGTACCCTGCGGCGGCTGTGCGAGTTTTTCGGCGTCGAGGAACAGGAGATCCTGCTGCCGCACAGCCAGTTCCTGCGACTGGTGCAGGTGCGTCCGCAATCACGCGGCGGAACAGATACGGCGTTGACCGAGGTGGCGCATCTGGAGCGGCTGGCGCAGAGGGGCAGCGCCGGGCTCGAGCGCTATCTGGGCTACTACTTCGAGTATTACCTGTCGATGGCGAATCCGGGCAAGCTGATGCGCACTCTGATCTGTCTGGAGGAGCGCGACGGCCACGTCTACTACCAGCGCACCGAGCGCATGGTGCCGCATCCGGGTGACGCCCCGTGCCACAACCGCTATCTCGGCGTCGCACACCTGCTCACCGACCGTATCTTCCTGATGGATTACGAGTCGCTGAACTGCCACGAAATCACCCAGACCATTCTGTTCCCGAGCTTTCGCAACCGGCTGTCGCGGCTCACCGGTCTCAAGCTCGGCGTATCCGACAACAGCGAGCGGATGCCCTGCTGTACCCGGGTACTGTTCGAATATCTCGGCACCGATGTGGACCTGAAAAAGGCCCTGAGACTGTGCGGCTTGTACGAGCTGGACGCGCCGGAGATCGATGCGTCGATCCTTGAAGCAGTGAGCAATGAGGTCGCTGCCGGGGAGTGGCATTTCCGCGCCAGGCATTGAGTGGTTAGTCGTGAGTGGGAAGCGGCGAGATTTGTAGGATGGGGGGAACGGCGCCGGGCACGGAATATCGGCATCGGAGGCGACCGGAGCGCCGTGTAACCCGTAAGAGAGCGTCGGCCGACACTTGCGTCCCGCTGGCCCTAGTGCAAATCCTTCCGCTCCCGGGCCAGGATGCGATCCGCGTCCAGGTCCGAGATCGGGCTATCGGTACCGGCCGGGATATCGCCGCTGAGCTGCAGCGCCAGGTAGCGCATGGCGCAGACACGCAGGAATGAGGTGAAGTTGCCAAGGTCGTGGCCGGCGTCGATTGATTCGTGATAGAGGCGGGTAATCATCTGTGGCACGTTCATGCGATCGCGCTCGGCGATCTCCTCGAGGATAGCCCAGAAGCAGTTCTCCAATCGCACGCTGGTGACCATGCCGTCGATGCGTAGCGAACGGGTCGTGCTGACCCAGAGCTCGGGATCGGCGTTGATAAACAGCTTGCACATGGCGGTTTCTCCTCGGGTCGGTGAGTGCAGTGTACTCGATAAAAAAGCCCGGGCGGGTCGGAGCGCCGCCCGGGCAAGGGATGATGCATCAGGCGCAGAGCAGCGTCATGAATTGCGCCAGCCAGGCCGGGTGGGCGGGCCAGGCCGGGGCCGTGACCAGGTTGCCGTCGGTGATGGCGGCGTCGATGGCGATCTCGGCGTACTCGCCGCCGGCCTGCTCCACTTCCGGACGGCAGGCAGGATAGGCGGAGCAGGCGCGCCCCTGCAGCACGCCGGCGGCGGTCAGCAGCTGGGCGCCGTGGCAGATTGCCGCGACCGGTTTACCGGCGTCGAAGAAGTGTTTCACCATCGCCAGCACTGCCGGGTTCAGGCGCAGATACTCGGGTGCCCGGCCCCCCGGAATCACCAGCGCGTCATAATCCTCGGCGCGGATATCGGCGAAGCTGGCATTGAGTGTGAAGTTGTGGCCGCGTTTCTCGGTGTAGGTCTGGTCGCCTTCGAAATCGTGGATCGCCGTCGCCACCGTATCACCCGCCTTCTTGTCCGGGCACACAGCATCGACCTGATGACCCACCGCCAGCAGTGTCTGGAAGGGCACCATGGTTTCGTAGTCTTCGGTGAAGTCGCCGGTGATCATCAGGATCTTTTTCTTGTTCATCGTCTGGCTCCGCGTTGGTTGACGTACTTGTTTGTTTTAGCAGGCCCGGGCAGAAAAACGGTATTAAGGGGCTACTACAGCCGTTTCGATTCGGTCCGAGTTTTGCCTCGACTGGTCCGGTTTTTGGCCTAAGCTATTAGGGATTGTTGACGTTTGTGGATATGTCCTGCCGGAGGTTGTTTTCGCACAAGGCAAGGCGCGAGTTGCGCGGTTTGGTTGCTCCAAACAAGCGACCAGCAACGTTGCATTGTGCGAAAACAGCCCCGGCTCATCCGAGTTGCTCTGCAAAACGCCTCGTACAGCTTCAGCGAACTTGCAACGGGAACCACCCTTAGCGGCGTTCGCTTCATTGTCTGAGACATTTTGCAGGGCAACAGGAAGCATCCACAAACGTCAACAGCCCCTAAGCTAGCGCGCCGGAAGGGACGATCGACCGAGGAACATGGGGAAACGCATTACCATTATTCAGGGACATCCGGATCCGGACCGCCAGCACCTGGGGTATGCGCTGGCGGAGTCCTATGCCGACGGCGCCCGTACCGCGGGCCACGAGGTGCGGCTGCTCGAAGTGGCGCGGCTCGACTTTCCCTGGCTTCATACCAAGGTCGACTTCGAGGAGCACAAGCCGCCCGAGCTGATCGCCGAGGCCCAGGACGCGATTCGCTGGGCCAACCACCTGGTTATTTTCTATCCGCTCTGGCTCGGCACCATGCCGGCAATACTCAAGGCATTCCTGGAGCAGGTGCTGCGCCCCGACTTCGCCTTCACCTTCGATGACGGTGGGAGCTGGGAGAAGCAGCTCAGCGGCCGCAGTGCCCGGGTAGTGGTGACGATGGGCATGCCGGCGCTTGCCTACCGCTGGTACTACGGTGCCCATGGCCTGAAAAACCTCCAACGCAATATTCTTGGTTTCTGCGGTATTCACCCGGTCAACAGCACGCTGCTGGGGCGGGTCGACAGCGCCAACGAAACCCGGCGCCAGGCCTGGCTGCTGGAACTCTACCGCCTCGGCGCCGAAGCTATCTAGGCCAGGGACGGCGGAGGGCCGCCCCGCCTCTGTGCAGAAAACGCAGGAGCAGTTTTTCTGCCTAGGCCAGGGATGTCGGAAGGCCGCTCCGCCATCCTTCAGCTCGCGCTAGCCAGAGGTAGCCGGGTCTGGACTAGGCTTTATATTGCGATGAAAAGGTCGGCTGTCTTCTCCGGCTGCCGTCGCTACCGCTACGTGCTCTGGCGCACCTGGGATGAGGCCCGGCCCTGGCTACTGGTGATCGGCCTCAACCCCTCCACCGCGGATGAATGCGGCGACGACGCGACCAGCCGGGTCTGTATTCACTACGCGCAGCGCTGGGGCTTCGGCGGTCTGGCGCTGGCGAATCTGTTTGCCTGGTGCTCCACCCGGCCGGCAGGACTTTTCGACGCCGCTGATCCGGTGGGGCCGGAAAACGACCGTTACCTGCAGCGGCTGATCGGCGAGGCGGGGGAGGTACTTTGTGCCTGGAGCGACCACGGCGGCTACCGCGGCCGGGACCTCGAGGTGCTGCGCATGATCCGCAACCCGAAGTGTCTTACCCATCTCAAAAGTGGCCGCCCCGGTCATCCGCTGTACAAACGTCGAGAGCTGCGACCGGTTGCGCTCTGAGTTTTCATGACCGTTTCATCGTCGCGGAGCAGACTGACTTTCTCTGGCCGCGCGGCCGCTAACATGCATAATGGGCGCACTGCACCCCGGCGGCCGCCATCCGGGAAGAAAGCAATCAAGGGGTAACATCATGTCGTACAACGATCTTTCGCCGGAAGAGAAACGTATCATTCTCGACAAGGGCACCGAACGGCCCTTTACCGGAAAGTACAACGAATTCTTCGAAACCGGCGTTTATACCTGCAAGCAGTGTAATGCGCCGCTGTACCGTTCACAGGACAAGTTTCCCTCCCATTGCGGCTGGCCGAGCTTCGATGACGAAATCGAGGGAGCGGTACGCCGCGAGGTCGATGCCGACGGGCGCCGAACCGAGATTCTGTGTGCCAAGTGCGGCGGCCACCTCGGCCATGTGTTCGAGGGCGAGATGCTGACCGCCAAGAATACCCGCCACTGCGTCAATTCGGTGTCGATGAACTTTATCAGCGCAGAGGAAATCGCCCGCCGTGCCGGTACCAGCCTGAAGAAGGCCTACTTCGCCGGTGGCTGTTTCTGGGGTGTCGAGCATCTGCTGCAGCAGCAGGCCGGTGTGGTGTCGGTGGTGTCCGGTTACATGGGGGGGCACAAGGACAACCCCACGTACCGAGAGGTCTGCGGCAAGACCACCGGGCACCTGGAGGTGGTCGAGGTCAGCTACGATCCGAAGCAGGTGGACTTCGAAACGCTGGCGAAGCTGTTCTTCGAGATCCACGACCCGACCCAGATCGACGGACAGGGGCCCGACCTGGGCGAGCAGTATGCCTCGGCGATTTTCTGCAACGACGACGAGGAGCGCGCGATCGCGCAAAAGCTGATCGACACCCTCAAGGCCAAGGGTTACGACGTCGTCACCAAGCTGCTGCCGATGGCCCCGTTCTGGCGTGCCGAGGAATATCACCAGGACTACTACGAGAAGTCCGGCAAGGTGCCCTACTGCCACCGCTACGAGAAGAAGTTTTAAATTCTCCGCGGCCATGAGTATGCAGGAGCTGCCTATCCGAAGGACGCTTCCTTGCCCCGAACAACAATGTTGAAAAAGATCATCAGCGGCGGCCAGACCGGCGCCGACCGGGCGGCACTGGATGCCGCCCTCGAAGCGGGTTTTCCGGCCGGGGGCTGTTGTCCCGCCGGTCGCCAGGCCGAGGATGGCCCCATCGATGCGCGCTATCCCCTTCGCGAGATCGGCGGCGGTTATCGCGCCCGCACGCGCCGTAACGTTGAGGACGCGGATGGCACCGCGATTTTCTATTCGTCGAGGCTGAGCGGCGGCACCGAACTGACGCTGTTGTTCTGTATCCAGGTCGGCAAGCCCTACAAGCTGATCGATATCGATCTGGTCACACCCGAACAGGCTGCCCGGCTGTTGACCGTTTTCGTCTCGGACGCAGGCATTGCGACCCTGAATGTCGCGGGTCCCCGTCACAGTGGCTGCCCGTCGCTGTATGCATTCGTCACAGAAAGCCTCGGCAGGCTGATCGCCAGCGTTCGCAACGCGGCGCACTGAACCGAACGTCCCCGGGCTGCGTAAAGCAGTGCATCATCCGTTTCGGACTTTCCATGCGTATCGGCCTGATTCTGGGCGACCAGCTCAGTCACTCCCTCGCTACTCTTCGCGTTCTCGATCCCGCCCACGATCGGTTGCTGCTGGCTGAGGTGTGGGACGAAGCCACCTACGTAAAACACCACAAGCAGAAGATCGCGTTGATTTTCAGCGCCATGCGGCATTTCGCTGCGGAACTGCGTGCGCTTGGCTGGCAGGTCGACTACCACCACTTCGATCCCGACAGCGAGGTCCGCAGCCTGGGGGCGGTGTTGCAGCAGCAGATCGATCATCACGGCGCCGCCGAGGTGATCCTGACCCGCTGCGGCGAGTACCGGTTGCAGCGCGAAATCGACAATGACTGGCCGGATCGTTTCGGCGTACCGGTTCGTGTCTATGAGGACGACCGCTTCGTCTGCTCCAGCGCCGAGTTTGCGGTCTGGGCGGAGGGGCGGCGCCAGCTGCGGATGGAATTCTTCTACCGGGACATGCGGCGCAAGACCGGATTGCTGATGGAAAACGGTGCACCTGTCGGCGGGCAGTGGAATTTCGATACCGACAACCGCAAGCCGTACGCCGGTGAACCCCCACTGCCGCCGTCGCTCGAGTTAGAGCGCGATAGGATCGACAACGACGTGCTGGCGCTGGTCGAGGCGCATTTTGCCAATCACCCCGGCCACCTCGATCGCTTTCGCTGGGGTACCACCCGTGCCCAGGCACAGGCGGTCCTCGAGCACTTCATCGAACACCGCCTGCCCTGGTTCGGTGATTACCAGGATGCGATGGTGTACGGCGAGGACTTTCTGTTCCACAGCCTGCTGTCGCCCTACATCAACTGCGGACTGCTGACGCCACTGGAGGTCTGCGAGGCGGCGGAGCGGGCCTACTGGCGTGGCGATGCACCGCTGAACGCCGTCGAGGGTTTCATACGCCAGATCATCGGCTGGCGCGAATACGTGCGTGGCATCTACTGGCTGCGAATGCCGCAGTACGCGCAGGAGAACCGGCTCGGTAACGAGCGCGCACTGCCGGCCATGTACTGGCATGGTGAATCCCGCATGGCCTGCATGCGCGAATGCTTTCGCAACACCTTCGACCATGCCTACGCTCACCACATTCAGCGGCTGATGGTGACCGGCAATTTTGCGCTGCTGGCAGGAATCCGGCCGCAGGATATCTGCGACTGGTACCTGATGGTCTATGCCGACGCCTTTGACTGGGTCGAACTGCCCAACACGCTGGGGATGGTGATGCATGCCGACGGCGGTTACCTCGGCAGCAAGCCCTACGCCGCGTCCGGCAACTATATCAACCGGATGTCCGACTATTGCCGGCACTGCGAGTACAACGTCAGGAGCGCGACCGATGCCGACAGCTGTCCCTTCAACAGTCTTTACTGGCATTTCGTCGAGCGTCATCGCGAGCAGTTTCGCGTCAACCCGCGCATGCGCATGATTTACCGCAGCTACGACCGCATGGCCGAGGCGAAAAAGGCCGCGCTGCAGCAGCGGGCGGAATGGCTGCTGGCAAACCTCGACGAGCTCTGAGATGGCCCACCGCAAGCCGCACCTGCCCGTAAAACTCTGTGCCAGCTGTGGGCGGCCTTACGCCTGGCGTCGCAAATGGCGGCACTGCTGGTCCGAGGTGCGCTATTGCAGTGAGCGTTGCCGCCGCGCCCGGCATGCCGCCGTGACGCAGGGAGAACCGACATGCAGCTGATCTGGCTGCGCAATGACCTGCGGCTGCATGACCAGCCGGCCTTTCGTATTGCCAAGGCCCGGCAAGAGCCGCTGGCCGTGGTTTTTATCCTGCCCGGCCACTGGTTGCAGACCGACCGCCAGGGCCTCGACCGGCTCGGCGCCGCCAAGGCGCGTTTCTTGCGCCAGAGTCTGGATGACCTCGATGCGCAGTTGCAGCGTTCGGGTCTTGGGCTGACGGTATTGTCCGGCGACCCGGTGGCACTGCTGCGGCGCTGGCACCGGCAGTCCGCATTCCATCTGATCACCCAGGCCGCCCAGGCGCCGGAGGAGGGCGCCTGGCTCAGGGCACTGGCCGATGCGGGCATCAGCATTGAAACCGTCGAGAACCAGACGCTGTTCGATAGCGAACAGATCGCGCCACTGCTGGCCGGCTGGCCGAAGAGCTTTACCGCCTTCCGGCACCGGGTCGAGAGCGGGCTGGAGCCGCGGGTGCCGCGGGCGCCAGAATCGCTTTCAGCAGCACCGGCCGAACCGCCATTCGACGCAGCTGTACGCTGGCCCGGCGGTTCCGACACCGAAGAAGGGCGGTCGCAGTTTCGTGGCGGCGAGCGCGCGGGCCTGGAGCGGCTCGACGACTATCTGTGGCGGCGCCGAGCCCTTGATCACTACCGGGACAGCCGCAATCAGCTCATCGGCCGCGACTTCGCCAGTCAGCTGAGCCCCTGGCTGGCGTGGGGGTGTTTGTCGGTACGCGAGGTCTGGCATCAGATCCGGCGTTATGAGGCCCGTTACGGCGAGGACGAGCAGCGTTACTGGTTGCGTTTCGAACTGCTCTGGCGCGAATTTTTTCACTGCTCGATGCGTCACTATGGCCGGCTCTTGTTTCGCCGTGACGGGCTGGCCGCACGGCCACTGCCCGAGACCCGGTTTCAGGCATCGTACTGGCACGCCTGGTGCCAAGGCCGCACCGGTGTACCGATGGTGGACGCCGGCCTGAGAGAGTTGACGGCGACGGGGTATTGTTCGAACCGGCTTCGGCAGAATCTCGCCAGCTACTTGATTCACCAACTCGGACTCGACTGGCGTCTCGGCGCGCGCTTTTTCGAGCGTCACCTGATCGATTTCGATGTTGCCAGCAACCAGGGCAACTGGGCCTATATCGCCGGTGCCGGCCAGGACCCGCGGCAGGGACGAAGGTTCGACCTGAACTGGCAGCTGCGGCGATACGATCCCGCTCTGATGCATATACGTCACTGGTTGCCGGAACTGGCTGATATCGACATCGAAAGCATTATCGCGCACCAAAGCGGACGGCGGCTGTTGTCCTGCTATCCGGCGCCGGTGGTGTCGGTGCCGGAGGGTGGCTGAAAGGTGCGGCGTATCTGTTGGCACTGGTGCAGCGCAGCCTGGGCGTCCCTGTCGAGCTCGAAGTCACCGAAACGATTGACCATGCCTGATCTCCACTAAGGGACTTATTCACAGGTTCCCTCACCCAGGCTGCTGACCGAAACCTTAGGTTCAATAATCAGAACTTGATCAGGCCCCGAAAAGGACTCCAGACCGGCGCTGGCTGCATGATTAAGGCGTACCCGGAACGAATACACGGCGTACAGACGCCAAGGGGCGTCATCGGAAAACACATACTTTTGGAGTATATATCATGAACACCTATGCCATTCGCCGCCGCGGAAATTGGGCCAATACCGCAGAGCTTGAAGCCGCTGCCGCCAAATCAACCCGGGTGGGAAACGAGGAAATGCCGGATTCGGTACGTTGGATCCGTTCTTACGTGGTGCAGGAGGAGGATGGCCGGCTCGGTACGCTGTGCATCTATGAGGCCACCGATGAGCAGGCAATTGACGAGCACGCGTTCCGTGTTGGCATGAGCGCCGACGAGATCCTGCCGGTCAAGGCGACCGTGGTCGTCCGCGCGGATCCGGAGGAAAAACAGGGGCAGGCCGCCTGAAGACTGTACAGGCCGTCGACGAGCCCGTGGCGCCGCTGGGCGCCACAGGCTGGTGGAAAGCGTTTGTGGGTTTACGACAGATCGGCGACTTCCCGCTCGATCATGCGCTTGATATGCGCCTCGTTGTCGACGATGGTTTCGCCATCCTCGCGCAGCGACTTGATCAGACCCACCATCATGCCCAGCAGCACGAAGGTGAAGGGCAGGGCGCCGGCAATCGATGCCGCCTGCAGCGACTTCATGGCCTGGTCCCCGCCGAGCACCAGCAGGATCAGCGTCACCAGGCCCAGTACCGAACCCCAGATGATGCGCTGCTGTACCGGCGGGCGGCGACCGAACGCCAGCAGGCGGCCCAGCACCAGGGTGCCGGAATCGGCGGAGGTGACGAAGAAAATGACCACTACTGCCAGTGCTGCGGCCTTGGCCAGCGTCGCGACGGTACCCGGTGTCAGTACGTCGAAGATGGCGTAGAAGGCACCGGCGTAGTCCCAGTTGTTGACGGCGGCATTGTAGATGCTCATGTCGGTGCCGTAGATCGCTTCATAGATGCCGGCGGACCCGAGCACGCCGAACCAGACCAGCGCGACCATGGACGGGATGAACATGACGCCGAGCATGAATTCGCGGATGGTGCGTCCACGGGAGATGCGTGCGATGAACATACCGACGAAACCGGCCCAGGCGATCCACCAGCCCCAGTAGAAGATGGTCCAGCCGCCTTGCCAGACGCGCTCTTCGGGGCTGCGTGCGGTCCAGAGCGTCATCGAGACGGCGTCGGAGATATAGTCGCCCAGCGCGGTGACCGAGCTGGCGATCAGGTAATTGGCGTTGCTGGCCAACAGGAAGTAGGACAGCATCGCGATACAGATCCAGCTGTTCAGCGTCGACAGCACCTTGATGCCCCGGGCGACGCCGCTGGTCGCCGAAGCGGTGGCCATAATAGTGATGATAACGATCGACACGATGGTGACGGTCTGGGTTTTTTCCGCCAGCAGCCCGAGCGATACCAGGCCGGATCCGATCTGTTCGACGCCGAGGCCAAGGGTTGTGGAGATGCCGAAGATGGTGCCGAAAACGGTCAGAATGTCGACGGTATGGCCGATCGGGCCGTAGATCTTGTTGCCGATCAGCGGATAGAGCGCCGAGCGCATCGACAGTGGCAGGCCCTTACGGAAGGCGAAGTACGCCAGCGACAGGCCGACGATGCCGTACATGGCCCAGGCGATGGTACCCCAGTGGAAGATGGTGAGCTTGAGACCGCCGGCGGCAGCCTCGGCGACCAGGTCGCTGGGAACGGGAAAGCCGGCGTCGCCGGGCAGCAGTCCGTTTGCCAGAGCGGCCTGTTTGGCTTCGAAGAACGCCGCCACGGCCGCTTTGACCTCATGGCTGAGAAAGGGGTTACCGCCGCTCCAGCCGCTGGCGAAATGGATCATCGGTTCGGATACCCCGAAAAACAGCAGGGCGGCGCCGGTACCGCAGCCGAACAGCATCGAGAACCAGGCGAAGTTGCTGAACTCGGGCCGGTCGTCGTCGCGCCCGAGGCGGATTTTGCCGACGCGCGAAAACGTCACGTACATGCAGACCAGGAAGGCCAGAAACATCATCAGCACGTAATACCAGCCCAGTGTACTTTCAATCCAAGCCTTGAGTCCCAGAAACTGTTCACTCGCCGTCTTGCCGAGCAGTACCGCGTAAAGAATAAAGAATACCGTCATGGTGATGGCGGTAATGCCGAGCGTGGAATTGAGGCCCTTCAATATGCCTCTGGGCTCGATCAGAGCGTCTAGTTTTTCACTGGAGAGCATGGGATTCCCTCGTCAGAATGTGTTGGGTTAGGCGTTGTTATTTTGATTTTCAAGGGCCTTTTGCCAGGCAATGGCAGTGGCAATATGAAAATGTCCCTCCATGCGCCCGGATGACCGCTTGTGTTCATTCCACGCCGGGAATTCGCGGCGTTGGAACGATGGGTCCGGTCAGGGCGTTTAATCGGTCTTCAATCGCAACAGGTTCTAATGTCTTTCCAGGCGGATATGGGCTAGATGATGCCCAGCACGTCTGGCGCTGTAAACCACGACCGGGCTAATGGGAGGTATTTTATTTACTAATGTCGTGACTAAAGATCTGGTTGTCGCTTGCAGTTACTGACGTTTCGGGGAGTAATGTCTGAGAATGGCATTACTTCCCGAAACGTCAGTATGTCGGGCTTTCGCCAAGCGCCGGTTATTTCATCGGGGCCTGCCTGCAGGCTGGTTATACCGGGCCGGCTTCCTTGCTTTCATTGATCAGCCAGTCGCTGAACTGCTGGACGATCGGGAGGATCGATTTGGTGGCGGGCAGCACCAGATAGTAGCCGCAATCGGAACTGGTGCGCTGCGGGATCACCGGCACCAGCAGTCCGGACTCCAGCATAGAGTCGACCATCGGCAGCCAGCCAATGACGGCACCCTGACCGGCGATCGCAGCCTGCAGCAGCAGGGTGTAGTTGTTGAACACCAGGGCCGGCTCCCTGGGCCTTGCGTCGATTCCGAGCAGGGCGAACAGACGCGACCAGTTGAACCACTTGGCGTCATATGCGGCCTCCAGCTGTAAAAGTGGCAGCCGGTTCAGATCTGTGGCGCTGTCGATGGGGCCGTATCGTTCGAGCAGCGCCGGGCTGCACACCGGGACCACCGATTCGCGCATCAGCAGCCGTGACGGCGCCCGGTCGAACCGGCCATCGCCGAACAGGATGGCGATGTCGATATTCGCCTCATCCGGTGTAATCGGTTGCTGTGCCGTGACCACCCTGACCTCGGCGTCCGGATGGGCGTCGCGAAACCGGGAAAGCCGGGGCAGCAGCCAGTACGCGGCCAGGGCGAAGTCGGTGCCGACGTTGATGACATCGTGTTCAGTATGCTGCCGTGCGGCGTTAATGCCCCGGGCGATGCGGGCGAGGCCTTCGGCCACGTCTTCCAGCAACCGCTCGCCGGCTTCGGTCAGACTTACACCGCGGTACTGGCGGTGAAAAAGCGTAACGCCGAGTTCCTGCTCGAGCCGGCGTATGTGCTGGCTGATTGCCGACTGGGTGCTGTCGAGTTCGCGTGCCGCGGCCGTGAAATTGCCAAGCCTGGCGGCTGCCTCGAACGCCTGCAGCGTGGCCAGCGGGGGAAGGGTGATTTTCTCTGGCATTAGCTGTGCTTATTGGATGCATTAGTTCAGGCTCAGTTTACAGTATCGGGGACTATGGGCAAGATCGAGCCAGGATTACGGTCGTGTGACATTAACAAACATAGGGGTTTTTGAGGTTTGTGGAAGTAGCCACAACCATCAACGGCCCCTAACGGCCCGAACAGACTGCAGGAGTCCCCATGCGCACAGAACAACCCAATATTCTCTTCATTATGGCCGACCAGATGGCGGCCCCCGTACTGCCGATCTACAACCCGCAGTCGGTGGTCAAAACTCCCCATCTCAACGCGCTCGCCGAAGGCGGTGTGGTATTCGACTCGGCCTACTGCAACAGCCCGCTGTGCGCGCCCTCGCGTTTCGTGCTGATGACCGGACGCCTGCCGTCGAAGATAGGCGCCTTCGACAACGCTGCAGACCTGGCGGCCGATATTCCGACTTTTGCCCACTACCTGCGTGATATGGGTTATCGCACGGCGCTCTCCGGCAAGATGCATTTCTGCGGCCCGGACCAGCTGCATGGCTTCGAGGAGCGCCTGACCAGCGACATCTATCCGGCCGACTTCGGTTGGTTCGTGAACTGGGACGAATTCGACAAGCGCCCAAGCTACTACCACAACATGTCATCCATTACCCAGGCTGGCACCTGCGTGCGCAGCAACCAGCTGGATTTCGACGACGAGGTGGTATTCAACGCCAAGCGCTACCTGTATGACCACGTTCGCGGCAGTGACTCGCGCCCGTTCTGTCTCACCGTATCGATGACGCACCCCCACGATCCCTACGCCTGCACTCAGGAATACTGGGACCGCTACGAGGATGTCGAGATCGACCTGCCCGCGGTGCAGATCGCGGCGGAGGATCAGGACCCGCACTCGAAACGCCTGCAGTTCGTTTACGAGGCCGACAAAACCGAGGTCAGCGAAGAGCAAGTCCGCAATGCCCGTCGCGCCTACTACGGCAACATCAGCTACGTCGACGACAAAATCGGCGAACTGCTGAAGGTGCTGAAAGACACCGGTCTGGATCGCAACACCATCATCGTCTTCTCCGGCGACCACGGCGACATGCTGGGCGAGCGTGGCCTCTGGTACAAGATGAGCTGGTTCGAGTCGTCGGCCCGCGTACCGATGATCGTGCATGCGCCGGAGCGTTTCGCGCCGGCCCGTGTCAAAGACAGCGTCTCGACGATGGACCTGCTGCCGACCTTCGTCGATCTGGCCCGGGGTGATAGTCCCGTCCGCTACGTCACCCCGATCGAAGGCCGCAGCCTGGTACCGCAGCTGACCGGCGAGCGGGGGCATGACGAGGTGATCGGCGAATACATGGGAGAAGGCGCCATCGCTCCGCTGGTGATGATTCGCCGCGGCGACTTCAAGTTCGTGCACACGCCGGCCGACCCCGATCAGCTGTTCGACCTGAGCCGCGATCCGCAGGAACTCACCAACCTGGTCGGCAGCCCCGGGCATGCAGGGCTGGTGGAAGAATTCCGCCGGGAAATCGCAAAGCGCTGGGAATTCGACAAGTTGACCGAAGAAGTGCTCTGGAGCCAGCGACGCCGTGCACTGGTGGCCCGGTCGCTGATGAAGGGCAAGGTCACGTCCTGGGATTTCCAGCCGATGGTCGACGCCAGCCAGCAGTACATGCGCAACACCATCGATCTGGATGATCTCGAAGCCCGCTCGCGTTTCCCGCGCGTTGCCGAAAAAGCGTCGTAAAACCTGAGTAAGGCACGAACAGGCCGCCCACTGGGCAGCTTTGTTCGTGCGTTTGTTAACGGGAGGATCGCAATATGAATAACAAGATGAAGAAAGTCCTCGGTGGCACCCTGCTGTCCGCATCTTTGCTGGTGGCTGCCACGACGCATGCCGGCGACGCCGACTCTTGCAGGCTGGTGCGTTTTACCGACCCGGGCTGGACGGATATCAGCGTGACCAACGCCCTGGCGTCGACACTGCTCGACGGCCTCGGCTACCGGACGTCGGTCGATCTGCTGGCGGTGCCGATCGGGTTCGAGAGCCTGAAGAAGAACGAGATCGACGTTTTCCTGGGCAACTGGATGCCGGCACAGCAGGCATTCATCGACAAGTACGGCAGCAATGTCGACAACATCCGCGCCAACCTCGAGGGCGCCAAGTTCACCCTCGCGGTACCCAGGTATGCGTATGACGCCGGCGTTCAGAGTTTCGCCGACCTGGGCGAGAATGCCGACAAGTTCGGCCGCAAGATCTACGGCATCGACCCCGGCGCGCCGGCAAACGGCCTGATCCAGAAAATGATCGACACCGGCGAGTTCGGTCTCGACGGCTGGCGTCTGGTCGAGTCCGGCGAGCAGGCGATGCTGAGCCAGGTGCAGCGGGCGGTGCGCAAGCAGGACTTCATCGTCTACCTTGGCTGGGCCCCGCACCCGATGAACCTGCATGTCGACATGGCCTATCTATCGGGTGGCGATGACTATTTCGGGCCGGATTATGGCGGCGCCACCATCTATACCCTCACCCGCAAGGGCTACCAGGAGGACTGCCCGAACGTGGCGGCCCTGCTGGACAACCTGCAGTTCTCGGTGGAGATGGAAAGCGAAGTCATGAGCGGCATTCTGGACGACGGCAAGGATGCGCCGGTCGCCGCTCGCGAATGGCTGGTGGCCAACCCCGACGTACTGAACGCCTGGCTCGACGGCGTCAGCACCCTCGACGGGCAGCCCGGGCTCGAGGCCGTCAAGCGCCATCTGGGTCTCAACGAAGGCTGAAACTGCCGACCCTGAAGCTCCCGGCCAGGGTCACGGCCGGGAGTCTGCTCTCCTATATGCAACCCATCGTTTCGATGCGGTGAATTGATTGATTGTCCGCTGTCTGCGCGGGGGGTTGGGTTGCGGCCCTTCGGGCCTCCACCCAACCTACCATCAGCCGCAATGGTCAAGGTGAACGGGGTCAAGTCGCTGATCGAAATTTGATCGGCTATGCATTGGTCCTATGGGCCTTCTGTGGCATAATGCGCGCCGTTTTTCCGCATTCCGCAGATCGTTCTTTAGCCTGATCTGCCATCTTTTCACGCTCAACCTAATCGGTACAAGTCATTGCTGACCACTGCGAATATCACCATGCAGTTCGGCGCCAAGCCGCTGTTTGAAAACGTCTCCGTCAAGTTCGGCGAGGGCAACCGCTACGGCCTGATCGGCGCCAACGGCTGCGGCAAGTCGACCTTCATGAAGATCCTCGGCGGCGATCTGGAGCCGTCTGCGGGCAACGTGTCCAAGGACCCGAACGAGCGTATCGGCAAGCTGCGCCAGGACCAGTTCGCCTACGAGGAGTTCTCGGTGATCGATACCGTGATCATGGGTCACGAGGAGCTGTGGAAGATCAAGTCCGAGCGCGACGCCATCTACGCCAAGGCGGAGATGACCGAAGAGGACGGTATCCGTGCCGGCGAGCTGGAGGGTGAATTCGCCGAGATGGACGGCTACACCGCCGAATCCCGCGCGGGCGAGCTGCTGCTGGGCGTCGGCATCCCGGTGGAACAGCATTACGGTCCGATGAGCGAAGTCGCGCCGGGCTGGAAACTGCGTGTGCTGCTGGCGCAGGTGCTGTTCTCCGACCCGGATATCATGCTGCTCGACGAGCCGACCAACAACCTGGATATCAATACGATCCGCTGGCTGGAAGGGGTGCTGAACGAGCGCAACTGCACCATGATCATCATTTCCCACGACCGCCACTTCCTCAACAGCGTCTGCACCCATATGGCGGACGTGGACTACGGCGAAGTGCGGATCTATCACGGAAACTACGACGAGTACATGACCGCCGCGACCCAGGCGCGCGAGCGCATGCAGGCCGACAACGCCAAGAAGAAGGCGCAGATCGCCGATCTCAAGGCCTTCGTCAGCCGCTTCTCCGCCAACGCCTCGAAGTCCAAGCAGGCCACGTCGCGCGCCAAACAGATCGACAAGATCAAGCTCGACGAGATCAAGCCGTCCAGCCGCCAGAGCCCCTTCATCCGCTTCGAGCAGGAGAAGAAGCTGCACCGGACCGCGCTGGAGGTCGAAGGCCTGGCGAAAAGCTTCGACGAGAAGCTGTTCTCCGGTCTCAACCTGCACGTGGGTGTTGGCGAGCGCATCGCGATCATCGGCCCCAACGGCATCGGCAAGTCGACGCTGCTGAAGTGCCTGGTCGGTGACCTGGAGCCCACCGCCGGTACCGTCAAGTGGTCCGAGAACAGCAACATCGGCTACTACGCCCAGGACCACGCCCACGAGTTCGAGAAGGACGCCAACCTCTACGACTGGATGTCGCAGTGGGGCCAGGAAGGCGACGACGAGCAGGTGATCCGCGGCACCCTCGGCCGCATGCTGTTCTCGCAGAAGGAGATCGGCAAGTCGGTGAAGGTGATCTCCGGTGGCGAGCAGGGCCGCATGCTGTTCGGCAAGCTGATATTGCAGAAGCCCAACATCCTGGTGATGGACGAGCCGACCAACCACATGGACATGGAATCCATCGAGTCGCTCAACCTGGCGCTGGAAAACTACGAGGGCACGCTGCTGTTCGTCAGCCACGACCGCGAATTCGTCTCGTCGATCGCGACCCGCATCATCGAGCTGACGCCGACCGGCATCGTCGATTTCCACGGCACCTACGAAGATTACCTGCGGGCCCAGGAAGCCGCCTGATAGCGGGAGCTGTGCCCGTCCGGGTGGGCGGGCACGCCCGGTTCGCTGCGAGGGCGCAGCTCCTACATTGTTGCCGGTTGCACCATTCGTAGGAGCGGCGCCCCGCCGCGAACAACGACGGCGCGGTGTTCGAACCTTTCGCACCGGCGCGGCGCTTGTGCAAGGTCACCGGGATCACCTCCGTAGCCGCGCCCCGCGGCGAACTCAACCGATTGTTACCTGCCGTTCCAGCAGCCCGCCCAGCAGGTTCAACATCCTTTCGATTTCACCTTCGCTCACATTCAGCGCCGGCATGAAGCGCAGCGTATGCGGCCTTGGCGCATTCAGCAGCAGGCCGGCGGCAAAGGCGGCCTTGACCAGCGCCGGGGCATCGACCGTCCCGGTTTCCAGCGCCAGCAGCAGGCCTTCGCCGCGCACTTCGCCCAGTCCGAAGCGCTGCGCCATGGCCTCAAGTCCGCTAATCATTTGCTTGCTGCGCGCACGGACGCCGTTGAGAAACCCCGGCGCCGTGACGGCATCGAGCACCGCCAGTGCCGCCGCGCAGACCAGCGGGTTGCCGTTGAAGGTGCCGCCCTGGTCGCCGTACTCGAAGCAGCAGGCGTGAGCCTTCGCCAGCAGCGCGGCGATCGGCACGCCGCCGCCGAGGCCCTTGCCGAGCGTAACCACGTCAGGCTCGATACCGTGCCGCTGGTAACAGAACAGGCTGCCGGTACGTCCGATGCCGGTCTGCACCTCGTCGAGCATCAGCAGCACGCCGTGTTCATCGGCCAATTCACGCAGTCCCTGCAGGAAAGTGCTGCCGGCGGGGATCACGCCGGCCTCGCCCTGGATCGGTTCGAGCAGCACGGCCACGGTCTCGCCGTCGATGGCGGCCGCGACCGCATCCAGGTCACCGTAGGGGACCTTGGTAAAGCCCGGCACCTTGGGGTTGAACAGCGGCTCGAAGGCGGGCTTGCCGGTGGCCGACATAGTCGCCAGGGTACGGCCGTGGAAGCCGTTGTGGAAGGTTATGATCTTCCAGGCGCCATTACGGTGTTGCTGGCCCCACTTGCGGGCCAGCTTGATGGCGCCTTCGTTGGCCTCGGCGCCACTGTTGGCGAAGAACACCTGATCGAGACCGCTGAGTTCGGCGAGCCGGTTGGCGAGCGTGACGGCCGGTGCGTTGTAGAACGCCGGGCCCGGGTTGATGAGTTGGCGGCTCTGGGCGCAAATCGCTTCGCTCACCGCCGGCGGGCAGTGACCGAGGGTGTTGACCGCCCAGCCCTGGATGAAGTCCAGCCAGGCACTGTTGTTGGTGTCGTAGAGGTAGCCGCCTTCGCCGCGGACGAAGGTGAGGTCGGGTCTGGCGGCGATCTGCATCAGGGCACTGAAGGGGTTTTGCATCTTTTCTCCGGAACTCTCGGGTGGTGGTTGAGAATGGGTGGCTGTTGCCCACCAACGGAAATCCCGGTGTGCCCCGGAGCCGCCTGTCGCCTGCTCCGAAAACAAAAAGGCCACCGGGATTACCGGTGGCCTTCTGTCGACGCTGGCGCCTGGCTGTCGTAGTCAGACGGTACTCGGTGCATCAGACGGGCAGGGGTGATCCCACAGCTTGCCGTGAAGTCGTCGTGCCTGTCGTCGGATGGAGTGTGCCGTCATCATGCAACGCAGTATTGCAGAGTCGGGGGCGGCTGAAAATACCTGGAATTGCTTTCCCGCCCGAGGTCCGCATACGGCCCGGTCCTATACTGACCGGGTATGGTCATTCGTAGCGGAGGTAACATGAACATCCTCAGGGGGGCGGGCGCCTGCTGTGCAGCGGCGTTGCTGTTGACCGCGGGCTTGTGCCAGGCACAGAGCGGTGCCGACGACAATGTCGATGCGGCGCAGATAATAGCGGCCATGGAGGCGGCTTTCGGCGTAACGCCGGGCCATCGGCGCAATCATATCAAGGGCACCTGTGCCGTCGGCGAATTCAAGGGTCTGGAAGCGGCCCGTGGCTACTCGAGGTCCGGGCTCTTCAGTGGTGAATCGATACCGGTAATTGCCCGCTTCTCGCTGGGTGGCGGCAATCCCGACGCCAGCGACGCCGACAAGGGCGTCAGGGGCATGGCGCTGCAGTTCCATTTGCCGGATGGCGACCTGCAACATATGACAATGATAAACGTGCCGGTGTTTGGCGCCGCCGTGCCGAAAACCTTTTACGACATGCTGGTGGCGTTGCAGCCGGATCCGGCGACAGGCAAGCGCGACCCCGAACGTTTTCGTGCCTTCGTCGACAGCCATCCCGACTTTCAGGGGTTGGCCCAGTACAACGGCAGCCACAATCCGCCGCCGAGCTATGCCAACAGCCGTTACTACAGCCTGCATGCGTTTCGTTTCGTCGATGCCGCTGGCGATAAAACGCTGGTGCGCTGGTATTTCGATCCCCGCGACGGCGTCAAGGAGCTGACCGATGCGGAGCGTGAGGCGGCGCCGAATGACTTCCTCGAGTCCGAACTGATCGGACGTGCGCAGCAGGCGCCGCTGGAATGGGATATGCGCATCATCATCGGCCAGCCCGGCGACCCGGAAGCCGACCCCAGCAAACCCTGGCCCGGGGACCGCGAAGAGGTGGTGACCGGAACCCTGTCGCTTACGGCGGCCATGTCACAGGAAGAGGGCAAGTGCGGGGGCATCAACTTCGATCCGCTGGTGATCGCCGATGGCATCGAGCCGACGGACGATCCGGTGCTCAAGGCCCGTTCCGCGACGTACGCGATCTCGTTTGGAAAGCGCATTTCCGGCCAGTGAGGCGCCGTTGTAATTGTCGTTTCGCGTCGGCACACTGGGTTTTGGTAGTCCAACTGTCCGGGAGGCGAGATGACGATTGAGATTAGCCTGGACGGCGCCATCGCCGAGAACGAGGTAGTGGAGCTGTATCGTGCCAACGACTGGTCTTCGGCGGACAAGCCCGCACAACTGATGGCCGCGCTGCGAAATTCGGATACGCTGGTAACGGTCCGGATCGGCGGCAGGCTCGTCGGCCTCGGCAACGCCATCTCCGACGGACACCTGGTGGTTTACTATCCCCACCTGCTGGTACACCCGGATTATCAGGGACGCGGCATCGGCCGGCGCATCATCGAGGCGATGCAAAGCCGCTATGCCGGTTTTCATCAGCAGATGCTCACCGCCGACGGCGACGCGGTCGGTTTCTATGAGTCGGTCGGGTTCCAGCGCGCCGGCAGCACCGCACCGATGTGGATCTATGCCGGGATGGATCACTGAATCCACCTCTGCGGCATCGTGCCGACGAAAGACTGCAGTGGCCGCTGCAGGCATCCGCTTGAAACGAGATAACGGTTTTGAAAGAAATAGCCCGGATACTGGAATTTATCGTCGAGATCGAAAAGCTCAAGGACGTGCACCGCAAGACCCGCCCGGTGGGGCTGGAGCGGGTGGAAAACTCGGCCGAACACAGCTGGCACGTCTGCCTGGCGGCGCTGATGCTGAAGGACCATGCCGACCAGCCGGTCGATATCGACCGGGTGATCAGGATGCTGCTGATCCACGATCTTGGCGAGATCGATGCCGGCGACACTATCATCTACCAGAGCGAAACCGCCGAGAACAAGGCCGCCGAGGCGGCCGGCGTCGCCCGTGTTCTCGGCATGCTGCCGGGTGGAAAAGGCGACGAGTACCTGGCGTTGTGGCACGAGTTCGAAGCCGGTGAAACCGCGGACTCACGCTATGCCCGTGCCATCGACCGGGTGCCGCCGTTGCTGCACAACCTGCACGCCGAGGGAGAGAGCTGGCGCCGGAACCGGGTGCCGAAGGACAAGGTGTTCGAGATCAACGCCCGTATCGGCCAGGGCAGTCACGCTCTCTGGGACGAAATACGGTCGCGTCTGGATGAGGCGGTCGGCAAGGGCTGGCTCGAATAACGCCGAAGGTGACGTGATGGCATAGGACGAAAGGCTGTCGCATGGCCTGGCCTTCGTCGCGAGGTCCGGCTGGACCTGGCAGCGCAGAAGGGTATGCTGAAGAGAGGCGGGCAGTTGGCCGGCGCGCGGGTAACCGCATTGATATGAGTGGTAACCTGAGAGTATCAGGCGCCGGAGCCGTTCCATTCCCACCGGGAGAGCCGCATGTGGCTACGCACGAGTTGTGATCTCAAGTTCGATATCGAAGTACCGACCCCCTTTATACTGATGCTGCGCCCCCGCAGCGGCGCCCAGCAATGGATCGCCCGTGAAGAGTACCGGCTGTACCCGAGTATTCCGGTGTTCGAGTTCACCGACGATTTCGGCAACCTCTGTCAGCGGCTGATCGCGCCGCCCGGCGCGTTCGGCATTCACACCCTGTCGGACGTCATGACGGCAGACAGTATCGATGTGGCGCCGGGGGCGCCCTTCGTCGAAATTCAAAACCTGCCCGACGATACGCTCAAGTACCTGCTGCCGAGTCGTTTCTGCGAAGCTGAATGTTTCGGACAGATGGCGACTGAGATTACGGCCAACCAGTGGCTGGGATACGATCAGGTCGCGGCCATAGAAGACTGGTTGCGGCAAAATATCAGCTATGTGCCCGGCAGCAGCGATACCCCGGTTTCGGCAATCGAGGTCAACACGCGACAGTCCGGCGTATGCCGGGACCTGGCTCACCTGGGTATTGCGCTGTGCCGCAGCATCAGCATTCCGGCGCGGATGGTGGTGGGTTACCTGCACGACCTGGAACCGATGGACCTGCACGCCTGGTTCGAAGCCTATGTCGGCGGGCGCTGGTACACCTTCGATGCCACCCAGGAAGCGCTCAGGCCGGGCTACGTGGCAATTGGCTACGGTCGCGATGCGGCGGATGTCGCGGTCTACAACCAGTTCGGACCACCGGTCTACCCGGTTGTCCAGCATGTACAGGTGGACCGTATCGAAGCGGACGAGCCGGCGCTTTGAGGCTGCGGACCGCAGAACCGAAAGGTCCCGCGAGCCCGCGCTTCACCGATCCCGAAAACACGGAGACCCGATGAAAGACCTGGATACGGAAAAGAAGATCGCGGTGCTGATCGATGCCGAAAACGCCCAGTACTCGGTGCTCGGGGCGGTGCTGTCGGAGCTGTCGAAACACGGTCACATCGTGATCAAGAAGGCCTACGGCGACTGGAGTTCGATGCACCTGAAGAACTGGAAACAGCCGCTGAACGAGCTGGCGATCAACCCGGTGCAGCAGTTCTCCTACACCCAGGGCAAGAACTCGTCGGACGCGGCGATGATCATCGACGCCATGGATCTGCTCTACTCGAACAAGTTCGACGCCTTCGCGCTGATCTCCAGCGACAGCGATTTCACCAAGCTGGCGTCGCGCCTCAAGGAGTCGCAGATCTTCGTCTTCGGCGTCGGCGAGCAGAAAACGCCGGTGGCCTTCCGCAACGCCTGCGACGATTTCATCTACACCGAGGTACTGCGTGATCTCGAGGTCGATGAGGACGAGCCGACCATCGGCGACGCCAGCGCGAAACCGTCCAGCAAGCGCCGCTCGCGCCAGGAGCTGGCGAGCGATGCGCGGCTGGTGAAAATCCTGCGCAACGCCATCAACGAGTACGCCGATGAGGATGGCTGGGCGCAGCTTGGCCAGTGCGGCCAGCTCATCAAGCGGCAGTACCCGGATTTCGACTCACGCACGTACGGCTACGCCACCCTGACCCGGCTGATCGAGGCGGTGGAGCTGTTCGAGATCGACAAGCGCCAGCAGGGCAGCAACAAGAAAGCGCACGATATCTACGTCCGCGATTCGCGGCGCTGAACTGAACCGGCTCAGGCTGGGGCAGGCAGCGGACGAAACTGCTCCTTGCTGAGCCTTTAAGGCGGGGCGATGGCACAACGACCGTGGCTCGGGATAACCGGGCCACGGCCGTTCGCGTTTCAGGTCCGGAAGCGCGAGACCAGTTCGCCAAGCTGATGGCTGAGTGCGGTCTGGTTGGCGGCGTTGCGTTCCACCTGGTCGGAAATATCGCTCAGACTGTTGGCGGAATCGCTGATGTTCTGGATGTTGCGGTTGATGTCCTCGGTCACCAGCTGCTGCTCTTCGGCGGCACTGGCGGTCTGGGTCGTCATGTCGCGAATACGCTCGACCGCGGTCGCGATGCGCTCGAACGCCTGCAGCGCTTCGGCGGAGAGGTCGACGGCATCGGTCGAGGCGCCGAGGCTGTGTTCCATCGTCTGCGATACTTCCCGGGTGCGTCCGACCAGCAGGTTGAGGATCTTGTTGATCTCTTTGGTGGACTGCTGGGTGCGGGTGGAATAGTGGCCCTGTTATGCCCGAACGCTCACGCCAGTGCAACCAGACCGCGACACGTCATGAAGCGGCCGGGCTCAGGTCTTTCGACTAAGCTGCAAACCCAGGTGGCCGGGATAAGGCGAGCAGGCGACGGCCACAACCCCGCTGCTGGACGTGTGGTGGCAAAGCGAGACCTTCTGCAACACAGCGAAGAACTGGCGCTGTTCGACTTTGAGGTATTGAACGTGCCGGGCCGGTAGTCTCAGCGTCAGAACGGGCGTTGGCAGCAGCAGAGCAGGAGACTGAAGCCATGACACTGTTCGGACCCGATTTAAAGACGCTCGACATCAAGACGAGCGGTGCGCGGATTCACCTCGTCCATGGCGGATCCGGCCCGCCGTTACTGCTGCTTCACGGTTATCCACAGACCCACCTGATCTGGCACGCTGTGGCGCCGGAGCTTTCCCGGCATTTTCACCTGATCTGTCCGGACCTGCGCGGCTACGGCGACAGCGACAAACCGTCCGGCCTGCCGGATCACAGCAATTACGCCAAACGGGCGATGGCGCAGGATATGGTCGAGGTGATGCAGGTACTGGGATACCGGCATTTCGGGGTCGCCGGCCATGATCGCGGCGCCCGGGTCACGCACCGGTTGGCGCTCGATCATCCGGAACGGGTCGACCGGGCGTGCGTGATGGATATTGCGCCGACGCTGCACATGTTCCGGCATACCGACCAGGCGTTCGCCACCGGTTATTACCACTGGTTCTTCCTGATTCAGCCCGATGGGCTGCCGGAGACGATGATCGGCAAGGATCCGGCCTACTATCTCACCGAAAAGCTGCGGCGCTGGGCGGCGCCCGGGGCTTCCTTCGATCCCGAGGCGGTAGCGGAATACATCCGCTGTTTCAGCCAGCCGGAGGCGATCCACGCCAGCTGCGAGGATTACCGCGCTGCTGCCGGCATCGACCTCGAACACGACGAGGTCGACCTCTCCCGCAAGCTGGAGTGTCCGTTGCTGGTGCTCTGGGGCGCCAGGGGATTCGTGCACCGTACCTACGATGTGCTGGATATATGGAGGCGCTACGCGACCCGGGTCGAGGGGCGGGCGCTGGACTGCGGGCATTTCCTGCCCGAAGAAGCGCCCCGGGCTGTTGCGGCCGAGTTCGGGCGCTTCTTTGGCTAAAGGATAAACGCGGCCTCTTTCATGCCGGAACTATACTCTGCTGCGGCGGTGATCTTTCACCGCCGGGAATCGGAATACCCATCGGAGGGATGCTAATGCCGTACGTTAAGGAAAATTTTGGCGAGCTGGGGCGCAACTGGGGTTGGGTCCTTGCGCTTGGCATAGTGCTGGTGGTGGCCGGCGTGATCGGTCTTGGCATGACCGCCACGCTCGGGCTGGTCAGTATGCTCTATTTCGGATTTCTGATGCTGCTGGCTGCGGCCTTCCAGCTGGTGGCTTTCGTTCGCAGCAAGGGCTGGCGCGACGGTTTCTGGGGGCTGCTGATCGCCGTGCTGTATCTCGCGGCCGGCCTGATCATGGTATTCGACCCGCTGCTGGCCTCCGCAACCCTTACGCTGCTGATCGGCAGCAGCCTGATTGCCATCGGCGTGCTGCGGGTGCTGATGGCGCTGTCGCTGCGGGGTACCTACGGCTGGGGCTGGACCCTGATTGGCGGTTTGCTGGTGCTCGCGCTGGGCGGGGTGGTCGTCTCGGGCTGGCCGGTCTCGGGTCTGCTGTTCATCGGGCTGATCATCGCCATCGAGATAATTCTCTCGGGCTTTTCCTACATAGCGGTGGCGCTGGCCGCGCGTGACGCCCATCGTTCCTGGTAACGGGTAGCGCCTCTCTCCGGGGAGGGCCCTGTTTCCGCCGCCCGAGCTGCGGCCGTTGATGTACAATGGCCACCCGTTTCAGCCAGCCCCAGGTGCCAGCCATTGTCGCCCGCCATTCAAACATTCTGCCGCGAGTTGCTGATCGAGATCCGTTCGGTGTCGTTCACCCTGTTCCGGATCATGATTCCGGTCATACTGGTGGTGAAGCTGCTCGAAATGCTGGGAGGCGTGACACTGCTCGGTCAGGTACTGGCGCCGCTGATGGCGCTGGTCGGCCTGCCCGAAAGCATGGGGCTGGTGTGGGCAACCACCATGGCCAGCAACATCTACGCCGGCATGCTGGTATTCTTCACCCAGCCCCAGCAGGAAGCGCTGACGGTGGCGCAGGTAACGGTGCTCGGCGGCATGATGCTCATTGCCCACGGGCTGCCGGTCGAGGCCCGTATCGCCCAGAAGGCGGGTGTGCGGCTGCGGGCGACGCTGCTGCTGCGTATCGGCGGTGGCCTGTTGTTCGGCTTGCTGCTGCACCTGGCCTATCGCGAAGGCGGCTGGCTGCAGCAACCCAATGTGCTGCTGTGGCAGCCGCAGGCGCAGGACAGGGGGCTCGGCGGCTGGCTGCTGATGCAGGGCAAGAGCCTGCTGATGGTGCAGCTTGTGATCATCGTGCTGCTGACGACGCTGAAAATCCTGCGTCTGATCGGCGTCGAGCGGCTGATGTTCTGGCTGCTGCAGCCGCTGCTGAAACTGCTGGGCATCGGCCGGCAGGCGACCACCATCACCATTATCGGTGTGACGCTGGGGCTGTCGTTCGGCGGCGGTCTGCTGATCCGGGAGGCGCAGACCGGGCAGATCCCGAAGCGGGACGTTTTCGCCGCGATGGCGTTTCTCGGGCTCTGTCACAGCCTGATCGAAGATACGCTGCTGGTGATGCTGCTCGGCGCCCACCTGTCGGGCATCCTCTGGGCCCGTCTGGCGTTCTCGCTGATCGGCATCGCGTTGCTGACACGCTGGATGGACCGTCGCAGCGATGGCTTCCAGCGCAGACACCTGATTTACCGGGAGTAGTGCTGTTCGGCGGCATAGGCCAGCTCCAGCGGATACATGAGGGTGCGATGCGCCTGCTGTATCGCCTGCATGGCCGCCAGCACCAGGGCGGAGATCAGCCAGCAGAGTGCCACCGTCATCAGATCGTGGGAGATAAAGTGGGCGCCGCGCAGCTGCTGCGCCACGCCAAACACCAGTCCGAGCAGCAGACCCGGCACCATCCAGACGAAAAAGCGCCTGCTGGCGAACGGAAAGATGAATGCCAGGCAGAGCCAGGCGTATCCTCCCGAGGCGTGCCCTGCGGGATAGCAGCTGCCCTTGGGCAGCCGGGGCGAGAAGAGTTGCCAGTAGTCGATCCAGGCGCGGTGCCCGCCGAACTCGGCCAGGGACTGCGGGCAGGGAATTCGGGTCACGTGCTTGAGGCTGCTGATCAGGGCGGTTGCAAGCAGAGTGCTGATCGCGACGTAAAAGAAAATCTGCCGGTAGCGGCGCAGGCCGGCAAGCAGCCAGCTGCCGAGAAAAAGCGCTACGTCGAGGAAAAACAGCCGCTTGACCAGCGCCCGCCCACCTTCGTGCAGAACGTTATACAGCCAGTAGTTGTCCCGCCAGGGAAAGGGATGGCCGTTTCCGCCCTCGAAGGCGTACAGCCTGTGCGCCAGCCATAGATCGAAGCCGCTCTGGTGCGACAGCGCGCTGAGGAGCGCCAACAGCAGGAAAACCGCGAACACTTTTTTCAACGGGACTACTTGGGCGTGCAACAAACCGTGGGCCTCTTCGCGATGGACACCCGCAGCCCGGATAACTTTGTGGTAACCGTTGGGGCGATCCTGCCTTGGCTGAATCGAACTGTCCAACGCACGGTATCGGGCAAAGCTTAAGTCAGGCTTAGGTTCCTTAGCTAACGCTCCGGCTTCGACCGGCGCAGATGTCGCCTGCGGCAGAGCCCGGCGCCTGCTGACCTTGCCAGCAATCGATAATCACATGACTGCTATTTTAAGGGGTGTCGACAACACGACAGGAGCGGACAAATGCTTGGTGCAAGTGCCGGCGATGTGATCGGTTCGGTGTACGAAGGTGCTCCCGCGCCGGAAAAGGACTTTCCGCTATTCGGTCCTCGTTCGACGTTCACGGATGACACCGTGCTGACGGTAGCGGTCGCCAGTGCGATTCGCAGTGGAGTGGATTACGCGACCGCGCTTCGCCGCTGGGGACGCCGTTACCCCTATGCCGGGTATGGTGGCATGTTCCATGACTGGCTCCGGCGAGACAATGCGGGACCCTATAACAGCTTCGGCAACGGCTCGGCTAAGCGCAGTAATGGACTGAGCTGTCGTCGTCGGCAACGTTACCGGATGTATTTGGCGAGGGTTCGCCCGCGATCAATTGGGAATGCCTTACCCGAGGCTACTGTGCTCTTTGAGTAACAGCCGGGGTGGTTTGCAGATGAGAAATTACAGCAAAATGCAGGACTTGGCCCATGCTTCTTACCGCTGGCATAGCCTGTAATCCAAACTTTTTTCACTTTCCGGACAACAGCGGCGACCGCAGCACATCGGCCTTTGACATGAGAGCGCTCGCCGCTGCCGTCGGTTGTCACAATCATTTCATCCCGACGATAGCTAAGGAACCTCTGAATAAGTCCCAATGAGTCCGGCTCACGCTGAAAGCTCCACAGGGCGGGCCCTGAAGCATGCATCGGCGTTGTTGCAGCGCTTGACAAGGACTAAGGCCAAAGTGCCCTTTAGGGTATTGCCTGCGCACTGCGTCGGAATGCCGCACCACTGCAGGGGCACGCTTGAGGACCCTCAGAGGACAACTGGGACTTGATCATAGGTTGCCTAATTACGGTAGTAGCACGTGATCGACGACATGAATGATTCCATTGCTGGCCAGGACGTCGGGCGTGGTAATCTGGACTGGGTTATCCCCATTGTCACGAATAGTCAAGCTGCCGCCGCCATCGGGGTAAATACTCCCTCCGGCCAGCATATCGACGCTCTTGTCGAATCCATTGATAATGCTCGGTGATGGGCGTCTCTCTCCGGTAACATGGTATAGGAGTATGGTTGTCAAAGTTGCCGTGTCGAATTCATTGCAGATATTTGATGCGTCGAGGTTTAGCACTGCAAAGGCGGCGTTGGTAGGGGCGAATACGGTCAGTTCGTCATACGGGTTACTAACGGCCCCGACCAGATCGGTGCACACAAGGGCGGCCACAAGAGTGCTGAAATTATTCGGATCCGACGTTGCTATCTCTGCAATATTTTTATCGCCTGGCTTGAATCGTGCGTTATTCGGCTCCGCCATCGACAAACCCGACGTGCCCATGATGGCCACGATAAAAACTGAAAGCGCGACTTTTATTTTCATTGTTTCTGCTCCCCAATAGTGGTGTTTTGTAATCGCAAGTGGAAACTTATTACCGTTTCGCCAGCGCTGGTTTATGTACGAATCTCGATATCAGCCGGATCACCCTATCGAGGGATTCCTCAATTGCATCTCTTGCCGCCCTGCTATGAGCCATTTGATGACGGGGTAGTTTAGAAGGCTGGAGGCTCCCTTAACGCCTGGGTGGCAGCCAGAACCGATGAACGCAGCAAGCTGGAAAGGCGGTGCCGGTATATCTCAAGCCCGGGACGGAAGCGGCGGTCTCTGGGACCCAATGGCAATGCACGGCACCAGCTCAAGACGCCTTAGCGGGACGGCAAAACGCATGTGATTTTCGAGCCGCTGGACTTCATCGTAAGGCAGGCTATCAAGTTACCCTCAGAGTATGGTTGTAACCTCGACAGCCTTTCTGTCCAAAGCAGGGTATCGGCAAAACTTAAGTTAGGCGTAGGTTCCCTAGATAAGGCGGGTAATATTATTACATAGAGTTGTATATTTTTTTCTGAATGTCCTTGGATGGTAGTGGAAGGTTGCTATCGATAATTTCTCCATTTATATTTGTTTTTGAGGCCTTTATAAGCAACCACTGGCTTTCATTGTCTTCTTTGTGAAATGTATACAGATAGATAATATCATTTTGGTTGTCATTAAAAGCTTGGGCCGTTATGTAGATTGGAAATTTAAAGCCATCGCGAGTTGCTTGATTTTGTTCATTAAACCATCCGGCCATCGTCAAGGTACCATGAGAGTTTTTATCAATTCCCGGTAAGTGACCAGAATCTAAAAGGTTCCAGGCAAACTCTCCTACCAGCATGATATTGTCAAAGAATACACCATAACTATAAACCTGATCTGGTGGTTTCGTAGTACATGCAGAAGTGGGTATCAGTAATGCTGTTGATATTAGGAAGGCAGTGAGCTTTGAATGAATTTCACAACTTGTAAGGCGCATGTGTCACCTGTTATTCACTGACTTGTTATTCACTACCGCCATCCTTTGAAAGAAGGCTTTATTAAAAGCCATCTAGCGAAAAAGACAAAAATTGCCCCTGCGTTATCACGAAGCTATCGTATGTCGGGATCTTTTAGAACGGATGCATATGGTGTCTCAAACAGCTGAGGTAAGTTCTGAGATGGTTGATTCATTCAATATTGCTCTTGATTAAGCTTCTCAGCCCGTTCTGATGCCGCTTTGTTAATAAACTCATTCATATCCTGACCAAATTTCTTAACATCCTGCGGTCGTGTTGGGACGCTGGGTGTATCGACGCCAGTTTTTATATCCATTTCGTCGAGTTTAGTCTCAACTTGATTACTGGTTCCTACATTTAATTGACGGTGAACGAGAAGGCCGACAAGCAGAAGGGCTACTATTAGAACGATCAATCTCACTGGTCTGCGCTCCTTTTATCAGCACACGCTTTCCGAAATTTATAATTTGTAGTTGTTATTGGACCGAGAAAGATGCCCTTGCCACTCGGGTCAGAGGCCTCATGCTACGGCTTTACTGGAAAGCCACTGCTCCACAAGTCCGCACCCTGTGATCAAGCATAGTTCGTCTTTGTTGACCTTGTGCTGACGGCAGTAACCCATCAGAGGCGGTAGCAGTCCAGGCATGTTCTACAGGGCATAGCGTCATCAGACCGACGCGGTATCCATCTGTCGTAAGCTATACGACCTGATCCTCTGCGAGGGCGACAGACCGACGTGATGGCGCTGCGAATCGGCTATTCAGACTTGCCTGTTCGGTGACCAGTCTCTATGCTGCGCCGCAGTTTTGCGCACCGCCGGGCGGCGGTGGGTGGTAAGATACGCATGCTGGCAGCCTGTTCCCTGCCATTGCGGTGACCGGTGGTAGCGGGCTTTTGTCGCGAGCGCCGGAAAAAATCAGCTGAATCAGATATTTACTGGGTTATTCGTGGATATTGTCTACATACGCGAGCTTAAGGTGGAAACGGTCATCGGCATCTACGACTGGGAGCGCGAAGTGCGCCAGACGGTCAGCCTGGACCTGGAGATGGGCACGGATATCCGCGATGCGGCGGCGACCGAGGATATCGAGAACACCCTGAACTACAAATCCGTTTCCAAGCGCCTGATCGCCTTTATCGAGGAAAGCGAGTTCCTGCTGGTCGAGACCATGGCCGAAGAGATCGCGCAGATCGTGATGCAGGAGTTCGGCGTGCGCTGGCTGCGCCTGCGCCTCGGCAAGCCCGGCGCGATTCGCGGTGCGCGGGACGTGGGTGTGATGATCGAGCGCGGCGAGGCCTTCTGATGGCACAGGTGTACGTGGGTATCGGCAGCAATATCGAACGCGAGCGCCACGTACTCGCGGCACTCGATGAGCTGGCGGATGCCTTCGGCGAGCTGGCGATCTCGACGGTGTTCGAGAGCGAGGCGGTGGGGTTCGACGGCAGCCCCTTTTACAACCTGGTGGCGGGGTTCGAGACCGCGCTGTCGGTGGGCGAGCTGTCCCGTACCCTGAAGGCGATCGAGGATCGCAACGGTCGCTGCCGCCAGGGCCCGAAGTTCAGCGGCAGGACGCTGGATATCGACATCCTCACCTACGACGCGCTCAGCGGCCCTGTCGACGGCGTCGAGCTGCCCCGTGCCGAAATCCTCAAGAACGCCTTCGTACTGCAGCCGCTGGCCGAGATCGCGCCCGACACCCTGCACCCGGAAAAAGGGCTCTCCTACGCCGAACTCTGGCAAGCCTACGACAAGACGAAGCAAAGCCTCTGGCCGGTGGATTTCGTCTGGCGGGGCGAGGTGATTTCCCGGGCGGGTTGAGGTGGTTCCCGCAGGGCGTCCTTCTATTGTGGGAGCGACGCCCCGTTGCGAAGCTTTTGTGATGTCTCAGTGAAAGCTGTTCGCAACTATTCGCGACGAGGCGTCGCTCCCACGCGCCGCTCCCACCATAGTCGAATCCGCTCCTGCAGAGTTTCAGTCGAATTCGAGTGCGGCGCAGGCGTCGCGCTGGCGACGCTTGAGCTCGTCGCCCAGCGCCTTGCCGCTGAATCCTTCCTGCATCAGTCCTTTCGCTTCGATCCCGCCTAGCGCGCCGTGCAGCGCCGCCAGCCAGGCCTGGCCGTTGCAGCGCTGTCCCAGCCAGTCGGCGAGGCGGTCGAAGCAGGCCGCGAGGCTTTCGATACGCTGCGGGCGGCGCATCAGGTCGAGGCTTTGCGCCAGGCTCAAACGGGCGTCGCCGTCGAGCGCCGGCAGTGCGTACAGGGCGCGGTGGTGGCGGCTGACCAGCAGCGACTGGTCGCGGTAGGCCTTCGGCGTGCGCAGGCGCTGGCACAGTGCCTCGATCCGTGCCGCCGCGTCTTCCTCGTCCAGTTCCGAGAGTGCGGCGCCGAGCAGCAGTGCGAAGCGTTCACGCGCTTCGTCGAGCTGTGTCAGCAGCATCGTCAGGCGGCACCATTCGGGGTGGACCGGTAACTCGGCAACTTCCGGCAGCAGTGCCGGCAGCGCGCCGCAGCGGTGCAGCACCTCGAGGAAAACGCCGGGAGAGCGCTCGCCCAGCGCGCGTTCGAATTCCTGCCATACGCGCTCGGCGGTGAGGTACTCCAGTTCGTCGCCGCTGGAGAGTTCGCGCATCAGCGCCAGGGTCTCGTCCGCCAGGGTGAAGCCCAGATGGGCGTAGCGCGCGGCGAAGCGGGCTACGCGCAGCACCCGCAGCGGGTCTTCGGCGAACGCCGGCGAGACGTGCCGCAGCACCCGGGCTTCCAAGTCGTGTTCGCCGCCATAGGGGTCGATCAGGGTGCCGTCTTCGGTCTCCGCCATCGCGTTGATGGTCAGGTCGCGGCGTTTGAGGTCCTGCTCCAGGGTGACGTCGGGGCTGGCATGGTACTGGAAGCCGGTGTAGCCGCGACCGGACTTGCGTTCGGTGCGGGCCAGGGCGTATTCCTCACCGCTCTCGGGGTGGATGAACACCGGGAAGTCCGCGCCGACCGGCTGGAAACCCCGCTCCACCATCTGTTGCGGGGTGGCGCCGACCACCACCCAGTCGTGGTCGTAGACCGGGTAGCCCAGCAGCTTGTCGCGAACCGCACCGCCGACCAGGTAGACCTGCATCAGCGGCTGCACTTGTCCGGGTGTTCCGCCTGCCAGCCCTCGAAGCCGCCGTTGAGGCTGTAGACCGCATCGAAACCGAAATGAGCCAGCTGGGCTGCGGCGTTCTGGCTGCTGAAACCGTGGTAGCAGCAGACGATCAGCGGCTTGTCCATGTCGCTGTCGCGGATAAAGTCCTGCAGGTTCTCGTTGCTCAGGCGCACCGAGCCTACGATATGGTTCTGGGCGAAACTCTCGGGGTCGCGGATATCCGCGATGGTCGCGCCCTGTTCGATCAGCGCCAGGGCTTCCTGGCTGGAAATGCACTTGAATTCATCCATTGGTGGAAACCTCCTGGTGATTTTTGGTGGACGGGCGCCGGTTGCAGCTGCAGTCGCAGGAAAAGAATGCCTGGTCTTCGAGTCGCATCGCGGTGAGGCTGTTGCCCCAGACGCAGCCGGTATCCAGCGAGAACAGGCTGTGGTCCGAGGCGCCGCCTTCGAGCGCCGCCCAGTGGCCGAAAATTATTCGGTGTTTGTGGGCCTTGCGCGGATGGGCGTACCAGGGCAGGAAGCCTTGCGGCTGGGTCTCGAGCCCGCCCTTGGCGCTGAAGTCGAGGCGGCCGTTGTGGTCGCAGAAGCGCATCCGCGTCAGGTAGTTGGTGATGACGCGCAGCCGCGCCCAGCCTTCCAGGCCCTTGTACCAGTGGTCCGGCTCGTTGCCGTACATGTGCTGGAAGAACTCCCGCGCCAGGGTGCCGTGCAGCACCTGCTCGACCTCGCGGGCGCGGCGTTTGGCCTTCTTCAACGACCAGGCCGGCGGTATTCCTGCATGGACCATGACGAAGTCGAGCCCGGCGTCGTGGATCAGCAGCGGCTGCATCCGCAGCCAGTGCATCAGTTCGTCGCGGTCGGGGGCGTCGAGGATCTCGTCCAGCGTGTCGCTGCGCCTTGGCCGGGTGGCGCCGTAGTGGATCGCCAGCAGGTGCAGGTCGTGGTTGCCGAGCACAATCTGGGCGCGATCACCGAGACTTTTGACGAAGCGCAGCGTTTCCAGCGACTTCGGTCCGCGGTTCACCAGGTCGCCGGCGAGCCAGAGCCGGTCCGAGCCGCTGAAGCCGACCTGCGCCAGCAGGGCCTGCAGCTGGTCGAAGCACCCCTGGATGTCGCCTATCGCGTAGGTAGCCATGGCGGCGCGGCTCAGTGCAGCGCGTTGGGCTGGGCCAGGGTGAAGGGCGCGATCGGAGCGTCGAACTCCAAGCCTTCGGCATCGCGCATATGATAGTGGCCCTGCATGCTGCCGACGCGGGTCGCCAGCACGGTGCCGCTGGTATAGCTGTAGCTGTCGCCTGGCTCGATCAGCGGCTGTTCGCCGACGACGCCTTCGCCAACCACTTCCTGCGAGTGCTCGTTGCCGTCGATGATCAGCCAGCGGCGGCTTAGCAGCTGCACGCTGCGGTCGTTATGGTTGGTGATGGTGATATGGTACGAAAACACGAAGCGCTTGCTGTCCGGGTCCGACTGCTCGCTGAGATAGTTCGTAGTGACGTCGATCTGGACATTCTCACCCAATTTACTCGGCTCCATTATGCTCCGTTTCTTGTCTGTCGCTTAAGTGATCGCTGATCTTAACAAATTCTGCCAGGGTTAGTCGCTCGGGGCGCAGGCCCGGATCGATGCCCAGCGCCTCCAGTTCATCGGCGCTCAGCAGGGTGCGGAGGTTGTTGCGCAGGGTCTTGCGGCGCTGGCCGAAGGCGGTGCGCACCACCGTTTCGAGCTGCCCGACGTCCTTGGCCGGATGGGGCGGTGTGGCATACGGGGTCAGCCGCACGATGGCCGAGTCCACCTTGGGCGCCGGGTTGAAGGCGCCCGGCGGCACGATGAACAGCGGATCGACGCGGCAGTGGTACTGCGCCATGATGCCGAGGCGGCCGTAATCGCTGGTGCCGGGCTCGGCGGCGAGACGGTCGACCACTTCCTTCTGCAGCATGAAATGCATGTCCCGGATCAGACCGGCATGGCTGAGCAGGTGGAAGATCAGCGGCGTCGAGATGTTGTACGGCAGGTTGCCGACCACGCGCAGCGGCCGATCGTCCTCTTTCAGCTGTGTGAAGTCGAACTTCAGCGCATCGGTTTCGAAGATGCGGAAGCGCTCGCCGTAGTTGAAGAACTTGGTGCGCAGCACCGGCACCAGATCGCGGTCCAGCTCGATCGCATCGAGCGCGTTGGCCTCGGCCAGCAGCTCCTCGGTGAGGGCACCGAGGCCGGGGCCGATTTCAACCAGGTGCTCGCCTTCGCGCGGGGCAATGGAGCGGATGATGCGGCGGATCACGCCGGCATCGTGGAGAAAGTTCTGGCCGAAGCGCTTGCGGGCCTTGTGCCCGGCGGGTTTTTTGCTCATGAATCCTCGGAAAGACGGTGGCGGGCCATGTCGGCCGCGCAGTCGATGGCGGTCTGCAGGCTGCCGCTGTCGGCGTTGCCGCTGCCGGCCAGGTCCAGGGCGGTGCCGTGATCGACGGAGGTGCGCACGATCGGCAGTCCCAGGGTGATGTTGACGGCGTTGCCGAAGCCCTTGAACTTGAGTACCGGCAGTCCCTGGTCGTGGTACATCGCCAGCACGGCGTCGGTTTGGCTCAGGTACTTTTCGGTGAACAGGGTGTCGGCGGGCAGCGGGCCGGTCAGGCGCATGCCCTGCTGACGCAACTCGTCCAGCAGCGGCTCGATGACGTCGATTTCCTCGCGCCCCATATGCCCGCCTTCACCGGCGTGGGGGTTCAGCCCCGCCACCAGGATATGCGGATCCGCAATGCCGAACGAGCGCTTCAGATCGCCGTGCAGCACGCCGATCACTTCCCGCAGCAGCGGTGCAGTGATGGCGTCGGGCACCTCGCGCAGCGGCAGGTGGGTGGTCGCCAGCGCCACCCGCAGTCCCTCGGTGGCCAGCATCATCACCACCTTGTCGCTGCCGGTCAGCTGCTCCAGCAGTTCGGTGTGGCCGCTGAAGGGGATGCCCGCATCGTTGATCACGCCCTTGTGTACCGGTGCGGTGACGAGGGCGTCGAACAGTCCCTGCTGACAGCCGTGACTGGCGATCTCGAGGGTGCGCAGCACGTAGCGGGCGTTGCGCGGGTCGAGCTGCCCGGGGATGCAGGTCGCTGCCAGCTCCACCGGCAGTACCTTGAGGGTCCGGGTGGGGCTCGGGCAGGGGGCTTCGTCGGGATCGAACAGCTCGATCGACAACGGCAGGTGCAGCTGCTCGGCGCGCCGGCGCAGCAGATCCGGATCGCAGATCGCGACCAGTTCATGCTGCTGGGTTTGCTGTGCGATCTGGACGCAGAGGTCCGGACCGATCCCGGCGGGTTCGCCCGGCGTCAGGGCCAGGCGGCGAACGGCAGAGCCTTGCGCACTCATGCTCGTTTCCTCAGTTCTTGAGCTCGACGTAGGCCTGGGAGCGGATTTCCCGCAGCCAGCTGGTCAGCTCTTCGTTGTATTTGCGCTGGCGGATGCTGAAACGGGCGTTGCTTTCGCGCATTTCGCCGCTCATGTCCTGGGTGCGGCGGTCGCGGACCCAGAGGATGTGCCAGCCGAAGCGCGACTCGAAGGGGTCGCTGACTTCGCCGGTGGCGGTGTTGTTCATCACCTGCTCGAACTCCGGCACCATCTCGCCGGCCTGGGTCCAGGACAGGTCGCCGCCGAGGGAGCCGCTGCCGGTGTCGTCACTGTACTGGCGCGCCAGCTGGTCGAAGGATTCGCCGTCGGCGATACGCTGGCGCAGCTGCTCGGCCAGACGCCGGGTCTGGGCTTCGTTACGGATTTCGGTGGGCTTGAGCAGAATATGGCTGACCTGGGTCTGCGGCACCAGCGCGGCCTGACTGCCGCGTCTGTCGCGCAGCTGCACGATGATGAAGCCGGAGGAGATACGCACCGGCTTGCTGAATTCGCCCTTTTCCAGGGTGCCGGCAATGGTGGCGATCACCTCCGGCAGCTCCGAGGCCTTGCGCCAGCCCAGGTCGCCGCCGTTAAGGGCGTTCTGGGCGTTGGAGTTGGCCACGGCCATCTCGGCGAAATTGGCGCCGCCGCGCAGCTGCTGGTAGATATTCACAGCCTTGTTTTCGGCTTCGCGCAGCATTTCCGGGGTCGCCTGGTCCTGCACCGCGATCAGGATGTTGCTGAGCAGGTAATCGGGGCTGGTTGCCTGTTGGCCCTGTGCGGAGTCCAGGAAGTTCTGCACTTCCTGCTCCGAAACGCGAATGCGGCGGTTGACGTTGCTCTGCTGTACCTGGCTCAGCAGCAGTTCGTTGCGGATCTGCTCGCGGGCGCTGGCGTAGTCCTGGCCCTCGGCGATCAGCGCCTCGCGGAACTGCTCCAGCGACATGCCGTTACGGCTGGCGATCTGCTCGATTGCCTGATTGAGCTGACGGTCGGATACCTTGATGCCCTGTTCTTCGGCGATCTGCAGCTGGATGCTGTCGAGGATCAGGCGATCCAGGACCTGCTTGCGCAGTACCTCATCCGACGGCAGACGGGTCTGGCTGGCAGCCAGCTGGGAACGGATCAGGCTGGTGCGGTTGTCCAGTTCGCTCTGCATGATGATGTCGTCATTGACAATGGCAACGATGTGGTCAAGCGGCACCACCTCGGCTTGCACGCTGGTGCTCAGCATTGCGACGGACAGCAGCGGCAGTACGCACCGACGCAAGGTCTGCTTAAAACTCTTCATCCTTATCCTCGTCAAATCCGGTAATTTCTCTAATAAACTGGGTGGTTTCCTCGTCGCCGACAGCGCCCAGGCCACGCAACACGAACTGCAGCAGCACCGCTTCATCCTCGACGCGTTTGCCGTCGTCGTCCTTCAGCCACTGGCGGTAACCGAAACGCACTTTCCAGCAGCAGTCCTTGTATTCCACGCCCATCAGGGCGTCAAGCGTGTCGCTGCGGTCCAGGTCCTGGCGCCAGCGCGCCAGCACATTCCACTGCTGGCTTACCGGCCAGCGCACGCCGACGTCCATCTGCTCGCGCTCGCCGTCGCGCTCACGATAGGCGCCATACAGCATGCGATCGTCCCCGGGCGAGAAGGTGACGCGGTAGTTGTTCGCCACCGAGTCGAGGTTGTCCTGGTCCCACTCGCTGTCGTGGTTGAGGCGCAGGTCTTCGTTGATCGTCCAGTTGGCGGTGAACGCGTAGTTGGAACGGTCATCGGTCTGCGTTTCCGGCGTCGGGTTTTCCGCCGTCGCCAGCTGCACTTCGCGGTCGTCGAAGTAGTAGGCCTGGCCCAGTGCAACGTTGAACCGCTCCAGGCCGCTGTCCTCGAAAAAGCGCGTGGCGATGCCGAGGCTCAACTGGTTGGCGTCGCCGATCCGGTCGCGGCCGCTGAAACGGTTCTCGCGAAAGAGACTGTCATAACGGAAGTCGAGTTCCGCAGTATCGAACGCCGGAATGTCATCCTGATCCTCCTCCGGCACGTGCAGATAGAAGGCGCGGGGCTCCAGCGTCTGCAGGTAACGGCGGTTACCGAATTCGGCATTGCGTTCGAAGATCAGCCCCGAGTCGATGCTGGAGACGGTGGTAGTGATGGTCGGATTGTCGTCGACACCGGTCAGCTCGTTGTCGAGCAGGTACTGGGTCGCCCAGACGCTGACCGACGGCTTGACGTAGCCCCAGCTGGTTTCCAGCGGCAGGCTCACGCCGGGGCGCAGGTGCACGCGATCGCCCTGCACCCGCTCGAAGTCTTCCAGCAACGGGTCTTCGTCGTCGCGGTCGAAGCGCACGTACTCGGCCAGGTAGCTGGCCTCGAGCCCTGCAGCCAGGTCCGGGGTCTGGCCCTCGAACAGGAACTGCGGCAGGCGGCGGTACGGCGACTTGTCGTCGTCGGACAGCGTCTGGTAGCTCTGGGTTCGGGCGGTGAAACTCCAGTCGCGGGCGTCGTAGTGCAGTTCGCCGAGCTTGTTCAGGTGGCTGCGGTAACCGATCTCGAGATTGGTGGGGTCCATATCGTCGAAATAGTCGTTGTCGCTGACCGCGGTGTAGTCGATGTAGCTGGTCCAGCCCTGCCAGGGCTGCCCTTCGTGGTCGAAACCGAGTAGCCAGCGGTCGTCGCCGGTCTCGTTGTCGTTGACCAGCACGCCGTTGCTGAGAACGTTTTGAGACCAGCTGTTGAGATAGCGGAACTCGTTTTCCAGCATCAGACCACGCTTGGTAATGATGCGCGGCGTCAGGGTGTCGTCGTAGTTCGGCGCCAGGTTGAAGTAATAGGGCACCGCCAGGTCCAGCCCCGACTTGCTGGAATAGGTGACCGTCGGGTATAGGAAACCGGAGACGCGGCGGTCATCGATCGGGAAATAGAACCAGGGTACGTACAGCACCGGGGTGTCCAGCACCTCGATGGTGGCGCCGGTGGCCTCGCCGAATCCCGTCTCGGTGTTCAGGGTGATGCTGTCGGCCGCCACGCGCCAGCTCCTGCTACCCGGCTCGCACTGGGTATAGGCGCCGTTCTCGATACGGATTCGGCCGTCTTCCAGCCTCAGGATGCGTTCGGCGTCACCGCGCGCATGCTGCGGATGCAGCACGTACTGCGACTGCGAGAAGATGGTTTCGAGGTTGTTCAGGTTGGTCTGGGCAGCATCGCTGATCATCAGCACGCCCCGCTCGCGGTAGCGGACACGGCCTTCGAGCCGGACCAGCTGCGTGAGCTGATCGAATTCGGCGTATTCGGCGCTGAGCTGGCGTCCGCCCTGGCTCAGCTCGACGCCGCCATCGAGCTGCGTCAGGCCGCCCAGTTCGGTCTTGGAACTGGCTGCAGCGATCAGCACCGGCTGCAGGTTGAAGGGGATACCGCTGTCGCTGACCTCGAGCTGTGGCTCGATGTAGCGGCCGCGGCATAGCCCCGGCTGCTCGCCCTCCGGATAGGGGTACCAGTCAAGGTGGGCGTATGGGTTCTCGGCGGCCGTGTCCTCGTCGACGTTGACTGCGGCGCCGGCGGCAGCCGTCTCTGCGGTGGCTTCCGGCAGGCTGGTGGTGACCCGGCCGTCTGTGGCGGACTCAGGCGCCGGTGCCGCTTCGTCCGTGGCGAGTGTCTCCGAGCGTTCTGCGCCTTGCGGTTCGCGGGTGCTATCCGGCGCGGCGCCAACTTGCACTGCGGGGGATACAGCCTGCTCCGGCTCCGCCGCAACGGCCGGCATGCCGGCGGGCGCGGTTGTGCTTTCAGCCTGTGCCGGAGCGGGGGGCGGGCGGTTAGCGGACGGCTCGGGCGCTGTCTGCATCGCAGCGTCGCCGCAATCCCACCGGCCGTCTTCCGTCGCGACGCAATTCCAGGAATCACCGGCCGGCGTCGCGGCCGCGCTCAGTTGGGACAACAGCGCGGCGGAGATCGCCAGGGAGAGTTTGTAAGCGGAGCGTCTTGTGAAAGGCATTCGGTCACATCCAGTTGCAAGCCTGTGAGCGCGGGTTCCTGTTTGCCGCCAAACCCCGGTACCATAGGGGCGCGGGCCCGCTGGAGGGCCCCGGGCGTAGTGGAACCGGGAATGATAAAACATCGCCCCGGATAATGCATGAATCAAATTGGCGCGGCAGCGTTTCAGCCCATTATCGGGCAGCTGGAAACGACTGCCGGCGAGAGGACACTGAGCATGGATCAGCGACTGGCCGACCTGCATACCTGGGTGGAACGGGCATTCGTACAGCTGGGGATCGATCTGGCGCCGGACTGGCGCCTGACGCCCGTTTCGGGGGACGCCAGCTTCCGGCGGTACTTCCGTGTGCACAGCCACAACATGACCTGGATCGCGGTCGATGCGCCGCCGGCGACGGAGGACAGCGCCCAGTTCGTCGCCATTGCCCGGGCCTGGGCGCCGCTGGACATCCATGTGCCGCGCATCCATGCCTGCGACCTGAAACACGGCTTCATGCTGCAGTCGGATCTCGGCGATACCCTCTACCTGGATGTACTCAACGAACAGAACGCCGCCGAGCTGTACGGCAAGGCACTGACCTCGCTGAGTCATATCCAGCAGTGCCGCACGCTGGAACGCGGCGTCGAGTTGCCGCACTACGACCGCGCCATGCTCAGCACCGAAATGGAGATCTTTCGCGAGTGGTTCGTCGAAGGGTTGCTCGGACTGGTGCTGTCGGACGCCGAGCAGGAACTGCTGGATCAGTTGTTCGAGGAACTCGCCGATTCGGCACTGGCGCAGCCGCAGGTCTGCGTACACCGCGATTTCCATTCCCGTAACCTGCTGCTCAGCCGCGAACGCACGCCGGGCGTGATCGACTTCCAGGGCGCCGTGATCGGCCCCGTCACCTATGACCTGGTTTCGCTGCTGCGTGACTGCTACATCCGCTGGCCGGACGATCTCGTCTATGGCCTGATGGCCCGCTTCGGCCAGTCACTGGTCCGCGCCGGCATGATCGAAGGCTATAACGAGGAGATTTTCCGCACCTGGTTCGACCTGATGGGCATGCAACGCCACCTCAAGGCAGTGGGCATCTTCGCGCGGCTGAAGCTCCGCGACGGCAAGCCTGCGTACCTGGCCGACATCCCCCGTACCCTGGGCTACATCTTCCAGGTGGCGGGGCAGTATCCGGAGTTCGACCGCGTCAGCGCCTGGCTGAAGAAGCGGGTGGTGCCGGCGATGAAGACGACCGGCCACTTCGATCCGGCCGACCTGCAACGGTGGCTGCGCGGATGAGGGCGATGATACTGGCGGCGGGCCTCGGCACGCGCATGCGCCCGCTGACGCTCACCACACCCAAACCGCTGCTGCCGGTCGGCGGCAAAGCGCTGATCCAGTACCATATCGAGCGGCTGGCGGCGGCCGGTTTCGACGAACTGCTGATCAATCACGCCTGGCTAGGGGATCAGGTCGAGTCCTTCCTCGGTGACGGCGCCCGCTTCGGCGTGCATATCCGCTATTCCGCCGAAGGCGAACCGCTGGAGACCGGCGGTGGCATTTTTCGCGTGCTGGACTGGCTGTCGCCGGGGGGCGAACCTTTCGCTGTGATCAACGGTGACATCTTCACTGACTATCCGTTCGCGCGCCTGCCGAACCGGATAGACGGGCTGGCGCACCTGGTGCTGGTGGACAATCCGCCGCAGCACCCGCAGGGCGATTTCGCGCTGGAGAGCGGGCGGGTGACGCAAAACGGCGCGGAACGCCACACCTTTTCAGGGGTCAGTGTGCTGTCGCCGCGGCTGTTTGACGGCTGCAAGCCGGGCGCCTTTGCGCTGGCGCCGCTGCTGCGCCGGGCGATGGACGACGAAGGCGTCAGCGGCGAGCGCTACCAGGGGTATTGGGTCGATGTCGGTACGGTGGACAGGCTCGAGCAAGTAGAGAGGGATCTAAGGGGCTGTTGACGTTTGTGGATAGATCCTGCCGGAGGCCGTTTTCGCACAAGCCAAGGCGCGAGTTGCGCGGTTTGGTGGCTCCAAATAAGCGACGAGCAACGCTGTATTGTACGAAAACGGCCCCGGCCCTTCGGGTTGTGCTGCAAAACGCCTCATACGGCTTCAGCGAACTTGCAAAGGGAGCTACCCTGAGCGGCGTTCGCTTCATTGTCTGAGGCGTTTTGCAGCGCAACAGGAAGCATCCACAAACGTCAACAGACCCTAGGGAGAAACGCGTTTATGGCGATTAATCCGGAGCAATTCGGTGCCGGACTGGGCGAGGCGTTGCGACGCCATCGCACCGGGCTGGTGATCGGCGGCCTGATCGGTCTGCTGAGCGGCGGGCCTTTCGGGCTGGTGCTCGGTGGCGGTATCGGCTTCATGGTGGACCGCTGGCTCAAGCGCGCGGTGAGCAAACTGAACCCGCGCGAGGCCTTCTTCCGCGCCACCTTCGCGGTGATGGGCAAGATCGCCAAGGCCGATGGACGGGTCAGCGAAAACGAGATCCAGTACGCCCGGGCGGTGATGGCGCGGATGAACCTGGACGAGCGTCGCCGCCAGGAAGCGATCGAACTGTTCAGCGAGGGCAAGCAGGAAGACTACGATATCGCCGAGGTGTTGCGCCCGCTGGGCGCGATGATCCGATACCACGCGCCGCTGAAGCTGATGTTCGTCGAGATCCAGCTGCAGGCGGCGATGGCCGATGGCGAGATGAGCCAGGCCGAGCTGGCCATCATCCGCCAGGTCTGCCAGATGCTGATGATGACCGAGCGCGAGGTCGCCGCGCTGGTGGCGCGGATGCAGGCGCAGCAGGCGTTCGAGGAGCACAGTTTTCATTCCCATCAGCAGCAGGCGGGGTACAGCGACCCGCGTGTGCTGAAGGATGCCTACGGCGTGCTCGGCGTTGAGGAATCGGCGTCCGACGCCGAAGTGAAGAAGGCCTACCGCCGGCTGATGAGCCAGCACCACCCGGACAAGCTGGTCGCCAAGGGCCTGCCCGAGGAAATGATGCAGCTGGCGAAGGAAAAGACCCAGGAGATCCAGTCCGCCTACGACCGTATCCGGGCCGCGCGCAAAGCGGCTTAACGGCGATAGAAGCGGCGTACCCAAGGGGCACTTCCTCGCCGCGAATGGCCTGAGTGCCGGACTCATTCGCACCGGGGCGGCGCTCCCACAAAATCGGTTGGCGGTGCTCCCGCCATCAGCCGCCCGGGCGTTGGTCGGCGGTGGCTTCGGGTTCGGTCGTCTTCGGCGGCTCGGGCGGCATCAGGTAACGTTCGATGCGGCCCCGCACCTCGCGCAGCAGCCAGTCCCCGTCCGGGTTCCAGGCCGGCAGCGGGCTCTGGTGGTAGTCCGCCAGCGCCGCCCGCGAGGCGGTACGGGCACGGCGCTGTGCCTCCGGGCCGGGCTCGGCACCACCCAGCGGCGGGCGGTAGAGGTCCAGCACCGGCATCTTCAGTTGCGGCAGCAGCGTCGCCAGATCCGGCGCGCCCGGGGTGTCGCTGCGGCGGGCATCGAGCAGCACCAGCCCCAGGTCGCGTCCCTGCTGGAAGCGCTCGGCGCACTGCGCCGCCCAGGCGGCCCCGCTGCCGCTGCCGAGCAGGATCAGGTAAGTGCGCTGGCGGGACTCCAGATGCCGCAGCGCCGCTTCGCAAATCTTATCGACCCGCTCGCCGTAGGTTTCCATCGGCGTCCCGTTGTCCAGCGGCCTGTCCGGAGGCGACGGCTCGGCGCTGCTGGCGGCCATGGAGGCGGAGGCAAACAGGGTGCGTGGCGGTACCCGGGGCGCCGGTGCCTGTGGCAGCGAGATCGCCAGGGTATCCCAGCCATGCTGGGCCAGGCCGATGCGCAGCGGGTGCAGGTCGGTCGGCCAGTCGGGGTGGCGGTGTTCGTCCGGCAGCAGAACCAGGGCGCCGTGGGGTTCGGGCTGGACCGCCGGGTAATAGAGCGTCAGGGTGCGATCGCTGTTGGTTTCCAGCCAGACCGCCTCCGTCTCCGGCGATAGCCGCAACGCCAGCGCCGCCATGCGCTCGGCCTGGGGCGCCGGCTCCACCCGGGTGCGCATGATCGGCTCGCCCACAGGACTCGATTCGGCGCCGGATGCCGCGCCGTGCACAGCCGTAACCGCGAGCGTCAGGCTCGTGAACAGAAGGGGCTGGGCGAGGGCGCGCATGATCCGATGCATGCCCGGATTATTCAGAACTGTCCGGTCGCAGGCAAGGGGTTCTGGAGCCCGGAGGGGTTGACCGATACAATAGCGACCAATTGATTTCGCCTGCTGAAAGAGTTCCCTATGGCCGATTACAAGATTGCCCCGTCCATCCTGTCCGCTGACTTCGCCCGCCTCGGCGAGGAAGTCGAGAATGTGCTCGCGGCGGGCGCCGATATCGTGCACTTCGACGTCATGGACAACCATTACGTGCCCAACCTGACCATCGGCCCGATGGTGTGCAAGGCGCTGCGCAAACACGGTATCGAGGCGCCGATCGACGTGCACCTGATGGTCAAGCCGGTCGATCGCATGATCGGCGACTTCATCGAAGCCGGGGCCACCTTCATCACCTTCCACCCGGAAGCCTCCGAACACATCGACCGCTCGCTGCAGATGATCCGCGACGGCGGCTGCAAGGCGGGTCTGGTGTTCAATCCGGCGACGCCGCTGCACTACCTCGATCACGTCATGGACAAGCTCGACATGATCCTGCTGATGTCGGTGAACCCGGGCTTCGGCGGCCAGAAGTTCATCCCGACGACGCTGGACAAGCTGCGCCAGGTGCGCGAGCGCATCGACGCCAGCGGCCTGGATATCCGTCTCGAAGTCGACGGTGGTGTCGGGATCGGCAATATCGCCGAGATCGCCCGGGCGGGCGCCGATACCTTCGTCGCCGGCTCCGCGATCTTCAACACCGAAGACTACAAGGCCACCATCGACGCGATGCGTGCCGAACTGGCGAACGTCTGATGCGCAGTCTGTTCGGTGACCGCGATCCGCAACTGGTGCTGTTCGACCTCGACGGCACCCTGGTCGACAGCGTACCTGACCTGGCGCAGGCGGTGGACCGCATGCTGGGAGCGTTGGGGCGCCCGGGCGCCGGTGTGGATCAGGTGCGCGACTGGGTCGGTAACGGCGCCGCCGTGCTGGTGCAGCGGGCGCTGACCGGCACGCTGGACACCGCTGCCGGTCAGCCGCCGGAGTTCGACGAGGCTTACGGCCTGTTTCTTGGCTACTACGGCGATGCCATCGCGGACCGGAGCTGCCTGTATCCCGGCGTGCGCGAGTGTCTCGAAGGCCTGTCGGCGCGGGGTATCGCGATGGGCGTGGCAACCAACAAGCCGATGCGCTTCACCACGCCGATGCTCGAGGGGTTCGGCCTGGCGCAGCATTTCCGGGTGGTGCTCGGCGGCGACAGTCTGCCGACGCGCAAGCCCGACCCTGCGATGCTGCTGGCGGCCATCGAACACTGCGGCGCCAGCCCCGCGACCACGCTGATGGTCGGTGACTCCTGCAACGACGTCCGGGCGGCGCGTGCCGCGGGCTGTCCGGTGGCGGCGGTACCCTACGGATACAACCATGGCGAGCCGATTGAGGACAGCGCTCCGGACCTGCTGGTGCAGCGTCTCGATCAGTTGCTCTAGCCGGTGGCGTGCTATATCGTGTAGTCCCAACCCAATGATTTGACTGATACTTTCGGCCGTGAAACGACTCTCTATCAAAATCGGTATCCATCTGCGCTCCGTCCTCGTCGGCGAGCGATGGCGATGGCGTCTCTGATTCACGCGAATTCCAGGACTTTACCCACCGATTTTTGACGAGGCCGCGACATGACGCCCGAACAGTTTTCCGAACTGGCCGCCCAGCAGTACAACCGTATTCCGGTGATGCGCGAGGTGCTGGCCGATCTCGACACCCCGCTTTCCACCTACATGAAGCTGGCCGATGCGCCTTACAGCTATCTGTTCGAGTCCGTCGAGGGCGGCGAGAAGTGGGGGCGTTATTCCATCATCGGCCTGCCGTGCCGCACCATCCTCAAGGTCCGCGGCCACAGTGTCGAGATCAGTACCGACGGTGAAGTGGTCGAGCAGCACGAGGTCGAGGACCCGCTGGCATTCGTCGAGGACTTTCAGTCCCGTTTCCGGGTGCCGGACCTGCCGCATCTGCCGCGCTTCAACGGCGGCCTGGTCGGCTACTTCGGCTACGACGTGGTGCGTTACGTCGAGAAGCGACTGGCGCGGTCGACGCCACCGGACGTCATCGGCACGCCCGATATCCTGCTGATGGTGTCGGACGAGCTGGTGGTGTTCGACAACCTCAGCGGCAAGCTGATCCTGATCTGCCATACGGACCCTGCCGAGGACGATGCCCTGACCCGGGCGCACCAGCGCCTCGACGCTCTGGTGGCGAAGCTGCGGTTCGCCACGCCGACGGAGCCCGGCGGTATGCCCGCGCGCCATGTCGACGAGAGCGAGTTCAAATCCAGCTTCGGCGAGGACGCTTTCAAGCAGGCGGTGGCGAAGATCAAGGAGTACATCCTCTCCGGCGACATGATGCAGACGGTCATCTCGCAGCGTATGTCGATCCCGTTCGAAAGCCGGCCGCTGGACCTGTATCGCGCGCTGCGCTGTCTCAACCCGTCCCCGTACATGTACCTGCTCAACCTTGACGACTTCCACGTCGTCGGCTCTTCGCCGGAGATCCTGGCGCGGGTCGAGGATGGCGTCGCCACGGTGCGGCCGATCGCCGGTACCCGTCCGCGCGGGCGCACCGACGAAGAGGACCTGGCGCTGGAGCGTGACCTGCTGGCCGACCCCAAGGAGCTGGCCGAGCACCTGATGCTGATCGACCTGGGCCGCAACGATATCGGCCGCGTCGCCCGTATCGGCGAGGTGCGGCTGACCGACAAGATGGTCATCGAGCGCTACTCCCACGTGATGCACATCGTGTCCAACGTCACCGGCCGTTTGCGCGACGGTGTGACCGCCATGGACGTGCTGCGCGCAACGCATCCGGCCGGTACCCTCAGTGGCGCGCCCAAGGTGCGTGCGATGGAGATCATCGACGAGCTCGAACCGGTCAAGCGTGGGGTTTACGGCGGCGCCGTCGGTTACCTTTCGTGGAACGGCAACATGGATACCGCCATCGCCATCCGCACCGCGGTTATCAAGGACAAGGTCCTGCACATCCAGGCGGGCGCCGGCATCGTCGCCGACTCGGTACCGCAAAACGAGTGGGACGAGACCATGAACAAGGGGCGGGCGATGTTCCGCGCCGTGGCGATGGTCGAGAAGGGACTCGACAATCTTTAATCCTGAGTGATGAGGCGCAGGGAAACTTGCGCCCCACCTCTCACGAAGCCACGGACCGGAGGGTGGGTCTAGCGATGCATCCCACGTCCTTTAACCGGCTTCCTCGTCGTACGGGCATCGCGTAACCCGCAATATCGATCGCAGTGCAGATCGATTGATATCGGTTGGCAGAGCGTAAAATGGTGAGCCGGAGGACTCTGGCACTCCGGCGAATTCAGGACCGATAGAACACCGTTGACGGCCGATGGCGCGCAGTCAACTGATCCACGACTCAGGCCTTCCCTGAAATTTGCTCCTGCATTGTCAGGATTTCCACCGTCCCTGGCGGTCAAGCCTCATGCATCACTCTCGACTAGACCCACCCTCCGACACGTGGATTCGGTTTGGGGGTGATGCCAGCCCACAGGCCTGACTCCTCCGGGTAATTCACGGCACCCATTCGCTCGGGATGCGGGCGCTTACACGACTTATGTCTATGCCTGTTAATTGGGTGTGTCCTTTTTTGTTAATCAATAGTCTCCTTTTGTTATTGTTCGTTTCGCCGCTTAGCGCGACACTGTGACCCATCGAGTCTCCGGTCTCAGGCGTTTTTTGCGTTTTGGTAAGCCGGAATATGGCCTTCTGGCCGGGTGGCTGTCCTTTTTGGTTTTGAATGTCATGACCCGAAAGGCGCCGGTGTCTCTTTTCGATGCGATTCGTCGCCCGCCAGGCGTGCGACGGCAAGGCAGCTAACAAGAAAGGCAGAACAGCATGAAAGTACTGGTAACGGTCAAGCGCGTGCTCGACTACAACGTCAAGGTTCGCGTCAAAGCGGACCACACCGATGTGGATCTGACCAACGTCAAGATGGCGCTGAATCCCTTCTGTGAAATCGCCGTCGAAGAAGCGGTACGCCTGAAGGAAGCGGGTGTCGCGTCCGAGGTGGTGGTGGTCTCCATCGGCCCGAAAGCGGTTCAGGAGCAGATCCGTACCGCCCTGGCGCTGGGCGTGGATCGCGGTATCCAGATCGAAACCGAAGCGATGCCGGAATCCCTGTCCGTTGCCAAACTGCTGGCCAAGGTGGTCGAAGAAGAGCAGCCGGGCCTGGTTATCCTCGGCAAGCAGGCGATCGACTCCGACAACAACCAGACCGGCCAGATGCTGGCAGCACTCACCGGCATGGCACAGGGTACCTTCGCCTCCGAAGTGAAGATCGAAGGCGATGAAGCACTGGTGACCCGCGAAGTCGACGGCGGCCTGCAGACCGTCGGCCTGAAACTGCCGGCGATCGTGACCACCGACCTGCGTCTGAACGAGCCGCGCTACGCCTCGCTGCCGAACATCATGAAGGCGAAGAAGAAGCCGCT
>JABXIM010000012.1 GCA_013373085.1 Oceanospirillaceae bacterium | reverse complement strand
CGTCACGGAAGCGCCACGACCACGCACGCCGTCAGCTGCGCACTCACCTCGCAGACTTCATGGCAGCTTACAACTTCGCGCGCCGCCTCAAGACCATCAACGGGCTCACACCATACGAATACAACTGCAAGATATGGACATCAGAGCCAGACAGATTCATCCTCGATCCGATCCACCAGATGCCGGGACTGAACACCTAGCCTCATCCATCATGAAGCCTGATCGCCCGCCTCAGTTCTTCTTGTAAGAGAATAGGGCCTTAAGTCGCTGGCGCTCGTTTTCGGCCCGCGGTTCCTGCGCAAGGTAGGCGTTTGTGTAGTTCACCTTGGTCTGCCCGACATGGAGGGCCAACAGGTTGCGCACCTCTGCCACCTGCTTCTGCGCGATCAGCCCCGGCATCGCCTTGTGATCCGCGAGGGAGCGCCCCGGCTCCCCTTCCGCGCGCACCGCCAGCTGCGTCCGCAGCGCCGAAACCCGGCCGATGATCATCGCGTAGCCCCGTTCAAGGTAGAGGTTCCCGGCATGATCGATGATCGCCTGGTGGTAGCGCGCATCCAGCCGGCCGTAGGCACGGATGTCCCCTGCGGCCACGAACTGTTCCATCTCGCTCGCGATGGTGGCCAGAGCTTCTGCCAGTTCTGGCCGAGCATGCTCCAGCGCCAAGTCAAGGGCCTGCATCTCAAGCCCGGCGCGGTAGTCGCAGAGCATCGCGATATCCTCCAGCCCGGGCGTGAAGATATAGGTGCCCGACTTCGGGACGATGGTGACCAGATCTTCAAGTTGCAGCAGGTTCAACGCCTCGCGGATCGGGGTCCGGCTGACCCCGAATGCAGCCGCAAGGTTCTCTTCCGAAAGGGCTTCTCCGAATTCGAAGCGCGCATCGATGATCGCGTCCCGGATGTCGGCTGCGATCCTTCGGGCGAGGGGCTGCTTGCCCGTGGGCGGCGTGCGGGAAGTCATGGAACCCTTTCGTCTTGACTGGGGTGACATCCTATATGGCTCATCTTCTGGGATACATCATCTTGTATTTTTATCTTGTATCCCAGACTACGCAAGGCTAGCGTCGCGGTGGAGAGTGGATTCGGGAGGAGACGATGGATCAGGCCATGCCTGCGCTCGACTACAGCTTTTATTTTCACGACCGGCCCGTGCTGGTGACCGGCGGCGCTTCGGGCATCGGCCTGGCGATTGCCGAACGGCTGCTGGCCTCCGGCGCCCGGGTCGCAGTCTGGGACCTGCGGCAGGACCGGCTGGATGCGCTGGCGCAGCGCTACGGGGACCGGGTGCTGTCACAGCTGGTGAACGTGGCCGACGCGGAGGCCGTCACCGGCGCTATGGCGGAACTGTTCGCCCGTTGGGGCGGGGTCGCGCACCTGGTGAACAACGCCGGGATCATCGGCCGTATCATGACGCTGGACGCGTTCGATCCAACGGAGTTCCAGCGCGTCCTGTCAGTGAACCTGGCATCGGTCGCTCAGGTCACTGCGGCCTTCGTCGGCGCCGATGGCGATTTCGGCGAGCGCTCGATCGTCAACCTGGCCTCCATCGCAGCGCGCACGGGCGGTATGGTCGGCAACATGGCCTATGCCACCACCAAGGCGGGCGTGGCGACCATGACGCTGTCGATGTCGAAGGAACTGGCGCCCCATGTCCGGGTCAACGCGCTGGCCCCCGGGATCATCGACACCGAGATCCAGATGGACTCCCTGGGCGACCGCGAAAAGGTCGATGCGCTGGCGGACATCATTCCCCTAAAGCGGCTCGGGCAGCCCGCCGAGGTGGCAGAGGCTGCCGTCTGGCTGCTCTCGCCCGGTGCGTCCTATACCACCGGCTCGCTTCTGGACGTGGCCGGAGGACGCTGAGATGACCCAAGCTTCAACACTGCGAAGCCTGATTGCCGGCCCCGGCATCGTTTCGGCCCCCGGTGCCTACGACACGCTGACCGCCCGGCTGGTGGAACGCGCGGGCTTCCCCGCGGTCTACATGACCGGCTTCGGCGCCACCGTGTCGCGGCTGGGCCTGCCGGACCTGGGCTTCATGACCCAGACCGAGATGACCGCGCATGCCCGCGACATGGTGCGCGGCACCTCGGTGCCGATCATCGCCGATGCCGACACGGGCTACGGTGGGGTCAACAACCTGCACCGCACGATCGAGGAGTATGTGCAGGCCGGCGTCGCCGCCGTGCACCTGGAGGATCAGGTGTTGCCGAAGAAATGCGGGCAGCTGGGCGGCATTCGCCTGGAAACGCCCGAAGCCAACGTGCGGCGGCTCAAGGGGGCGCTGCGGGCCCGCGGCGACAGCGAGATGATGATCATCGCCCGGACCGATGCCCTTGGCGTCGATGGTCTGGACGCCGCGCTACACCGGGCGAAGGCCTATGCGGATGCGGGGGTCGACATGGTCTTCGTCGATGGCGTGAAGACCATCGCCCAGGCCGTGACGATCGGGCGCGCTCTCGATTTCCCGCGCGTTCTCAGCATCGTCGACGGCAACGAGACCGCACAACTGAGCATCGCGGACGCGCAGGACATGGGCTTCAGCCTCGTGTTCCACGCCCTGTCGACCCTGTTCGCGGCCTCGCATGCCGTCGCGAACACGCTGGCGAGCCTGAAGGCCGCCGGCACAACGGCGGGTCTGAGCAGCCAGCTCGACGATTACGCCACGCTGAGCGATGCGGTCGATCTGCATCGCTGGGAGGAGATCGACGCGACATACGGCTGACGCTTCACCACCACTGATAGTCAAAGGGAGGAAACCATGACAAGTCGCACCACAGGAAAGATCATCGCCGGCATCACGCTGGCCACCTTCACCGCGCTGGCAGCTCTGCCGGCACAGGCGCAGGACCGCGTCCGCTGGCGGATGCACTCCAGCTACCCCGAGGCGATGCCGGTCGCAGGCGCGACCTCGTACCACCTGGGCAAGACGATCGACACGATCTCGGACGGCTCCTTCGACATCCGCGTCTTCGAACCCGGCGCGCTGGTCGCGGGCACGCAGTATTACGATGCGGTCTCCAACGGCTCCATCGACGCGGCCTACGGCTCGCCCGCGTTCAACACCGGCAAGAACTCCGCTTATGCCTTCTTCGCCGCCGTCCCCTTCGGCCCGGGTGCCGGCGAGATGATGGCCTGGCTGCGCTATGGCGGCGGTCTGGAGCTGGCGAACGAACTCTACGCCCAGGACAACCTCTACATGCTGCCCTGCGGCATCCTTCCGCCGGAAACCGCTGGCTGGTTCCGCAAGGAAATCAAGACGCTGGATGACCTGAAGGGCCTGAAGATGCGCTTCCTCGGGCTGGGCGCAAAGGTGATGGAGAAGTTCGGCGTCTCCACGCAGTTGCTGGCTCCGGGAGAGATCTACCAGGCGCTGGAACTGGGCACGCTGGATGCGGCGGAACAGTCGATCCCCGCCGTTGACCGCGGCCTGGGCTTCTACCAGATCGCCAAGTACAACTATTTCCCCGGCTGGCACCAGCAGTCCACCGTGCAGGAACTGCTGATCAACCTCGACAGCTGGAACAAGCTGGACGAGAGCAAGCAGACCATGGTGCGCCTGGCCTGTGACCAGGCCTTGATGCAGCAATTCGCCGAAGGCGAGGCGGCCGAGTTCGACGTCATGCAGCAAAACCAGGAAGATGGCGTGCAGACCATGACCTGGACCGACGACCAGCTGTCCGCCTTCAACGCGGCCTGGCAGGAAGTCATCACCGACGAGACTGCCTCCAACCCGGACAGCCAGCGGGTCTGGGACAGCCTCACGGCCTTCCGTGAAAACTACAAGATCTGGGGCGATACCGCCTACCTCAAGTAACCCCCCCTTCCTGAACATCATGGCGCGCGGGCAACCCTGCCCGCGCCCGTCGCGGCGACGTGGGAGGTAACCGTGCACGCCCTTCTCAAGATTTCGGACATCTTCGATGCCATCGGTCGGCGTATCGGCCAGGTCGGCGCCTGGATGATCCTTCCGATGATCCTGATCATCGTCCACGATGTCGTCACCCGGAAGATCACCGTGGTGCAGCAGTTCGTCCTGAACTCCGCCCTGAACGACTACATCTCTCCGACCAAGCTGCAGGAGGCCGAGTGGCACCTGCATGCGGTCATCTTCCTGCTGGCCTATGGGCTGGCCTATCTCAATGGCATCCATGTCCGCGTCGACCTCTGGCGTGAGGCGCGCTCGGACCGGACCAAGGCATGGGTCGAGGTTGCAGCCCTGCTGGTGCTGGGAATTCCCTATGTCTGCGTGCTGATCTGGGCCTCGGCGAACCTGGCGCATACCTCCTTCCTGCAAGGCGAAGGGTCGTCGGCCATGACCGGCATTCCGCATCGCTGGATCATCAAGTCCTTCGTGCCGCTTGGCGCCACGGTGCTGCTCATGGCGCTGCTGTCGACGCTGATCCGACTGGGGCTGTTCCTGAGCGGCCCCGCCCCGCTGCGCCGGGAAGCAGGGAAACGGCTGGGCATGCTGGGTATTGCGCCTGCGGCCATCTCCGAGCGGAAGGCTGAAGCATGATCGAAGCGATCAAGTGGCACCTCTACGACTACATCGGCGGCTACATGTTCCTGGTGCTGGCGCTGTCGCTGTTCCTGGGCTTCCCGGTCGGCCTGACGCTGGGTGGCCTGGCGCTGCTCTTCACGATGGCGGGCATCGGGCTGGACCTGATGTCGGTGAACGAACTCTTCCTCTACGCCGACCGCCTCTGGCAGACGGCGGCCGTGAACCAGGTGCTGGTCGCCGTGCCGGCCTTCGTTTTCATGGGGATCATGCTGGAGAAATCCCGCGTCGCGTCTGAACTGCTGCGTGCGCTCCAGCTGATCCTGGCCAAGGTGCCCGGCGGCCTGGGCCTGGCGGTGACCCTTCTCGGGACCATCATGGCCGCCACGACCGGCATCATCGGCGCCTCGGTCGTCATGCTGACGATGATGGCGCTGCCGGCAATGCTGGATGCGGGCTACGACAAGCGGCTTGCTTCGGGCACCGTTGCGTCTTCGGCGACGCTGGGCATCCTGATCCCGCCGTCGATCATGCTGGTGATGATGGCGGACCTGATGGCGATCCCGGTAGGGGACCTCTTCCTTGCGGCCGTCGTGCCCGGGCTGTTGCTGGCTGGTCTCTACTGCGTCTACATCATCTTTATCGGCATCTTCAAACCGGATCGCGCGCCCAAGATCGCCCGCTCCGCGGGAGAGATCGGCGCCGCAAACATCGTGCGCCTGATGCTGAAGGGCTTCGTGCCGCCGGTGATCCTGATCACCCTTGTTCTGGGCTCCATCTTCGCGGGCTGGGCTACGCCGACCGAGGCTGCGGGCATCGGGGCCTTCGGGGCCATGCTGCTGGCGTTTTTCAACAAGCGCCTGACAGGCAAGATCCTGAATGAAGTCTGCGTCGATACGGCCTCGACCTCTGCCATGATCTTCCTGATCATGGCGGGCGCGACGGCCTTCTCCTACACGTTCCGCGCGCTATATGGCGAAGACCTGATCCTGGATTTCATCGCCTGGATGGACCTCAGCCACTGGGGCTTCCTGATCCTGCTGATGACGCTGATCTTCTTCCTGGGCTTTTTCTTCGACTGGCTCGAGATCACGCTGATCGTGCTGCCGGTCTTCGCTCCAGTCATTGCCGGCATGGCGCAGGAGTTCGCTCCGGTGCTGGGGATCGAGAACCTGCCGATCGGCGATCAGCGCTCGCAAATGCTGTTCTGGTTCGCCGTGATCGTGGCGGTGAACCTCCAGACCAGCTTCCTGACCCCTCCCTTCGGTTTCGCACTCTTCTTCCTCAAGGGCAGTGCGCCGCCCGAGGTGAGGATCACCGACATCTACAAGGGCATCTTTCCCTTCGTCCTGATCCAGCTGACCGGCCTCGCCCTGGTGATCGCCTTCCCGCAGATCGCCCTGATGCTGCCACGACTGCTGGACTGACCCCGGAGACCTGACATGACACATTCCCTGAAGACCCGGTTGACGACCGGTGAGTTCATCAAGGCGGCCTGGGCCCACTTCGGCAGCCCCGACGTCTGCGAGGCCATGGTGCGGGCAGGGTGGGATACCATCCTGATCGACGGCGAACATGGCCTCGGAGGGCTGGTAGATTGGGTCGCCATGGCCCGCGCGGTCGAGCTGGCCGGTGGAGAGGTGGTGCTGCGCGTGCCCGATACCTCCGCCTCGACCCTGCAAAAGGTGCTTGACCGGGGGTTCCGCACGCTCGTCGTGCCCCATGTCGACAGCTACCAGATTGCAAAGGCCGTGACCGAGGCCTGCCTGTTCCCGCCCCGGGGACACCGCAGCTTTGCCTCACCGCTGGTGAAGGCCTCAGACTATGGCGCGCGGGCGGACTACACAGAATCTGCCCATGAAGAGCTCTGCCTGATGCTACAATGCGAACATGCCAGCGCGGTGGAGGATCTGGCCCGCATCGCCTCGTTGCCCGCCTGTACGTCGATCTTCATCGGGCCGAACGACCTGGCGGGCTCGATCGGCTATCTTTGCCGGGACCGGGAAGAAGAGCCGATGGCCCTGAAGGCCCGCGCCGAGGCCGCCGCGCGCGATTGCGGCATTCCCTTGGGCACCATCCTTGGCCCAGAGGGGTTCGAGAACCTGCGACAGCAGGGCTACGGGTTCGTCGTAGGCCCGAGCGACGTTACCCTGCTGACCGGCGCGGCACGATTGGCGCTGGCCGACGACGGATCGGCTAACGGCTATTGAGGCTTCCTTTTGGCTAAGTCGATTGGTCTCTAATGCTCAGAGGGCGGCATAGGGGGTCGCAGAGCCGCCACGATGGTGGCGGCCTGCTCTTCCAACAAAGGGGCCGAGACCAGCACCGACAGCTATATCAGCTGCTATCATATCAAGGATGCCAAGATGGCGAGAGTCTACACTGACGCAGGGGAGCCGTCCCTCGAACAGACCGCACGGCATCGCGCGAGCTGGAAGAACTGGCTGTGAACCAGCATGCAAAATTGACCCAGCCGCGGGGCGATCGGCATCCATAAGTGCCCCCTTACACTGATGTTAACCATGCCCCCGAGGGGCGTTGTTGCATATCTCTGATGCCAGCGGATTCACTTTGCGAAGCCATGCGGTTAAATGGGCTGCATGAGCAAGCCACCTCCTGCCCGCTATCGTACGACGACCTGGTCCAGCGACAACGCGTCGCTGCGCAAGCGGGGGTCTCTGCTGATCCACTGACCGACAGGGCATTGCGCGGCAATGTCCCGAGAGGTTGGGTCGACAAGGAAATGACCTGGCTTGCGTCTCATGAATGGCGACGCAGATGGCCAGCGGTGTTTTCCGATGCAGCCATTCAGTTTTGGCTGCCCACTGCCCGGCAGGGCATCGCGAAGCGATGTCCCGCGAGGGGATCAAGATCCTGTTCAGGCTGCCGCTTCGCCAGACCGCCGGGATGGTGGCAAGCCTGCTGAAACTGGCGGGGCTGGACTGGCCAGTGCCGGATTTCTCGACGCTGTGCCGCAGGCAAAAGAACTTGGCGGTCCAGGTCCCGTATCGCCGCGCGGATGGCCCGCTGAACTTGCTCGTGCCCTCTCGGGACAATTTCTACGAAATGTCCTGCCGGGTGACAGATAGCACCGGGATCAAGCTCCTCGGCGATGGCGAATGGCAGGCACGCAAACACGGGATTCGGGGGCGACGCCAGTGGCGCAAGCTCCATCTGGCCACGGACCCGGCCACATCCGACATCCGCGCTGTGGAATTCACGCCAAGCCGCCAGGATCCCTCTCGTGGTTGTGCTGCGCAAACCACTGCCGGGCAGTGGACAGCCCCGTGCTGCCCGACCTGCTACGCCAGATCCCGGAGAGCGAACTGATCGGCACAGTGACCGCGGACGGCGTCTACGACACGCGCCGCTGCCACACCGCCTTCATCGAGCGTAACGCGGTTCCGATCATCCCGATCCGCAAGAACGGGCGGCTTTGGAAGGATGACTGCCCCGCGGCACGCGCCAGAAACGACACCCTGCGCGCTACCCGATACTATGGCCGGGCCTTCTGGAAACGCTGGACGGGCTATCACGCCCGAGGTCGGGTCGACCCGGCAGAGCCCTTCTTCGAGGGCATGTCGCTGGATGATCTCCTGCGCCCGGTCCACCTGAACCCGAACGGGCGCATTCCGACCATCGTTGATCGCGGCGCTGATGACTTCGCAGTGTTCGAGAGCGGCGCGATCCCGTGGTATCTCGCCGAGAAATACGACCGGTGGCGTTGCCACGACCCCAAGGAGCGCTCGGAGACGCTGCAACGGCTGATGTTCCAGATGGGCGGGATCGGCCCGATGATGGGCCAGGCGATGTTCTTCCAGCGGATCGCCAAGCCTAACAGGGTGCTGAAATAGTCGGGCGAGCGGAATTGTTTTCCGTCTTGCTAGGCG
>JABXIM010000092.1 GCA_013373085.1 Oceanospirillaceae bacterium | reverse complement strand
GCCCGCTGGGTAGGGCACCTTGAGTGCAACGAAACGTGCCGGCTTTTTTCTGCGGTGCCGTTTGGTGGTGCCGTTCGCTCCGCTCAGGGGCACCCTACGATGTGCCCGCTGGGTAGGGCACCTTGAGTGCAACGAAACGTGCCGGCTTTTTTCTGCGGTGCCGTTTGGTGGTGCCGTTCGCTCCGCTCAGGGGCACCCTACGATGTGCCCGTTGGGTAGGGCACCTTGAGTGCAACGAAACGTGCCGCAAGCGCTAATCCGTGTAGGGTAACCGCTCGGCCAGATGTCCATCGGCCCAATCGGCGGCATAGATACCCTGGCGTACGAGTCGGTGAAAGGTTGAATAAGGCCAATCCGCTACCCGTTCCACGAGCCCATGTTTGAGCGGATTGATATGGATATAATCCATATGAGCTCGAAAGTCCTCTTCGTCCCGAATCAGGTGCTCCCAGAAGCGGCGTTGCCAAATGCCGCGACCCCGCGTCGGCGCCGAGACCCGGGGTGGGACCTGTCGCGAAAAATGGCTCTTGATCAGCCGCCATCGAATCGCGAAATCGCGGTCCTCCGGTGGCAGCTCAATCAGACAATGCAGGTGGTCCGGCAACACCACCCAGCCATGAATTCTGAATGGGTGGCGTTGCCGGACATATCTTACCGCGTCCCGAAGCTGAGCGATTTTACGAATCAGCAGGTCGTTATCCTGGCGTTGTTGCAGGGTAACGGTAAAGAAATAACAGCCTCCCGGCTGCCACAATCGACGATAGTTCGGCATCCATGCCTCCCGGTTTTGTTGCGACGCGCCACTCGGCCCACCGTAGGGCACCTTGAGTGCAACGAAACGTGCCGGCTTTTTTACGGCGCCGTTCGCTCCGCTCAGGGACGCCCTACCTGTCTTCTAAAACATCATCCACCCAGCTCAGCGCGGCCATCACCGCGGGAAAACCGATGGTACTGACGAGCAGCAGCACGGCGTGACGGATCTCCTCGCTGCTGGCACCGGCATCGCGGGCACGGCGGGCGTGGCTGTGGACGGCGCCTTCGGAGCGGGTGCTGGCGGCGGCGGCGAGCTGGATAAGCTGGGCGCTCTTTTCGTCCAGTGGACCCTCGTCCCGTGCCGCCTTGCCCAGGGCGTCGACGGCACCGGCGAGCTGTTTGTAGCGGCTGCGAAACTGCACATAGTTCTGCGGAAGCTGTTTGTTGGCCATTGCGGGACCTCGAGTTATCAAGCCATTAGGGTTTATCGCAAGTTTGCGATAGGAAACCGTAGTAGGTGGCGCTGATGATGGGCTACGCCGCCGTCAGGGCTCGGTTATAACTGATGGGCTCGCGCCGGTGGCGGCTTCACCCATCTACGGCTTCTATGCCTGTTCAGGTTAGCAGCTCTGGCTGGCGGCTCCGGCCGTGACGGTTTGGTTGCGCGGTCGTGCCGCGATCAGGCAACCGAACAGCGCCAGCATCAGTACCGGCCAGACACCGACACGCTGGTATGGAGTGAGTCCCTGCATACCTTCGACCTCGCCCGACAGCAGCGCCGGCTGGTAGCGGGGCGCCTCCGCACGAATGCGGCCATCGGGTCCGACCAGGGCGCTGATGCCGTTGTTGGTGGCGCGGATCAGCCAGCGGCCGGTTTCCCGTGCCCGCATGCGGGCGATCTGCAGGTGCTGGTCCGGCGCGAAAGAGCGGCCGAACCAGGTATCGTTGGAGACGGTCAACAGCAGGTCTGCATCGAGGCTTTCGCGGCGGACCAGTTCCGGATAGGCGATTTCGTAGCAGATGGCGGCGCCGAAACGGTGATCCCGGAACGGCAGTGGTCCCTGCTCGTCACGCGGCAGACTGAAGCTCGACATGGGCAGGTTGAAGAAGTCGATCAGGCCGCGCAGCAGGCTTTCCAGCGGCACATATTCGCCAAAGGGCACCAGCCGCTGCTTATGGTAGACCGCGGTGTCGGGTGTCAGCAGCGCCAGGCTGTTGTGGAAGATGCGTCGCGACGGATCGTTTGCGTCCTGCAAGATCGATGGCAGCCCGGCGATCAGGCCGGTGCCGCTGGCCGAGAGTTCCTGCAGGAAGGGGGCGAGGTAGGGTTCGGCCCGCTCCCGGGTGGTCGGAATGGCGGTCTCGGGCCAGACCAGCAGATCCACCGGCCCGAGATCACGGCTCAGCGTTTCGTAGCGCAGCAGGATATCCGGCAGCAGGTTGCGCTGCCATTTCAGTTCCTGGGGGATGTCGCCCTGAACCAGGCCGACCTTCAGCGGCGTACCGGCGGGCTGTGTCCATTGCGCCGGCATCAGCAGCGGCCCGAGCAGCACGATGCTGATCAGGCTGGCTGGCACGATGCGTTGATTGCGTTGCAGAAGCCGTGGGAGCGGCGCTTGTGGGAGCCGCGCCCCGCGGCGAATATATTCGGATGGCACTGTTGTTCGCCGCGAGGAAGTGCCCGTAAGTTTGGGTACGCGGCTCCCACAGGCGCGTGCAGGCAGCAGCAATTGGGCGCCGCCGACGCCGATCAGCAATGCCGCCAGACTCGCGGCCCAGACTCCGCCGACCGGTGCCCAGGCCGCCAGCGGTGTGTCGAGCAGCGGATAGCCGAGGTAGAGCCAGGGAAAGCCGGTCAGCAGCCAGCTGCGGATCCATTCCCACAGTACCCACAGGCCGACGAAACCGAGCCAGTGGCCGCTGCGGCCGAACAGGCGGCCGTACAGCCAGCCCTGGGCGGCCATGAACAGCGCCATGCCGGCGACGAAGCCGAAGGTCAGCAGTCCCGCCAGCAGCACCGAAGCGTTGCCGTAGGTATGAATGCTGACGTAAACCCAGGAGGTGCCGACTCCGTAGAAGCCGAGGCCGTAGCACCAGCCGAGCCAGCCGCTACGTCCCGGGCTCTGGTCGCGCAGGATCAGCCAGAACAGCGCCGGCATGATCAATGCCAGCGGCCAGAGGTCGAACGGGGCGAACGCCAGTGGCGTCAGTCCGCCGGCGAGCAGGGCGCCGAGCGCCCTGAGCCGGAAGGGTAGAGAGCGTTCCGTCGCAGTCATATCAGTCGGGGATCTCAACGGCCGTTGCGGCTGACCTGCAACAGGCGGATTCGGCGGTTGTCGGCCGCCAGTACCTTGAAGGTGAAGTCATCGAGATCGACGCTCTCGTCCTTGCGCGGCAGGTGGCCGAAGCGCTGGGTCACCAGGCCGCCAATGGTATCGAAATCGTCGTCCGGCAGGCCGACGTCGAAATATTCGTTGAAGTCCTCGATCGGCGTCAGCGCCTTGACGATGAAGCCGTTGTCGTCGAACGGACGGATATTGCCGTCATCGTCATCGATGTCGGTTTCATCCTCGATCTCGCCGACAATCTGTTCGAGCACGTCCTCGATGGTGATCAGGCCGGCGACACCGCCGTACTCGTCGACCACCACCGCCATGTGGTTGCGGTTGGCGCGGAACTCCTGCAACAGGGTGTTGAGGCGCTTCGATTCCGGAATGACCGTCACCGGACGGAGGGCGTTGCGGATATCGAAATTGTCGCAGCTGTCCTCGAGGATCAGCGGCAGCAGCTCCTTGGCCAGCAGAATGCCGAGCACGTCGTCGGGGCTTTCACCGATGACCGGGAAGCGGGAGTGGGCGCTGGAAATGATAACCGGAAGGAAGTCGCGCGGGGACTGTTCCACCTGCACCACCACCATCTGGGAGCGTGGGACCATGACATCGCGGACCTGCATGTCCGATACCTGCATGGCGCCTTCGATGATGCCGAGGGCCTCGCTGGTGAGGATATTGTCTTCGACGGATTCTCGCAGCAGATACAGCAGGTCGTCACGGGTTCTGGGTTCGTCGGTCAGGGCCTGGGCAAGCCGGCCCAACCAACTTCGGGGTTGGCCTCCCGATCGGTCAACGCTCATTGGGGGTCCTCGGTTAGCGTTCCTGGTAGGGATCTGGAATGGAAAGGCGATCGAGGATCTGTCGCTCAAGCGACTCCATCTCCTCGGCGTCCTCGTCATTTATATGATCGTAGCCAAGCAGATGCAAGGTCCCGTGAACAACCATGTGGGCCCAGTGGTGCAGCTCGGGTTTCTGCTGCTCGACCGCCTCGTCAGCGACCACTTCGGCGCAGATCACCAGATCGCCGAGCAGGTCGAGTGGCACGCCGGGCGGAACCTCGAACGGGAAAGAGAGCACGTTGGTGGGTTTGTCCTTGCCGCGGTACTGGTGATTGAGCGTCTGGCTTTCGTCGGCGTCGACGATGCGGATGCAGATTTCGCCGCCGTCGCGACGGTCCTCCAGTGCCGCCTCAACCCATTGCCGCAGCTGGGCCTCGGTCGGCAGACCGGACCGCTCGGTACCGATCTGCAAATCGATATCGGCACTCACGATTGCGCGACTCCCGCGGTTCTGGCCGCCTTTTTGGCTTTTTCCGCCTCTTCAGCCTGTTTCTCGAAACGGTCATAGGCTTCGACGATGTGCTGTACCAGCGGGTGGCGCACCACGTCCTTGGCCGAGAAGTGGGTGAAGCCGATGCCCTTGACGCCGTCGAGCACCCGCATCGCGTGCAGCAGCCCGGACTGGATGTTACGCGGCAGGTCGACCTGGGTGATGTCGCCGGTAATGACCGCGGTGGAACCGAAGCCGATGCGGGTCAGGAACATCTTCATCTGTTCGCGGGTGGTATTCTGGCTTTCGTCGAGGATAACGAAAGAGCCGTTCAGCGTGCGGCCGCGCATGTAGGCCAGCGGAGCCACCTCGATAACGTTACGCTCGATCAGCTTGGTGACGCGCTCGAAACCGATCATCTCGTAGAGAGCGTCGTACAGCGGGCGCAGGTAGGGGTCGACCTTCTGCGCCAGATCGCCGGGCAGGAAGCCGAGTTTCTCGCCGGCCTCGACCGCCGGACGCACCAGCAAAATGCGGCTGATCTCCTCGCGCTCCAGTGCCTCCACCGCGCAGGCCACCGCCAGGTAGGTCTTGCCGGTGCCCGCAGGTCCGATACCGAAGTTGATATCGTAGTCGCGGATGGCGCGCACGTACGCCTGCTGGTTGGCGCCACGCGGGCGTATATGGACCTTCTTGGTGCGGATGCTGACGTCGGCATCGGTCTGTTCGAGTCGGCTCTGCAGCTGTTCGACCCCGGACTGCTGCAACAGCAGATGTACGGATTCTGGCGTCAGCTGCGCGCCCTTGACAGCGTCCTGGTAGAGGCGTTCGAGGATATCGGCGACGACCTTGACGATTTCCAGGTCGCCGATCAGCTGAAAGTGATTGCCGCGGTTGCGGATCTCGATGTGCAGGCGCTGCTCGATCAGCTTGAGGTGTTCGTCGAACTGGCCGCAGAGATTGGCCAGGTATTCGGGATTGTCGGGTTCGAGGGTGACTTTAAGCGTTTGCGCAGTGTTCAAATTGGCTCCTGATGACCTTGAGATGAAACGGACCGTCCAGACCGGTTTCATCGTCGCTCCTGAAAATTCGCGGATTTTCAGGAACTCGCATTGACCTGTGGTCAATGGTGATGCATCCATGCATCACGCGTCCGGGCGGTACCGCCCGGTCACGAATGTGGCATTCAGTGGGTTTGATCCAGCTCCGAGCTGATCAGTTCCCCGCGCAGCGAGTTGGCATAGGCCTCAACGATGCGCACGTCGGCAAAGCGGCCGATCAGATCCGGGTTGTCGCAGCGGAAATTCACTACCCGGTTGTTCTCGGTGCGGCCCGACAGTTCCCCCGGATCCTTCTTGGAGTAGCCGTTCACCAGTATACGCTGGACACTGCCGACCATGCGACGGCTTATCTGCATCGCCTGTGCGATGATGCGGTCCTGCAGGATCTGCAGGCGCTGCTTCTTGGCCTCTTCCGTGACGGTATCCGGCAGGTCCGCGGCCGGTGTGCCGGGACGACGGCTGTAGACGAAGCTGAAGGAGTGGTCGAAGCCGATTTCCTGGATCAGGTTCATGGTGGCCTCGAAATCGGCATCCGTCTCGCCGGGAAAACCGACAATGAAGTCGGACGAAAAGCTGATGTCGGGGCGCAGTTTGCGGATGCGGCGCAGCTTCGACTTGTACTCCAACGCGGTGTGGCCGCGCTTCATCGCCATAAGGATACGGTCCGAGCCGCTCTGTACCGGCAGGTGCAGATGGCTGACCAGCTCCGGCACCTCGGCATAGACGTCGATCAGACTGTCGCTGAACTCGACCGGATGCGAGGTGGTGAAGCGGATGCGGTCGATGCCGTCGATCGCGGCGACCAGGCGGATCAGCTCGGCCAGGTCGGCGTTGTCGCCGTCGTGGGTGGCGCCGCGGTAGGCATTCACGTTCTGCCCCAGCAGATTGACCTCGCGCACGCCCTGCTCGGCCAGCTCGACGCACTCGGCGATGACGTCATCCAGCGGGCGGCTGACCTCCTCGCCACGGGTGTAGGGCACGACGCAGAAGGTGCAGTACTTGCTGCAGCCTTCCATCACCGAGACGAAGGCTTCTGCGCCCTCCACCTTGGGTGCCGGCAGATGGTCGAACTTCTCGATTTCCGGGAAGCTGACGTCAACGACGCCCTTCTGGCCCTGATGCGTCAGATCGATCATCTCCGGCAGCCGGTGCAGCGTTTGCGGGCCGAAGATCATGTCGACGTAAGGCGCGCGCTGGTAGATGGCGTCGCCCTCCTGGCTGGCGACGCAGCCGCCAACGCCGATCACCAGGTCCGGCTTCTGTTCCTTGAGCTTGCGCCAGCGTCCGAGCTGGTGGAATACCTTTTCCTGGGCCTTCTCGCGGATCGAACAGGTGTTGAGCAGCAACACATCCGCATCGTCGGGATTGTCTGTCAGCTCCAGAGCATGGCTCTCGCCGAGCAGGTCCGCCATGCGAGCGGAGTCGTACTCGTTCATCTGACAGCCATGGGTTTTGATAAACAGCTTTTTCGCCATCTCTCACCTGTATTTGGTTGATCTGTTGCGCCGCAAAATCCGGCCTTAACGATACGGCGTGCACGGACTTCTGCGGTGGGGCCCTGGGCAGGCCCCCGAAAAGGACCGGGCATTATACTGAAAGCCGCCTGGGCTGACCAGAATTTGAGCAGCCTTGCATCTCGCAGCTCAGCCCCCACATAGAGGACATTGGGTTCAACTTTTTGCAAATAGTGAGATCGAGAATCGATGGCCAGTGACGATCGCATGTATCGGGTACAGTTCGTCAATCAGGATCAGGTGTACGAGCTTTACGCCCGGCACGTCTACCAGAGCGAGATGTGGGGATTTATCGAAGTGGAGGCGTTCGTCTTCGGTAACCGCTCCGAGCTGCTGGTGGACCCGGGCGAGGAAAAACTGAAGAAGCAGTTCGGCGACGTCAAGCGGTCGTTCATTCCGATGCAGGCGATTATCCGCATCGATGAGGTGAAGCAGGAGGGCGTGCCGAAGATCAGCGAGGCGAAGGGGACCATCACCGCCTTTCCGGTTACGGTGCCGCCGCGCAAGTAGCCGCAGTTTTCGATCGCCTCCCGTATCGGTAACGGGTCCGGGAGGCGATCGATGGTTTTACTGCTGCGGTTGTTGCAGCTGCGTCTGCTGCTGCGCCACGACGTTTTCGCTGAGGCGACAGCTATTGTTCAGGCCGGGGTCGAGGATGTCGCCGAGACGAGTCTCGTTGTAGTACTCGTTGGCGCCGTCCATGTAGATGATCTCGACGCCTTCGACCTCGAAACAGGCCAGATCCTTGCTCTGCCAGATCTTGTCCCACTTATGGTCGCTGGCCGGCTTAAACGGCTCAAAGGGGCCTGCGACCCGTAGCCAGGCAGTGGGACGATTGGTCTTCTTGGCGCGCACCACCCGGCCTTGGCTGTCGTAGGCGGTGGTCTTGAACATCACGAACTGCAATCGCTCGGCGGAGACGTTGCTGAAGTTGATGTGAGCGTCGGTCATGCCGCCACGCCCCGGCTTGCCGGGATTGAAACCGTGCACCTGTACCACCGGTTCCTTGAGCTTGATGACTTTTACCACCGGTTCTGGGACCGGTTCGGGTTCTTTCTTGAACAGACTGTTGCAGCCGGTAATCGTTGTGGCGCAGGTTGCAAGCAACAGTAGTTTCCAGGGTTTCATCTGACCAGGCTCCTGCTTTTGTCCATACAGAATTATTCTTGATCCCTTTATCGGCGTTTGCCGATCTAAGCTGATTGAAATTTATGCAACTTCCATTCTGCACCAGCTGTGGCCGATTGTCGCACGATGCCGGGCTCGCTTGAACTGTCGCTTAATGGCTGCAAAAAAATTTCATCATTCGGGAAGGCCAAGCAGGGTCTTCGCCGGGCGGCCGGGAATCTCGCGCGCCAGGCGCGGTACCAGGAAGCCGGGCAGCTCGCGCTGTAACTCAAGCACCAGGCCGCGAGCCTCGTCGTCCGGCACGTCGAAGTGGGCCGCGCCGGCGACGGCATCGAGTACAAACAGGTAGTACGGCAGCACACCGGCATCGAACAGCCGCTCGCTGAGATCGCGCAGCGCCGCCACGTTGTCGTTGACGCCGCGCAGCAGTACCGACTGGTTGAGTAACGTCACACCTGCGCGGCGCAGGCGCCCGAGTGCGTGTTCGACCTCGCCGTCGATCTCGTTGCCGTGATTGACGTGCAGGACCAGCACCGGCTTGAGGCGGCTGCCGGTGAGCGTATCGATCAGACTGTCGGTCACACGCTGCGGGATGACGACCGGCAGTCGGCTATGGATGCGCAGCCGGGTCAGGTGCGGGATCTGCTCGAGGTCGGCGATGAAGCGAGCCAGGCGTTTGTCGCTGGTGGCGAGCGGATCCCCACCGGAGAAGATCACCTCGTTGACCTCCGGGTGCGCGTGCAGGTAATCGAGTACCCCGCGCCACTGGTCGGGGCCGAGTCGGTTGTCGTCGTAGGGAAAGTGCCGGCGAAAGCAGTAGCGGCAGTTGATCGCGCAGGCGCCGGTGAGAATCAGCAGCACCCGCCTCCGGTACTTGTGAATCAGGCCATCGCGGTGGTTGGCGTCGGCCTCGGCAAGGGGGTCGGTCACGTAGCCGGGCACGGCAATGCGCTCGGCGCCCAGCGGCAAAACCTGGCGCAGCAGCGGGTCGTCCGGATCGCCTTTGCGGATACGCGTGAGGTAGGGCAGCGGGATGCGCAGCGGGAAATCCCCGGCAGCCTCGCGGGCGGCGGCCAGCAGTGTCTCAGGCAGTGCCAGCCGGTGAAGCAGTTCAGCGGGATCGTCGAGGGTGTGACTGAGCAGCGACTGCCAGTCGTCTAGCTGGGTCAGGGGAAGATTCAAGGTGAGCGTACCACGGAAATTTGCTCGCATTCTCCTTTCAAGTAGAATAGCTGTCAATTTTCGGGCTCGCGCCCGTTTTCCACCGTCCCGTCCGTCGAATGCGCTGGCTCCGTGCCGGGCTCCGCCTCCGGCTTCGATGTGGGCCGGCACTACATCAAGCTACCATAAGTTCTGAGTCTCATATGGCAAACTATTCCGCGAACCAGTTCAAGAACGGCCTGAAAATCATGCTGGACGGCGATCCCTGCACCATGACTGATGTGGAGTTCGTCAAGCCCGGCAAGGGCCAGGCGTTCACCCGCGTCAAGATGCGCAACCTGATCACCGGCCGCACCTGGGAAAAAACCTTCAAGTCCAACGAATCGGCAGAAGGCGCCGATGTTATGGACCGTGATATGGAATACCTCTACTTCGACGGTGAAATGTGGCACTTCATGGAGCCGGCCACCTTCGAACAGTATGCCGCTGACAAGAACGCCGTGGGCGACGCGCACCAGTGGCTCAAGGAGCAGGATCGCTGCATGCTGACGCTGTGGAACGGCAACCCGATTTCCGTGACGCCGCCGAACTTCGTCGAGCTGGAAGTCACCGAAACCGATCCCGGCCTGAAAGGCGATACCGCGCAGGGCGGCTCCAAGCCGGCAACCCTGAGCACCGGTGCCGTTGTTCGCGTACCGCTGTTTATCGAAGTGGGCGACGTGCTGCGCATCGACACCCGCACCGGCGATTACGTCAGCCGCGCCTGATCCGGCCGCTGACGCGCCACCTTGCAACGGCAGCTTCGGCTGCCGTTGCGCGTTATGTACAGGATGTACGGTATGCCGCGGGCGCATGGATGCGCAGGAGCGGCGAGATTGAAACGGTAGAGACGATGATTCCAGAAGACTGGCGCCCGAGCGCCCCGCTCGACAACCTGCGCCGGCGCGCCGAGATCCTTGGCCGTATCCGGCAGTTCTTCGCCGCGCGCGACGTGATGGAGGTGGATACCCAGCAGTTGTCGCACCGGGCGGTGAGCGATCCCTTTATCGATTCGATCGAGGCGCAGTTCCGGCCGACGCCGGAATCGCCGGCGCAAAGCCTGTACCTGCAGACCTCGCCGGAATACGCGATGAAACGGCTGCTGGCCGCAGGCGCGGGCGCGATATACCAGCTGGGCAAGGTGTTCCGCAACGGTGAAGTGGGCGGACGCCACAACCCCGAATTTACCATGCTGGAGTGGTATCGCCCGGGCTTCGACGACAGCGACCTGATGGACGAGGTCGAGGCGCTGGTGGCTGCGGTGCTGCCGGATTTCGCGCCGCAGCAACTCAGCTATCGGGCGCTGTTCGAGCGTGAACTCGGTATCGATCCGCATCGTGCGGGCCTGGCTGAACTGCAGTCGCTGTGCCGGCGCCATGTCGACGCGGATTTCGAGGACGACTCCCGCGATACCTGGCTCAACCTGCTGATGTCCCACGTTATCGAGCCGCGACTCGAAGGCGGTGTCTTCGTCTACGATTTCCCGGCGTCCCAGTCGGCGCTGGCGCGGGTGCGCGAGGACGCTTTTGGTACCCCGGTGGCGGCACGGTTCGAACTGTTCATCGATGGTATGGAGATCGCCAACGGCTACCACGAGCTGACCGACGCCGCCGAGCAGGGGAGACGCCTGGAGGCAGATCAGCACAGCCGCGCCGGACTGGGCCTGCCGCAACGACCGCTGGAGACCCGCCTGGTCGCGGCCCTGGATCAGGGCATGCCGGACTGCGCCGGCGTCGCCCTCGGCGTCGACCGCCTGGTGATGCTGGCGCTTGGCACCCGCTCCATTCGTGACGTCATCGCCTTTCCGTTCGATCTGGCTTGATTGGTTACGGGTTACGGGTTACGGGTTACGCGTAAGAGACCCGAGCCGACCATGAGTTTCGCCCACCGGTTTGCCGACCGACACCAATCGATCTGTACTTCGATCGATATTGCGGGTTCCACGATGCCCGGAATCTGGTGCCGGGGTGAAAGCTGCTGCGGTGCATCGCTTCACCCACCCTCCGGTCCGTGTTTTCGGTTGGTGGCGGTGCTGGCACTTGCCGTTCACGCCGGCAGGCTATTGAGCATGGCGCTGCGGATGCGACGTACCGCTTCCTCGAGCATGCCGCGCGGGCAGCCGAAGTTGAGCCGCATGTAACGGTCGTCGCCGAAATCGCGTCCCGGCGACATGCCGACGCCGGCCTGTTCGAAGAAGCGGGCCGGGTTTTCCAGCTTGGCGGCGGTAATATCGATCCAGGCCAGGTAGGTCGCTTCCACCGGTTCCAGGTGCAGGCCGGGAATACTGTTGATTTCGGCGACCAGGTAGTCGCGGTTGCCGCGCAGGTACGCCAGTTGACGCCGGTTCCAGTCGTCACCGTCGCGGTAGGCGGCGAGCGCTGCGGTGTAGCCGAGCAGGTTGACGTCCGGCACGATGCCCTTGCGTACCCGCCGGAAGGCGCGGCGCAGGTCCGGATCCGGAATGACGGCGAAGGAGCAGCCGAGTCCGGCGATGTTGTAGGTCTTGCTCGGTGCCATCAGCGTAATGGTGCGGGACTCGATGCCGGCACCCAGGGATGCCAGCGGGATATGGCGCAGCTCCGGCTCCAGAATCAGGTCGCAGTGCACTTCGTCGGAGCAGATCACCAGGTCGTGCCGCCCGGCGATCGCCGCCAGCCGTTCGAGTTCATCGCGACGGTAACAGGTGCCGCCGGGGTTGTGCGGATTACAAAACAGCAACAGCCGGCTGTCGGGGGTAATGACGGCTTCCAGCGCATCGAAGTCGATCAGCCAGCGGTTGGCCTGCTGCTGCATCGGTACCGTAATCAGCTGACGGGAACTGAGTCGGGGCGCGGACATGAAGGGCGGGTAGATCGGCTTCGGCGTCAGCACGCTGTCGCCGTCCGTGCCGACGGCGCGGCAGCTGAGGTTGAGGCCGCAGACAAGACCCGGCAACCAGACCAGCCACTCGGGTTCGATGTTCCAGCCGTAGAGGCGTTGCATCCGGTCGACGACCAGCTCGACGAGTTCCGCCGGCGTGTGGGTGTAGCCGAAGACACCGTGATCGATACGCTGGCGGAGTGCATCGATCACCGCCGGCGGCGACATGAAGTCGGTATCGGCGACCCACATCGGCAGGATCTCGGTGTTCCGGTATTTTTCCCATTTCTCGCTGGCGGTCTCGCGCCGGTCGATAACACGGTCGAAATTCTCTGGAGCCATGCTTCACCTGTCGTTCGTTTTGCGGCAGTCAGCGGCATTGTAACGGGCGCGGGTTGCAAATGGTCAAGCCGGCGTTTAAGTTACCGGCACCCGAACAAGGGCGCCCGTCGCGCCCGCCCCGGCGGGCTCCGCACTATTGCGGCTCCAGCCGACGTTCTCCTTCCTGCCGGTTTGGCTGTATCCTTATTGTTCCGGCGGTCGAAACGCAGGAAAAGCGGCGTGGTGCGGGACCTGTCGCCACGGCTTCGGGCCGCGAATACCGAGGCCGAAAGGCGTCACCGAACGACTGATCAGCAATGGCGGCTCGCGGCCGGTTTATCTGTTTCCAGGCACGACGTCGGCGGCCGGGCAATCCTTATGGAGTATTTCCGATGAGCGATAACAACAGAGTCATTATATTCGATACCACCCTGCGCGACGGTGAGCAGAGCCCCGGCGCCTCCATGACCCGGGACGAAAAGCTGCGCATCGCGCGTCAGCTGGAAAAAATGCGGGTCGACGTCATCGAAGCAGGCTTCGCTATCGCCAGCCCCGGTGATTTCGAGGCGGTCAAGTCGATTGCTGACACCGTCAAGGACAGCACTGTCTGTTCCCTGTCCCGTGCGCTGGATGCCGATATCGACCGCGCCGGGGAAGCGCTGCGTGGCGCCAACAGCGGTCGTATCCATACCTTTATCGCCACATCGCCGATCCATATGAAGTACAAGCTGCAGATGGAGCCGGATCGGGTGGTGGAGCAGGCGGTGCGGGCGGTGACCCGGGCCCGCGGCCTGATCGACGACGTCGAGTTTTCGCTAGAGGATGCCAGCCGCTCCGAATTCGACTTCATGTGTCGCATTATCGAGCAGGTCATCAATGCCGGCGCGCGCACCATCAACATTCCCGACACTGTGGGTTACGCCGTGCCGGAGGAGTTCGCCAATACCATTCGTCGCCTGATCGAAACAATCCCGAACGCCGACAAGGCGGTGTTCTCGGTGCACTGTCACAACGACCTCGGCCTCGCGGTGGCCAACTCGCTGGCGGCCGTATCCGCTGGCGCCCGCCAGGTGGAGTGCACCATCAACGGTCTCGGCGAACGTGCCGGCAACGCCTCGCTCGAGGAGATCGTCATGGCGCTGCGCACCCGCCGCGACTGCCTCGGGCTCGAAACCGGTATCGATACCACCCAGATCGTTCCGGCGTCGAAGCTGGTCTCCAGCGTCACCGGCTTCCCGGTGCAGCCGAACAAGGCGATCGTCGGTGCCAACGCGTTCGCCCACGAGTCCGGTATTCACCAGGACGGCGTGCTGAAGCACCGTGAAACCTACGAGATCATGACCGCCGAGGACGTCGGCTGGCATACCAACCGCATGGTGCTGGGCAAGCACTCTGGCCGGAATGCCTTCCGCACCCGGCTCGAGGAGCTGGGCACCAGCTTCGCCTCCGACGCGGAACTGAATACCGCTTTCGCCCGCTTCAAGGAGCTGGCGGACAAGAAACACGAGATTTTCGATGAGGACCTGATGGCGCTGGTGTCGGACGCCCGCGCCATCGCCAACAACGAGAAGTATCAGCTCAGCAGCCTCAAGGTCACATCCCAGACCGGCGAGGTACCGGAAGCTGCGGTGACGCTGAGTATCGGCGGTGTCGAGAAAACCGCGGTTTCCGCGGGATCAGGCCCGGTCGATGCCACGTTCAAGGCTATCGAGTCCATGGTGCAGTCCGGTGCCAGCCTCGAGCTGTACTCCGTCAACGCCATCACCAGCGGTACCGACTCCCAGGGCGAGGTGACGGTGCGTCTCGAACTGGGAGGCCGTATCGTCAATGGCCTGGGTGCCGATACCGATATCATCATCGCCTCGGCGAAGGCGTACGTGCACGCGCTCAACATGCTTGACGCCAACGTCCAGAAAGCGCATCCGCAGGTCTGACCTGAACGATGATGCAGGAACGGCGGCGGCACCAGTATCTCGATGCCCTGGGGATTCCCAGCTGGCTGCCGCGTGCGCCGCTGCCCGGCGCCCGCCCGTCGGCGGACTGGGTCTGGAGCTTTCGGCACGGGGATAAGCCGGCGGATGACAGCGACTTCTTCGAGGATGATGTCGCTGAGGCTGTTCCTTCGCCTGTCTCCCGCCCGGTGTCGTCCGGCGTTCGGCCGCAACCCAGTGGGGCCGGGCGAAGCGCACTGCTCGACAGCCTTGGTGCCGATACCGAAGCGCGCAAGCCCGGTCCGAAACCGCCGCCTGCAAAACCCGCCACGGTTCCGGCAGCCGTTGCCGAAACAGTATTGCCCGAGCAGCCCGCCGCCCCCCTGCCGCCGGTTGCGGCGCAGGAAGTGCCGGAGTTCAAGCTGGCTTTCCTGACCATCGGTGATGCACTGCTGATCGATTCGTTGCCGCCGCAGTCCCGAGGCTTCACATCAGCACACCAGCGCCTGTCGGTGGCGCTGGTACGTGCGCTGGGCGTGAACGCGGAGCAGCCGTCGGCGGCTCAGATGCTGCCCTGGCCGGTATTCGCCAGCCGTACGCTGGATCAGGGCTGGGCACAGGCGGAGGCGGCAGTGCAGCGCAAGCTGGGGCGCATGACCGAAACCTCGCCGCCGCGGTTCCTGCTGCTGCTTGGCGAGGCCGCAGCGCAGCTGGTGCTGCGCACCCGCGAAGCGGGCGATGGTCTGCGTGGCACCCTGTTCCATCCCTGCGGCGATGTGCCGGCGCTGGCGAGCGCCAGCCTCAGCGAGATGCTGCAGATCCCGGGCTGCAAGCGTGATGTCTGGCGCGACCTGCAGCCGCTGGTCCGGGCGCTCGCCGATGGCTGAAGCGCGCGCCTTGTCGGCTGCCGATCTGACGGCGCTATGTGATTTCCAGACCCTTTGTTTCGATCCGCCCTGGAGCGAAGCACTGTTGCGTCGTCAGCTGCAGAAACCGGATGGCCTCAACCTGGGGCTGTACGATGGTGGCGAGCTGATTGCCTTTGCGTTATGCAGCCGGCTCTTCGACGAAGCCGAACTGTTGCAGATAGCGGTGTTGCCGCAGCGACGACGCGAAGGACTGGGACGTCGGTTGCTGGAGGACATGATGTCGCGCCTGGCCTGCGACGGCTGTCAGCGGCTGTTGCTCGAGGTGCGTGCATCCAATGCCGCGGCGCTAAGCCTGTACCGGATCCTGGGCATGCAGGAAGACGGTCGGCGGCGCGGATACTACAGCAGTGCGTCGGGCACCGAGGATGCACTTTTGATGAGCAAAACCTTTACCGGGTAGCGGCAACGATGAGTATTTCGCAAGGGCTGCTGAGCCCGCTGCTGGTGTGGATCGCCCATCCGCTGTTCGCCCTGCTGTTGCTGGTTGCACTCTGGCGCCTGCCCTGGCGGGTGCTGGCCTCGAATCGCCAGTTGCAGCATCTGTTCTTCGGCGCCACCGTCGCATTGATGCTGCTCTGGGTGCTGCGCGCCGGCATTTCGCCGGGGCTGGGCATTCACTTCCTCGGCATGACGACGCTGACGCTGATGTTCGGCTGGGACCTGGCGGTGGTTTCGGCGACGCTGGCGCTGCTTGGCATGACGCTGATCGGCCGGGAAAGCTGGGAGGGCTTCTCGGTTAATGGCCTTTGTTCGATCGTGCTGCCGGCCTGGGTCAGCTATGGCCTGTTGCGGCTGGTGGAAGCGAAGCTGCCGAAAAACTTTTTCATCTACCTGTTTCTCTGCGCCTTCATCGGCGGCGGGCTCGCGGCGGCATCCTCCGGATTGTCGACGGTGCTGCTGCTGTGGCTCGACGGCGCCTACGACTGGGCCCGCCTGCATCGCGAGTATGTGATGCTGCTGCCGCTGATCATGTTCCCGGAAGGGTTGCTCAATGGCATCCTGATGACCGGCATGATGGTGTTCTACCCGGACTGGATCCGTACCTTCAACGCCCGAGCGTATATCGACGAGCAGTGACGCGTAACCCGTCAAATCGATCGCAGTACAGATCGATTGGCGTCGGCGGCAGAGTTGTGAACGGATAGCCGCTTGTTGGGTTATGCCGCTGCGCCGCGCCACCGAACCTGCGGCAGCCGCTATCGCCGCACCGGCCTTTTTAAAAGCTTGCGCTGCAGCGTACGCCGGTGCATCCCCAGCGCCCGTGCGGTGGCGGAAATATTGCCGTCGTGTTCGTTCAGCACCTTCTGAATGTGTTCCCACTCGAGGCGGTCCACCGACATGGGCTGGGCTTCGATTTCGGCTTCGATATTCACCTCCTGCTGCGACAGGGCGGCAAGGATCTGATCGGCGTCGGCGGGTTTGGGCAGGTACTGGGTGGCGCCGAGCTTGATGGCGTCCACCGCGGTGGCGATGCTGGCGTAGCCGGTCAGTACCAATATGCCCATCTCGGCGGACGCTGCGCGCAGTTCCGGAATCAGTGCCAGGCCCGAGTCACCTTCCATCTTCAGGTCCACGGTGGCCAGCGATGGCACCCAGTCCTGCAACAGGCGGCGTGCTTCGTCAACGCTGCGCGCCACTTTGACGCCGTAACCACGCCGGGTCAGGGCTCGTGACAGCACCCGGGTAAAGGTGGGATCGTCGTCGACGACCAGGAAGGGGATTGCGTCAGTCATCGCTGTGCTCATCAGTCAACGGAGGTGGCTTTGCCCTGGGCAGCCGCACCTCGGTCAGGGTGCCGCCGTCGGGGTGGTTATAGAGGCGCACCTCGCCGTCGAGGCTGGCCAGGGTGCTGGTGGTGAGGAAGAGGCCGATACCCAGTCCGCGTCCTTTGGTGGTCACGAACGGCTTGCCGAGCTCCTCGCTGCGCTCCAGCGGCAGGCCGGGGCCTTGGTCGCGGATGCGCAGCCAGCAATTGCGGTCGTCCCAGTCCAGCCGGATCTCGATATTCTCCGGACAGGCATCGGCGGCGTTGTTGAGCAGGTTCAGCAGCGCCTGGCGTAACGCTGTCTGGCAGCGGATTTCGGGGGCCCTGCCGTCAGTGCGCTGGCGCGAGAAGCGGACCTCGGGACGCATCAGTTGCCACTGATCGATGACCTCGTCGAGTACCTGGTCGACGGGTCTGATCGACGATTGCAGCGGTTCGTCCCGCACCGAGTGCGCCAGGCTCTGCAGCCGCTCCGAGCAGACCGTGACCTGCTGTTGCAGCAGCCGGATGTCGTCCAGCAGGTCACTGTCGTCGCCGTGCTCGAGCTCCATTTCCCGCAGCAGTACCCGCATGGTACCCAGTGGCGTGCCCAGTTCGTGGGCGGTGCCGGCGGCATTGTTGGCGAGCGCCAGCAGTTGCTGGTCTTCGATGCGCTTCTGCCGTGCCCGTTCCAGACGCTGCTGCTGCAGCATCAGGCTGTCGTGCATCCGGGCGACAAACCAGCCGATCATCATTACCGTCAGCAGGAAACTGAGCCACATGCCGGTGACGTGGAGGTTGAACAGCTTGGGTAGCTGGTGCTGATGGATGTCGGCGAGGTTCCACAGCGGGATGTGGTACGTCAGCAGTGAGCCGTAGATGGCGACGACCAGCGCTGCGGTCAGCCAGGTGTAACGCCAGGGCAGGGTGGTGGCGGCGATGATCAGCGGGATCAGCAGCATGAACACAAAGGGATTGGTGGCACCGCCGGTCTGGTAGAAGAGGGCGCCGTAAAGCACGGCGTCGGCGGTCAGCTGGCCGAACAGTTCGGGGTTCGTTACCGGCAGGCGGGAGCCCAGGCGCTTGTAGGTGGCAAAATTGACCAGCGCCATCGCCAGCAGGGTGGCGCTGGCAAGCCAGTTGTCGACCTGGGTGCGCAGGCCGTAGACCGCATACAGCAGCAGGGCGCTGAGGCCGAACAGCGCGAAGGTGCGGATATAGGTCAGTTGCAGCAGCTGTTGTCGATTACCGAACAATGTCAGGTCCCCGGGGATGCGAATCGCGCCCAGTATATCCCAGTCGCGGGAACTCAAAAACGCGAAGGGGCGCCCGCCGGACGCCCCTCCGATTGCCCTCCCGCAGCCGTTTCAGGCCAGGGGGGGGCTGCTTCTCTGGCTCAGGCCGCCTGCGCCAGCTCTGCCTCTGCAGGCTGCGGATTTTTGCCGCCGAAATAGCGCATCACCAACACGAAGAACAGCGGTACGAAGAAGATCGCGAGCACCGTCGCGCTGATCATGCCGCCCATCACGCCGATGCCGATGGCGTTGCGGCTGCCGGCGCCGGCGCCGCTGCTGATCGCCAGCGGCAGCACGCCGAGGATGAATGCCAGTGAGGTCATCAGGATCGGCCGCAGGCGCAGGCGCGAGGCCTCGACCACCGATTCGAACAAGCCTCTGCCCTGATCGTGCAGTTGCTTGGCGAACTCCACGATCAGAATGGCGTTCTTCGCCGAAAGCCCGATGGTGGTCAGCAGACCGACCTGGAAGTAGACGTCATTCGACAGGCCGAAGAGGCTGGCGGCAACGATGGCCCCGAGCACCCCGAGCGGTACCACCAGGATCACCGCGAAGGGCACCGACCAGCTTTCGTACAGCGCCGCCAGGCAGAGAAACACCACCAGGATCGACAGCGCATACAGCATCGGGGCCTGGTCGCCGGCCATACGCTCCTGATAGGACAGACCGGTCCACTCGATGCCGACGCCGGCCGGCAACTGGTCGACGATCCGCTCGATCGCCGCCATGGCGTCGCCGGTACTCATGCCGGGTGCGGCCTGGCCGACAATGTTGACGGCCGGAATGCCGTTATAGCGTTCCAGGCGCGGCGAGCCGAAGCTCCATTCGCTTCGGGCGAAGGCGTCGAACGGCACCATTTCGCCGTTACTGTTGCGCACGTGCCAGAGTTTCAGGTCCTCGGCGTCCATTCGGAACGGCGCGTCGGCCTGTAGGTAGACCTTCTTGACGCGACCACGATCGATGAAGTCGTCAACATAGGCCGAACCCCAGGCGATCGACAGCGCCGAGTTGATATCGTCGACGCTCAAACCCTGCGCCATTGCTCGGTCGTAATCGATAGCAATATGCAGCTGCGGCGTGTCGTTCAGGCCGTTGGGGCGCACCTGGATCAACGCCGGGTCCTGCGCCGCCATGCCCAGCAGCTGGTTGCGGATCTCGACCAGTCGCTCATGACCGAGACCCGCGCGGTCCTGCAGATAGAAATCGAAGCCGCTGCCAGTGCCGAGTTCCGGGATCGGCGGCAGGTTGAAGGCGAATGCCTGGGCTTCCTTGACCTGGGACAGGAACCCCATAGTGCGCCCGATAATGGCATTGGCGCTGCTCTGCGGTGACTGCCGCTCGCTCCAGTCCTTGAGTTTGACGAAGGCGATACCGGCATTCTGGCCGCTGCCGGCGAAACTGAAGCCCGAGACGGTCAGTACCGACTCGATATAGTCGCTTTCGGTGTCCAGCAGATGGTCTCGGGTGCGCGCCATAACCTCTTCGGTACGTTCCAGCGACGCGCCCGCGGGCAGCTGCACCAGTGCAAAGAACACGCCCTGATCCTCTTCCGGCAGGAAGGAGCCGGGCAGGCGCACGAACAGCAGTGCCAGCACCGCCACCAGGCCGAAATAGATCGCGGCGAAACGGACAGGCCGTCGCACCAGGCCGCTGACGCCGCGCTTGTAGCGCTCGGTGTTGCGCTCGAAGCTGCGGTTGAACCAGCCGAAGAAGCCGCGCGTACTGCCGTGCTGGCCCGACTTGAGCATGGTCGCGCACAGCGCCGGCGTCAGCACCAGCGCGACCAGTACCGACAGCGCCATCGCCGAGACGATGGTGATGGAAAACTGGCGGTAGATGGCGCCGGTGGAGCCGCTGAAGAACGCCATTGGCACGAATACCGCTGACAGCACCAGCGCAATACCGATCAGGGCGCTGGTGATCTGACCCATCGACTTGCGGGTGGCCTCGCGGGGCGAAAGGCCCTCCTCGGCCATGATGCGTTCGACGTTCTCGACCACCACGATGGCGTCGTCGACCAGCAGGCCGATCGCCAGCACCATGCCGAACATCGTCAGGGTATTGATCGAGAAGCCAAACGCGGCCATCACGCCGAAGGTGCCGAGCAGTACCACCGGTACGGCGATGGTCGGAATCAGGGTGGCGCGGAAATTCTGCAGGAACAGGAACATCACCAGGAATACCAGCAGAATGGCCTCGAACAGGGTCTGTACCACTTCCTCGATCGAAATCTTGATGAACGGCGTGGTGTCGTAGGGGTACACGACCTCAACGCCGTCCGGGAAGAAGGCGGACAGCTCGCCGATGCGCTCTCGCACGCGATCTGAGGTATCCAGCGCGTTGGCGCCGGTCGCCAGCTTGATCGCGACAGCGGCCGTGGGCTGGCCGTTGTACAGGGCCTCGACGCCATAGCTCTCGGAGCCGAGCTCGACGCGTGCCACGTCCCGGAGGTAAACACGGGCGCCCGCGGGCGTGACACGCAAGACCAGGTTGCGGAAATCCTCGACGCTCTGCTTGCGGCTCTGGCCGGTGATGGTGGCGGTGAATTGCTGGCCCTCGACGGCGGGCTGGGCGCCGATCGAGCCAACCGACACCTGGCTGTTCTGAGCCTGGATGGCATTGCGTACGTCCTGCGGCGTCAGGCTGTAGCTGGTCAGCTTGTGCGGATCGAGCCAGATGCGCATGGCGTACTGGCCGCCGAACAGCGTGACGTCGCCGACACCGTTGACGCGGCTAAGCGGCTCGCGCAGGTTCGAGGCGACGTAGTCGCCGAGGTCCTCGCGGTTGAGGCGGCCGTCGGTGGAAATCAGCGCCGCCACCATCAGGAAACTGCTGGAGGACTTGGATACGTTGAGACCCTGCTGCTGAACCGCCGCCGGCAACTGGGTGGTTGCGGCCTGCAGCTTGTTCTGCACCTGGACCTGAGCGATATCCGGATCGGTGCCGGCGGCAAACGTCAGGGTTACGCTGGCATTGCCGGTCGAGTCACTGCTGGAGGACATGTACACCAGGTTGTCGAGCCCGGTCATGTTCTGCTCGATCACCTGTGTTACCGACTCCTCCAGCGCCTGGGCCGAGGCGCCCGGGTAGCTGGCGCTGATGGTCACGGCGGGTGGCGCGATGCTCGGGTACTGGGCGATCGGCAGCTTGAGGATCGAAAGGGCGCCGGCCAGCATGATTACGATGGCGATGACCCAGGCGAAGATGGGCCTGTCTATGAAGTACCTTGCCATGGCTTAGCTGTCCTTTACGTTGCTGGCCGCGGCGTCTCCGGCGGCCGTCGCGGTTTCACTTGGCGTTACGGTCATGCCGGGACGGACCTTCTGCAAGCCTGCGACGATCACGCGGGCACCGTCTTCGAGCCCCGATTCGACCAGCCAGTTGCCGTCGATGGCGCGGCCAAGCTGGACCGGGCGCTTTTCCACCTTGTTCTCGGCGTCGACCAGCAGCACAGTTGCACCGCCGTTAGGCGTGCGGGTGACGCCTGCCTGCGGCACCAGCATTCCCCGGGGGCGCTCGCCCTCGGTCAGCTGTCCGCGCACGAACATCCCCGGGAGCAGCAGCAGGTCCGGGTTCGGCACTTCGGCACGCAGGTTAACCATGCCGGTGCTCTCGTCCACCGCAACGTCGGAGAACTTCAGCGTGCCGGGCTTGCCATAGACGCTGCCATCCTCAAGCCGGATCTGGATTTCGGCGCTGTCGCCGGGGCCTGCGACCAGGCTGCCGTCGGCGAAGGCACGCTTGAGACGCAGCAGTTCGCTGGTGGACTGGCGCATGTCGACGTACAGCGGGTCGAGCTGCTGGATGGTGGTCAGCGGCGCGGACTGCTCCGCGGTAACGAGCGCCCCTTCGGTGACGCCGGACGTGCCGATACGGCCGGCGATCGGCGCCTTCACCTCGGTGTAGGCCAGGTTGATGCGTGCGCGCTGCAGGGCGGCCCTGGCAGCGGCGACTTCCGCCTGTGCCTGCTTCCAGGACGCCCGGGCGTCATCCTGGTCCTGGCGGCTGACCGCCTGGCGCTGCGCCAGCTCGGTATAGCGGTCGGCCCTGAGGCGGGCGCTGTGCTCGGCTGCCTGCGCCTTGGCCAACTCCGCTTCGGCGCTGGCCACTTCCGCTTCGTAGATCACCGGGTCGATACGGTACAGTACCTGGCCGGCCTTGACGTCGGAGCCTTCTTCGAACAGGCGCTGCAGCACGATCCCGGAAACCTGGGGGCGTACTTCGGCGATGCGATGGGCCGAGGTGCGTCCAGTCAGTTCGCTGTGCAGACTGACCGGCCGGCTGTTCACGGTGATGACGTCGACCTCGGGGGCGGGCGCAGCGGACGCTGCGGCTGCAGTCGGCGCGGAGGTGTCGCAGCCGGCGACCAGCAGGCCGGCCAGCAGCGTAGCGGAGAGCGTTCTGATAAGTGAGGTATTCAGCATCGGAAGTTCTTTACAATAGGATCGAGCGGAACGGCCATCATGACGACTGTACCGCCGAAGAATTATCAGGGTTGTTAAACATCTTACATACAAACGCGTATGTATGTAAGATGTGTGAACCTCGTCTTTACAAAAAGTTACAATTCCCTGGAGTCGTTGCCCTTGGCCCGTCGTACCAAAGAAGAAGCACTGGAAACCCGCAACTGCCTGTTGGACACGGCACTGAAGCTGTTTTGTGACAAAGGAATTGTCAGTACCACCCTTACCGATATCGCCAACGAGGCCGGCCTCACCCGAGGTGCCGTTTACTGGCACTTCAAGAACAAGGCCGATATTTTCGAAGCGATCTGGGCGCGGCTGCGCCAGCCGCTCGAGACACTGGCGGATAGCAGTGAAAGTCCCGATGAGCCCTATCCGCTGGACCGCCTGCGGGAGCTGCTCGTGGCCATCATGCGCACGGTGGCCGGCCAGTCCGAGCATCAACAGATCTTCCGGATGATGGTCAATCGCTCCGAGCTGGAAGGCGACCTCAAGGAGATCGGCGAAAACCTTCAGGCGGCGCACAAGCGCTTTCGCGTCCGATTCGAGCGAATCCTGAGCAACGCGGTGCGCCGCGAGCAGCTGCCGAGGAATTACCCGCTGGAGCTGGGGGCTTTCGTGCTGCATTCGACGCTGGATGGCGTGGTGCTCAACTGGCTGGAGGAGGGGCGCCAACGCGACCTCTGCAACGAGGCGCCGCAGATCGTCGACGCCATGCTGGTTTCGCTGCGGCAGGGGTACTCTCAGGCTGATTGATTGTCGCCCCGTAGCCGACAGTGTTTGCCAGCTGCCGGCTTTTGCCGCCGCTTCGATTGAGTATCGGCGCCGGATCGGGGAAAATAGGCGCCATTCCCGACCAACGCCATGGATGCACAGGCCGAGCCACCTCGAACCCGGAGGCTGGCTGGTGCTGTCATTCCCCGACTGACCAGAAGATTTTCACCCATGTCCAATGCCGCTATTCAGCGAGAAGTCTCGAAACGACGGACTTTCGCCATCATTTCCCACCCCGACGCCGGTAAGACCACCATTACCGAGAAGCTGCTGCTGCTCGGCCAGCTGATCCAGACCGCCGGTACCGTCAAGGGCAAGAAGAGCGACCGCCATGCCACCTCCGACTGGATGAGCATGGAACAGGAGCGCGGTATCTCCATCACCTCGTCAGTGATGCAGTTCCCCTACAACGGCCGTACCGTCAACCTGCTGGATACGCCGGGGCACGAGGACTTCTCCGAGGATACCTACCGTACCCTGACGGCCGTCGACTCGGCGCTGATGGTGGTGGACGGCGCCAAGGGTGTCGAGGATCGTACCATCAAGCTGATGGACGTCTGCCGTCTGCGCGACACCCCGATCTTCTCTTTCGTCAACAAGCTCGACCGCGATATTCGCGATCCCATCGAGTTGCTCGACGAGATCGAGGAGGTGCTGAACATCGAAGCGGCGCCAATCAACTGGCCGATCGGCATGGGCAAGCAGTTCAAGGGCGTCTACAACCTCTACAACGACGAAATCCACGTCTTCCAGCCCGGCAAGAACGCGGTGCTGGCGGACGATATCCGCATCAAGGGGATCGACTCCGACGAGGCACGGGCACTGCTCGGCGACGAGTACGAGGATTTCGTCGAGGAAATGGAGCTGGTGCGCGGCGCGACCCATGAATGGGATCAGGACGCCTTCATGGCCGGCAAACAGACTCCGGTCTACTTCGGTACCGCGCTAGCGAACTTCGGTGTTCGCGAGATGCTCAACGACTTCGTCGAATGGGCGCCGGCACCGGCCGAACGTCAGACCGACCAGCGTCCGGTGGCGGCCGACGAAGAGGGCTTCAGCGGTTTTGTGTTCAAGATCCAGGCGAATATGGACCCCAAGCACCGCGACCGCATCGCCTTCATGCGCATCTGCTCCGGCCGCTACGAGCGCGGCATGAAGATGCGCCACACCCGCATCGGCAAGGACGTCAAGATCGCCGACGCCGTGACCTTCCTGGCCGGCGACCGCGAGAATGTCGAGGAGGCCTGGTCCGGTGACATCATCGGTCTGCACAACCACGGCACCATCCAGATCGGTGACACCTTCACCGCTGGCGAGCTGATGAAGTTCACCGGCATCCCGCACTTCGCGCCGGAAATGTTCCGCCGCGTGCGGCCCAAGGATCCACTGAAGATGAAGCAGTTGCAGAAAGGCCTGCAGCAGCTGTCGGAAGAGGGCGCGGTACAGTTGTTCCAGCCGCTGAAGAACAACGACCTGATCCTGGGGGCGGTGGGCCAGCTGCAGTTCGACGTCGTCGTCTATCGCCTCAAGGACGAGTACAAGGTGGACTGCGTCTACGAGGGCGTCACCGTTCAGACGGCGCGCTGGGTCGAGTGCAAGGACAACAAGATGCTCGAGGATTTCCGCCGCAAGGCCTACGACAACCTGGCCATCGATGGCGGTGGACTGCTGACCTACCTGGCGCCGACCCGTGTCAATCTCAGTCTTACCGAGGAACGCTGGCCGGACGTCGCCTTCCGCGCTACCCGCGAGCATTGATATTGGGTGGCCCGTTACCGGTTAGGCGTGACGTGACGGGCAAAGATCCCGAACCCATCCCTCCGAATCCACGGACCGGAGGGTGGGTCTGGCGATGCAATGGCACAACCTTTCCGCCAACTCGCAGCCGGGGTATCGTGGCCCCATCATATCGATCGCATTACAGATCGATTGATTTCGGTTGGTATTGTATTGCCCCGGAACTCCCCTTGTCGGGTTACGCGGCTTTGCCGCTAGACCCAACCTGCATAGATAGCCTTCCGTGCTAGGCTCTGGATGTTATTCACCGGATTACGCTCGCGGTAAAGCCCATGAATGCCATCCCGGCGCTGTTCGACAGCCACTGCCATCTCGACTTTCCGGATTTCGACGGCTGGCGCGATACCGCGCTGAGCGAGGCCCGGGCGGCGGGTGTGCGCGAGATACTGGTGCCGGGCGTGACCGCCGCGAACTGGGACCGGGTCGAGCGACTGTGCGCTGGCGACGACAAGCTCTACCCCGCATTGGGTCTGCACCCCTGTTTCCTGAGCGAGCACCGGCCAGAGCATCTGGAGCGGCTCGCCGAGCGTCTGGCGATGGGGGCGGCGCGAGCCGTGGGTGAAATCGGGCTGGACTTCTTTATCGAGGATGCCGATCGTGACGCCCAGCAGTACTACCTCGACGGTCAGCTCGAGCTGGCCGCACGCTTCGACCTGCCGGTATTGCTGCATGTGCGCAAAGCGCATGACCAGGTGTTGAAGGCGTTACGGCAGGCAGGTCTGGAGCGCGGCGGCATCGTCCATGCCTTTTCCGGTAGCGAGCAGCAGGCGCAGCAGTATATCGAGCTTGGGTTTTGCCTGGGGTTTGGTGGTGCCATCAGCTACGACCGGGCAACCAAGTTGCGCCGACTGGCGGCGACCCTGCCGCTGGCGTCGCTGGCGCTGGAAACCGATGCGCCGGATATGCCGCTGGCCGACTGGCGCGACCAGCCAAACCGGCCGCAGCGGGTACGGGATGTTTTCAGGATACTGTGTGAGCTGAGGCCGGAGCCGCCCGATGAGATTGCGGGCCAGACCACGGCCAATGCCCATCGGATATTGGGGCTGCCGGATAGTCAGTAAGGAACAATCGATTACGGCTGGCAAATCAGCAGCCCGAATCCACCTCAGTCTCCGACATCCTCGTATATCCAGGCGTGCATCTCGTCGAGGGTATCCCAGGCGATGTTGGTCTTGTCGTTGATCGGCAGTGTGTAGTAGCGGGTGTTGCCGTCGAGCGGCTGTCCCTGGTAGCTGCCGTCGGCCGGATTCAGCAGGATCCGGGCCAGGCTCAACGGGTAATTGGGGCCCTGGACCTTACGGCCATATGCTTCTTCGATCGGGTCGACCAGACTGATGGCCGAGGCGACCAGAGAAAGCTCCTGGCAACGGTTGCTGGTGCCGCGGCACAGCAGCAGGTAGCGCGTATCCAGGGTGTAGAACTCTTCGTTCTTGAGGTTGGGTGAGCTGCAACCGGCGAGGCCTATGGCGGCTGCAATACCCAGAGCCGCCATTCGCTTAGTGCATCCAGGCATCATCAGCACATGTCCTTGTAGGGGTTGTCGTCTACCAGGCTCACGGCCTGGGCGTAGCCGGGCAGGCGGATTTCCTCGGCGCTGATCTGCAGGTCGGCGCCCTCCAGAACCGAGTGGTCATACAGGTAGATCGGACGCGTGAGGCCTTTGCTGCTGGCGTCGTCATATGCGGCTGCCGCTTCGATGGTGGCTTCGCGGCGCTGGCGCCAGGCCTTCATCGCCTCGTTGCCGTGGCGCCGTGCCAGCAGTTGTTCCGTTACCTGCGGCGAAAGCAGTGGCGCGCTGGCATTGTTGCCGCCGAAGCCCTTGGAGTTGAGCAGCACGGCGTCGATATTGCCGGCGCCGACCTCGAGGTGGTCGAGGGCGAAGTTCAGGTTGCTGCTGTGGACGTCTTCGGCGATCCCTGGCGTGGTCTGGATACCGGGAATATAACCGTACTGCCAGGTGCCGAGCGAGAAGCTGAGCTGATCGCCGGCAGCGGTACCCTGGGAGTGGCCGATATAAGACTTCACGGCGGTCACCGGCCATGACGGGATGTCGAAGGCGCGGGCGATCTCGTTGATGACGTGCGATTCGGTGACACGGTTCTGCGGTGTGCTGGTGCCGTGAGCCTGGACGAAGCTGCGCTGGCGCAGCGCCTCGTCGCCGAGCATCGAGCGTACCATACCGGCGGCTTTGCCGAGAGAGAGGTAGTTGCCGATGCCGGGCGCCGAGATCGACTTCTTGTGGCCATCGGCGTTGACGAACACTTCGGGCACGGCGCCGAAAATCTGGGCGCCGAATTCCAGTGCCAGGTCGTCGCTCATCAACAGCACGAACTGGCTCGATTCGCCGATGGTGAAACCGCAGTTTTCGCCGAACGGGCGGCAGGCGCGGCGATAGTCGCTGTCGCCCAGTTCGGTGAGGCCGTCGAGGGCCAGCAGGTCCTTGTCCTCCGCCAGGGCGCCCATGGCGCGGAAGCCTTCGATGATCTCCGGCGTCACGGGGGCATCGCTGCCACCGACCAGTACCACCTTACGCAGGCCGCTGCGGATGTCGTTGACGGCGTTACGCAGGTTGTACAGGAAGGTGGCGCAGGCGCCGAGCGAGCCGCCGGTGACGCCGACGTTGCCCAGGATATAGGCGTTGACGAAATCGGCGGGCATCTGGGCGTAGCCCAGCGGCATCTGTTTTGACGTGGTGCGTTTGCCCAGCGCCGGGAATTTGGTCAGGCCGCCGAAACCGAAGTCGTCGAGCTGGCCGATGGAGTTGCTGGCGTAAACGCCCACCTGATCGGGATGTACCCGCTCGAGTATCCGCTCGAATGGAATGCCGGTGGAATAAAGCGCATCGGACGCGGCATAAACGGTCATCTGCAGGTTGCGCGGATGGTTGCGCGACTGGTAAAGCTTGCCGGGCTCGAAGCCGGTCGGCAGCATGCCGGCTGACTGGACCTGGGCCACCTTGCTGTCCGGGAAGATCACTTCGCAGCGGCCGCTGACGCTGACCTCGACCTGGTTGGACGACAGCTCGCGCACTTCCCAGTTGGCCGGAATCTGCTGCGGCAACTGACGGCGGCGCAGTACGAAACGCAGCGTGCCATCGGGGCTTTCGACGTCCGCCGGGCGGTTGAACATAACCGCGTTGACGTCGAACCAGTCCGGGTGAATACGGCGGATCAGGGTGTTGTCGAGCACCTGCTGACCGATCTGCTCGAGCAGCGCGTCCAGCGCCAGTCGTTCCCCTGCGGCATTCAGGTAGTGTCCGTCCTCATAACTGGCAAGGTTCATCAGAGTGGCCAGGCTCAGTAGGGTCTGGCGGCGGCTGTCGGTATCGAGCCTGTCGAGAATCAGGCGGCGATAGGCATGGTGTGACGAGGCTCTACCGGCCGGGTTGATTCCGCCAAAACCGACAATGACAGGCAGCTGAGACAATGGTGACTCCTCGGATGGAACGGACACTGATTATGAAAGAGGACCTTTTTCGAGCGCAGACATTTTATCGGTTGTTCCGGGGGCTGACCAGCGCTATTCCGGGACGAAGCCGCGCAGAATCCGGCGGTTAACCGCAGCTATCGCTTTCATTGCCGGTTAAGGCGGGGGCGGTATAATGCTTTTTATCCGCCCGGGGGTTTACAGATTTGTGCCCCGGATTTACGGGCTCGCTAGTTGAAACGGGAACTTCACTGATGAAAAAAGCGATTACTCTAGCAATGGCCATGGCGGTTCTGGCCGGTTGTACCACGCTGGACCCCTATAGCCGCGAGGAAAAAACCGCTCAGGCCACCAAGGGAGCCGGTATCGGGGCTGTCACGGGAGCCTTGCTGGGGGCTGCCGTGGATCATCATGACCGTGGCCGTGGCGCCCTGGTCGGTGCGCTGGTAGGCGGTGCCGTGGGTGGTGGCATCGGTCACTACATGGATCAGCAGGAAATGGCGTTGCGTCAGCGTCTCGACGGTACCGGTGTCGGTATCGAGCGCGTCGGCGACGATATCCGCCTGGTCATGCCGGGCAATATCACCTTCGAAACCGGCAGCGCCCAGCTGGACTCCGGTTTTTATGCGGTACTGGATGACGTCGCGCTGGTCCTGAACGAGTTCGACAAGACCGCTGTCGGCGTCAATGGCTTCACCGATAACACCGGCTCCTTCGAGCTGAACCAGAATCTGTCCGAGCAGCGCGCAACCAGCGTCGCCCGCTATCTGGTCAGTCGCGGTGTCGCTCAGGGGCGTATCAGCACCCAGGGTTACGGTCCGCGCTATCCGGTGGCGAGCAACGACACCGCTGCCGGCCGGTCGCAGAACCGTCGCGTCGAGGTCTTTATTCGCGGCTCTGCCGGCTGATTTGCCGGCTCCGAACGCAAAAAAGCCCGGCAATTTGGCCGGGCTTTTTGTTTCTGGCGCTCATCAGGCGGCGGACTGCTGTTCCTGGGCGGCGCTTTCGAAGCGCTCCAGCAGGCCCTGCAGTCGACGCACGGAATCTGCCTTGTCTGTTTCCAGTGCTGCCTTGGCATCGCGCAGTTCGGCGACTTCCATACGCAGCAGCTCGACCTCTTCCAGCATCTCTTCGATCTTGCGTTCCAGTAACGCGAACATTTCACTCTGTTGCATCGTATCGGTAACCTTGAATCCGTGGTGATACATGCGCCGGGATGGCGAAGGTCACTCAGTATAGGGAAAAACGCCGGCGCTCACTATTGCCAGCGTGGGGCGATCGGAAAAATTGGTGTGAGGTGTGAGGCGAAACGGATCCACTGTGAACGCTTAACGCTAATGCGCCACCACCATGTCGCCCCGCTGGATATTGACCTGTTCCCCCAGAACGGCGAAGGTGCCGCTGGCCGTGGTGCCCTGGACATCGTCGACGATCAGTGTCTGGCGCGTGTTGGCCAGCGTGGTGCCGAAGCTGTGCTCGAGGCGGTAGAGGCTCAGGCGATCGCCGCGGGCAATTCCGTCGCTGCGGCCGGCGCGGAACCAGACGCGGTCGTTCTCGACCCTTAGAATCTCGGCGCGGAATGGCTGGCAGGCCAGGTGCTCGCCGATGTCGCTGCTGATGCGGTTGACGAGCTGCCGGGTTGCGCGGCCGAAATCCTGTTCCCAGAAAGCGGCGGTGTCGAAACCGGTGGCCTCGTGCTGCGGCAGGTTCCAGAGCTCCTCGGTACGGTAAGGCCGGCGCAGCAGTAGGGCGCCGGTCAGGGCATCATGTACGTACAACTCCAGTTCCAGCGTGCGCAGGTAACGTGCGTCCTGTGTGCGCAGGCGGTTGTACCAGTGCTTGAGCTGGTTTTGCTCGCCATGAATTGCCGGGGATGCCATTGACAGGTCGCGGATAACCCCGGAAACGAGGTACTGCACACCGAGTTGGCCAGCGTCAGGGGCGAGATTGCTGAGGCTGGCATCGGACAGTTGCCGGGTGGGCGCCGTTGCGGGATTCTGCATCAGGCTGTAATGGCTGGCATCGTGGCTCTGCAGGTTCGGGTTGTGGTCCAGGGCCTGTGCCAGCAGTGCCGGCAGCGCACTTTCGATGCCGTCGAGCCGGCCCAGGTTCGCCTGCAGGGGGTGCAGCAGCGGGAACGCGGTCACCGCGACGTGATTGCGGTAGGCGTGCCCGGAACCATTACTGCAGCCCTGCTCCGTCTCGATGTCGGCGCGGATGCGTACCAGCAGCCAGTGACCCTGCCGCTCTTCACTGATGACCTGGACGTTGCTGACGGTGCCGAGCGCCCCCATGTGCAGATTATCGACTTCCAGCACACCGTTGTTGACCTGCTGGGTCACGCTGATGTAAGCGGCCGCCTGCAGCGAGGCCTGCTCGGTCGCGTCCAGGATGGCGTGTCGGCGGGCCGAGGCTAGGTCGTTGCCGACGATGGCGGCGCGGCCTTCGGCCTCGATGCTGTGGGCGCCCGCCACCTGGGCCTGGAGAAGCAGGAAAAGTCCGAGGGCGCGAATCAAGTGGCTAAACATCTGGGCATCCTGACCGATACTAAGAAAACTGCACGTTCTAAGCGTCGAGCCGCCGGAAGGGGCTCGCTGCTTACGGCTCGTTGCTTACAACTTGCGGCTTGTCCCCGGTAAAGTATGCAATTTGCGCAGCCCTTGCAAATCGCCGCCTTGGTTGCGGCTTGTGTGCCAACATGGCTTGGCGTAGGCTGGCCGCAAAAGGAATGAATTCGATGAATAGAGTGTTCGCAGTCAGTTTCGGATTGCTGCTGGCAGGATGCACGACGCAGCAGCCGGTGCCGGTGCAGGTCGAGTCGCTCGGGGAAGGCGCCTTGCAGCAGCTGCGCGGGGGCGGTGCACTCGGGGCTGATCCGGACGCGACTGCATCCGCGGGGCTCGTACTGGTGGCGCCCGAGGCGCCGACCGATCCGATGAGCGAGGCGGTCGCGCAGATGGCGCAGCAGCTTTCGACGGGGCTGCGAGAGCATCGCGTCCGGCGCCTGCCGATGGCAGTGCTGCCGTTCACCGACCTCGACCGCGCCGAGGTGCCGGCGACCAGTCCGGTGGGGGAGCGCCTGGCGGAGAGCTTCATCTATCAGTTACAGCAGGCCCAGTACAACCTCATCGATTTCCGTGCCGTGAGTCTTAATACGACCGAGAAACCGCCGCTTTCACGTCAATCCCTGTCACTGCTCAATAGCCGCTACCGCATCTACTTCGTGCTCACCGGTACTTACGCACGCTATCCGGACGGCGTGGTCCTAAATGCCCGGGTGCTGGATACGACCACGCGCCAGGTGTTGGCGAGCGCCCAGACCCATGTGACCGATGCCCGTCTGGAGGGCGCCTTGCCGGGCTACGATCCACTGACCGCGCTGGGTCAGGGCATGATTATCGAGAACCGCAATGGCGAGGTGAGTCCGCAATGATGGAAAAACTGGCGGCCAGGACCGCCCTGGTGCTGTCGGCCGTGCTGGTGTTGGCCGGTTGCGGAAGCCTGGGGGCGGGTAGCGGGAGCGTGCCACCGCAGGCGTCGGGGCCGGATATCGTCAGCGTGACCGGTTATGCGCCGATCAGCCTGCAGCCGGGGCAAACCCAGCAGCACCGCATGCTGATGGCGATGCGGGCCTCCAAACTGCGGGCCTACCAGGAGCTGGCGGCGGTCGTACACGGCCAGTACCTCTACGGCACAACCCAGGTCAGCGACATGGTGCTGCAGAATGACCGCTTTCGTGCGGCGGTAGCCGGCATCGTGCGTGGCGCGCGGGTGGTCAAGACCTTCCCGGTGCAGGACGACACCTACGCCACCACGCTGGAGCTCGACCTGAACCAGGTGCAGCGGGCCTGGGTGGTATCGGATGGCACTGAATATGAGGGCTGCGCCCGCAAGCGCAGCCCCTGCCAGGCGCCCTGACGGTCCCGGTCGCTGGTCGCCTCGTAGCTTGGCTGGAGGGCCGCAGGAGCGTACCCCGAAACCGGGCGTTTCGGGGTGGCGCCATGCCGGCTGAACGCAATCGATCGGTACCGCGATGGATATGATGGGTCCACGATGCCCCGGCTGCGGGTTGGCGGAAATGTTGTGCCATTGCATCGCTTGGCCCATCCTGCCTGTGATCGATATGGCGGGTTACGCGATGTCCGAACGGTCGGAGTAACGTGTAAGTGGTTGCGATTGCATCGCTAGACCCACCCTCCTGTCCGTGCCAATCCCCGTCACCCTTTCTTGTTTTTCGCCTCGAATGCGGCCAGCTGCTCCGGTGTCGCTTCCTGCTGGTATTTCTCCTTCCAGTCGGCGTAGGGCTCGCCGTACACCAGCTCGCGGGCCTGATCGTAATCGACATCCTCACCACGCTCCGTGGCGGCAGCAACGTACCATTTCGACAGGCAGTTACGGCAGAAACCGGCCAGGTTCATCAGTTCTATGTTCTGCACATCCTTGCGGCTGTCCAGGTGCTGCAGCAGGCGGCGGAAGACCGCCGCTTCGATTTCGGTGCGGGTGTTGCTGTCCATGGGTATCTCCTCTGATTGAAACTGCGATCGTAGGAGCGCCGCCCCCGGTGCGAATAGTGTCTGGCGACGCCGAAACCATTTGCGGCGGGGACGTGTCCGTATTTTTGGGGGCGCCGCTCCTACCTAAGATTCCTGCTGTATCTGCTCGTCGAGTTGCTTGCAGATGCATTCCTGCAGCCGGTGGCAGAGGTCCGGGTCGCTGATCGGCTGTTCATTGGCGTCGGTGATGAAGAAATAGTCCTCCACGCGCTCGCCGATGCTGGCAATCTTGGCCTTGCGTACCGAAATGCCGAAGTCGACGAAAATACGGCCGATTCGCGCCAGCAGGCCGGGGCGGTCCGGGCTGCTGACTTCCAGTACCGTGTGCTGCATCAGCGGATCGTTGCTGATGATCACGCGGGTCGGTGCGGCGAACAGCTTCAGCGTGCGCGGCACGCGGCGCTGAATGATATCCGGAAAATCGTCGGGGTCGTCCAGCTCTTCGATCAGGGTGTCGCGGATGTTCGCCAGGTAGTCCGGGTTTTCGGACAGTGGCTGGTTGTCCTCGGTCAGGACCGAGTAGGTATTCAGCGAACGGCCATCTTCGGTAACGATGATGCGCGCATCCTGGACGCTCAGGTGAAGCTGGTCCAGGGTCGCCACCGTGGCCGGGAACAGGGTCGGCAGGTCATCGCTGTAAATGAATATTTCCGTGGCGCCTTCACTGATCCGGTACGAGGTCTTGCGCACCAGTACCAGCGGCAGCCGCTCGGCACCGTGCTCGACGATCGCCTCGGTGTGCCAGGCGACGCTCTGGGCGTCTTCGCGCAGGAAGTAGTCGTTGCCGAGGTTGCTCCAGACCGCCAGTGCCGCTTCTTCGCGGATACCGCGGCGGCGCAGTGCGGCCAGTGCGTCCTTTTGCAGCTGTTCGATGCGGTCGTCGATGTTGACCGGATTTTCCAGGCCGCGGCGCAGCGCGCGGCGCGTTTCGGTGTACAGCTGACGCAGCAGGGTGGCGCGCCAGCTGTTCCACAGTGTGTGGTTGGTGGCGTTGATGTCGGCCACCGTCAGCGCGTAGAGGTAGTCGAGGTGAACGCTGTCGCCGCACTGCTTGGCGAAGCGGTGTATCACTTCCGGGTCCGAGATATCGCGGCGCTGCGCCGTCATCGACATCAACAGGTGGTTGCGCACCAGCCAGGCGACCAGGTGCGAATCCCATTTCCCCAGGTGATGGCGGCGGCAGAACTCCAGTACGTCCTCGGCGCCGAGTTCCGAGTGGTCGCCGCCGCGCCCCTTGGCGATGTCGTGGTACAGGCCGGCGATATAGAGCAGTTCGATCTTGGGCAGCTGGTTGACGATGCGGTAGACGATCGGGAACTGCTCGCGGTGTTCGATGTGGCGCAGCTGGCGCATCATCTGGATGACTTTCAGGGTATGAGCATCGACCGTGTATATATGAAAGAGGTCGTGCTGCATCTGGCCGACGATCTCGCCGAACTCCGGCAGGTAGCGGCCGAGAATGCCGTAGCGGTTCATCCGCTTGAGTTCGGTGGAGACGCCGTCGGGCGAGCGCAGCAGCTCCATGAACAGCGAGGTATTGCGGATGTCGTTGCGGAAAGCGTCGTCGATCAGATGGCGGTGGTCGCGGATCAGCTTGATCGTGGAGGCGCGTACGCCCTTGATGTCCTGGTTCTGCGCCAGCAGCACAAAGAGTTCCATCAGCGCGAACGGGTGGTGCTCGAAAATCTGCGAGTGCCGGGCCTCGATATAGTCGTTGTGAATCTGGAAACGGTTGTTCAGCGGCTTGATCCGCTGCTCGTCGTCGGCGCGCAGAATGGCTTCGTCGAAGTACTGCAGCAGCATGTTGTTGAACTCCGACATCGCCTTGGCGACCCGGTAGTACTTGCTCATGAACTGCTCCACGGCAAGCGCGCCGTGCTGGTCCTTGTAACCGAAGAATTCTGCCAGGGTGCGCTGGTGGTCGAACAGCAGCCGGTCTTCGCGACGGTTGCAGTGCATATGCAACGCATAGCGCAGCGTCCATAGATAGAGCTCGCCCTTGTTCAGGGTGTCCAGCTCGGACTCGGTCAGGAAGCCGTGATCGACCAGGTCGCGGATATAGGTGGCGCCGAAGTGACGCTTGGCGACCCAGCCGATGGTCTGCAGGTCGCGTAGTCCGCCCGGCGACGTCTTGAGGTTCGGCTCGAGGTTGTATTCGGTATTGTTGGTGCGTTCGTGGCGGTCCTGCTGCTCATTGAGCTTGGCCAGGAAAAAGTCGCGGTCGGTCCAGGCGCCTTCCGACGTGACCTTCTCGTAGACGATCTCCTGCAAATCGGTATTGCCGACCAGGGTCCGTGATTCCAGCAGGTTGGTGGCGATGGTGATATCGTTGCGCGCTTCCTGATAGCATTCCTCCACTGTCCGCACGCTGGAACCGATGTCCAGCTTCATATCCCAGAGCAGCGTCAGAAAGCCGCTGATACTCTCGCCGGCGGATTCCGCCTCGACACCTTCGAGCAGGATCAGGATGTCGATGTCGGAGTGCGGGTGCAGCTCGCCGCGGCCGTATCCGCCGACCGCCACCAGCGCGATATGTTCGTCCGCCGGCCATTCGAACAGCTCCCAGGCGGCGGCCAGGATCTGGTCGATGAGCCAGGCGCGGCCATAGATCAGCTTGCGAATGTCCTCGCCATCGCGGAAGCGCTTGTGCATGCGCTCCTGTGCCGTCCGGATGTGCTGCTTGAAGACCGGAATCGGCGATCTTGCTTCGGCGAGTGCCTGCCGGAGAGCTCCGACGTCCAGCAGTTCGGTTTCATTCGGAGCGGTGACGGCAGCTGTCATAGGCAGTCCTACTGGAAGGTTTCTTCGGAACGGAGGGTCAGGACTTCGTGGCCGTCCGCGGTGACCAGTATCATGTGCTCCCACTGCGCCGACAGGCGGCGGTCGACGGTCTCGACGGTCCAGCCGTCCTTCTTGGAGAGTTTCACGTGGCGCTTGCCGGCGTTGATCATTGGCTCGATGGTGAAGATCATGCCCTCGCGCAGTTCTACTCCGGTGCCTGCACGGCCGTAGTGCAGTACCTGCGGGTCTTCATGGAATTCCCGTCCGATGCCGTGGCCGCAGTACTCGCGCACCACCGAGTAATGCATCGACTCGGCATACTGCTGGATCACATGCCCGATATCGCCGAGGTGGGCGCCGGGACGGACCACTTCGATCCCCTTGTACATGCACTCCTGGGTGATTTCGACCAGGCGCTGTGCATGGGGGGCGGGCTTGCCGACGAAGAACATCTTGCTGGTATCGCCGTGGAAGCCGTCTTTGATCACGGTGATGTCGATATTGATGATGTCACCGTTCTTGAGCGGCTTGTCGTTCGGGATGCCGTGGCAGACCACCTGGTTGATCGAGGTGCAGATCGACTTCGGAAAACCATGGTAGTTGAGCGGTGCCGGGATCGCCTTCTGTTCGTTGACGATGTAGTCGTGGCAGATCCGGTTCAGTTCGTTGGTGGTGACGCCGGCCCGGACGTGCGGCTCGATCATCTCCAGCACCTCGGCCGCGAGGCGGCCGGCGATGCGCATTTTTTCGATCTCTTCCGGTGTTTTGATGGTAATGGTCATGGGGTCTCGGTGTGATCTTTCAGCTCTGTGCAGCCGGTTGTCTCCGGCGATGAACTTGAATTGTATCGAATGTTGCTCCCGGTGCGAAAGCGGCGCTTCAAAATGGCCGCCCGCTGTGGTATAAATCCGCCTCCCGAAAGGGAGCCAATCAAGGCTATACAGACCACACACACGTATCGACACAGTATTCAGGGTGCCGCTTGCGGTTGGATGCTGGGATACGTGGAGGTTTAACCCACTTAATATCAGGAAGTTAGATCCATGGCAAAAGTCACCATGCGTGACCTGCTGAAAGCAGGCGTTCATTTCGGTCACCAGTCCCGCTACTGGAACCCGAAAATGTCCAAGTACATCTTCGGCGCTCGTAACAAGATTCATATCATCAACCTCGAGCACACCCTGCCGGCGCTGAACAACGCGCTGGACGTGGTCAAGGGCATGGCTGCCAACAAGAACAAGATCCTGTTCGTTGGTACCAAGCGTGCGGCCAGCAAGATCGTACAGGAAGAAGCCCTGCGTGCCGGCATGCCCTACGTCAACCACCGTTGGCTGGGCGGCATGCTGACCAACTACAAGACCATTCGTCAGTCCATCCGTCGTCTGCGTGACCTGGAAGCCCAGGCCCAGGACGGTACTTTCGAGAAGCTGACCAAGAAAGAAGCGCTGATGCGTCAGCGTGAGATGGACAAGCTCGAGCGTTCCATCGGCGGTATCAAGGACATGGGCGGCCTGCCGGACGCGCTGTTCGTGATCGACGTCGACCACGAGCGCATCGCTGTCAACGAAGCCAACAAGCTGGGTATCCCGGTCATCGGCGTTGTTGATACCAACAGCAATCCGGACGGCATCGATTTCGTTATCCCGGGTAACGACGATGCGCTGCGCGCCATTCAGATCTACGCCAAGTCGGCGGCTGACGCTTGCGTCGAAGGTCTGGATGCAGGTGCCGGCGACAAGAACGAATTCGTCGAAGTAGAAGAGCCGGCTGGCGAGTAATCCGCCTGTCAAGCAGGCCGGGTAGTCTCTTCATACTTGTATAAGGGGGGCGCTGCTCCCCTTTTTTGAATGTGAATTAATGCGTTAATAAATGGGGTAAATCGACATGGCGAACTTCTCTGCAGCGCTGGTCAAGGAACTGCGCGAGCGTACCGGTCTGGGCATGATGGAGTGCAAGAAAGCACTGGCTGAAGCCGATGGTGACATCGATAAGGCGATCGAGGACCTGCGCAAGGCTTCCGGTATGAAGGCTGCCAAGAAGGCGAGCCGTACCGCCGCTGACGGCGTCGTGGCTATCAAGGTTGCCGATGACAACAGCTACGGTGTTGCTGTCGAAGTGAACTCTGAAACCGACTTCGTTGCCCGCGATGCCGGCTTCCTGGCGTTCGTCGACCAGGTCGTTGAGAAAGCCTTCGCTGACAAGCAGGCCGACGTTGCCGCGCTGATGTCCGGCGAGCTGGAAGCTGCCCGTGAAGCGCTGGTTCAGAAGATCGGTGAGAACATCTCCGTCCGTCGCGTCATCCTGGTTGAGGGCCAGACCGTCGGTGCTTACGTCCACAGCACCAACAAGCTGGCTGCACTGGTCGCCCTGAGCGGCGGCGAAGCCGAGCTGGCGAAGGACATCGCGATGCACGTCACTGCTGTCAACCCGCAGGTTGTGAGCAAGGAAGACATGCCCGCAGACGTTGTTGCCAAGGAGAAGGAAATCATCCTGGCACAGCCGGACATGGCCAGCAAGCCGGCGGAAATCGCCGAGAAAATGGTCGTCGGCCGTATCAACAAGTTCCTGGCCGAGAACAGCCTGGTCGAACAGCCGTTCGTCAAGAACCCGGACCAGAAAGTCGGTCAGCTGGTCAAGGACGCCGGTTGCGATGTTGTATCCTTCGTTCGCGTCGAAGTTGGCGAAGGTATCGAAGTCGAGAAGACCGACTTCGCTGCCGAAGTGGCTGCTCAGCTGAAAGGCTGATCCCGTCCCGATGTACAGATTGCGCCCGTCCGGGCGCAGTCTGCCTTCCTGCTACACTGATCTGACCTCGATGAGCGGAGACTCCCTGATGCCTGCCAGCGAAAGACAAACCAGGTATAAACGCATTCTTCTCAAGTTGAGCGGCGAAGCTCTGATGGGGGACGATAACTTCGGTATCGATCCCAAGGTGCTCAATCGCATGGCGCTCGAAATCGGTCAGCTGGTCGGGATCGGCGTCCAGGTCGGTATGGTCATCGGTGGCGGTAACCTGTTCCGCGGAGCGGCGCTTCAGGCCGCCGGAATGGATCGCGTGACCGGCGACCACATGGGTATGCTGGCTACCGTCATGAATGCGCTGGCAATGCGTGACGCGCTGGAGCGCAACAACATCAAGACCCGCGTGATGTCGGCGATTCCGATGAGCGGAGTCGTGGAGCATTACGACCGCCGCAACGCCATGCGCTACCTGGGTCAGGGTGATGTGGTAATCTTCAGCGCCGGAACCGGCAATCCCTTCTTTACCACCGATTCGGCTGCCTGCCTGCGGGGTATCGAAGTGGAGGCAAATGTGGTGCTCAAGGCCACCAAGGTGGACGGTGTCTATACCGCAGATCCGATGAAGGATCCGACGGCTCGTCGCTACCTGCACCTGAGCTACGACGAGTGTCTCGAGAAGCAGCTCGGCGTTATGGATCTGACCGCGATCTGCCTGACTCGCGACCACGATATGCCGGTGCGGGTGTTCAATATGAACCGTCCTGGCGCGCTGGTGAATCTGGTCGTCGGAGGCAAGGAAGGTACCCTGATCGATAACGGTGAGACGGTAGGAGAGAAGTATGCTGAATGAAATCGTGAAAGACGCCGAAGGGCGCATGAAGAAAAGCGTTGACGCCCTGGTCGAGAACTTCAAGAAGATCCGTACCGGTCGCGCGCATCCGAGCATTCTGGATTCGCTGATGGTGAACTACTACGGCTCCGACGTGCCGGTGAGCCAGGTGGCGAACATCACCGTCGAGGATGCCCGTACCCTGGCCATCAATCCCTGGGAAAAGCAGATGGTGCCGGTTATCGAAAAGGCGATCATGAAATCAGACCTCGGTCTGAATCCGTCTACTTCCGGTGACACCATTCGCGTGCCCATGCCGGCGCTGACCGAGGAGACCCGCAAGGGCTTTATCCGTCAGGCGCGCCAGGAAGCGGAAAACGGCCGCGTCGCAATCCGCAACGTCCGTCGTGATGCCAACGGTACCATCAAGGATCTTCTCAAAGAGAAGGAAATCACCGAAGACGAAGGTCGTCGCGCCGAAGATCAGGTTCAGAAACTGACCGACAAATTCGTCGGTGAAGTGGACAAGCTGCTCGAGCACAAAGAAGCTGACCTGATGGAAATCTGATGACGCTACGGGGTGCTTTGCACCCCGTGCCTTTTCTTATGCCGGTAAAGAACGATTCCAATAAAGGTGCGGGCACGGCGTCGCTGCGCCACATCGCCGTCATCATGGATGGCAATAACCGTTGGGCCAAGGCCCGCCATCTTCCCAGTCTGGCCGGCCACAAGGCCGGTGTTGAAAGCGTTCGTCAACTGATCGAAGGTTGCATTCGGCACGGAGTTGGTCATTTGACGCTGTTCGCCTTCAGTAGCGAGAACTGGCGGCGGCCGCAGCTCGAAGTCAAGGGGTTGATGGAGCTGTTCATGCTGGCGCTCAGGCGAGAGGCCCGCAAGCTCCTGAAGAACGACATACGTCTGCGCATCATCGGAGATCGCAGTCGCTTCAGTCCCGTGCTGCAGGACAAGATTGCCGAGGTCGAGGCGCTGACCGCCGATTGTGGGCGGCTGCAGCTCAACATTGCAGCCAATTACGGCGGACGCTGGGATATTGCCCAGGCTGCCGCGCGTATCGCCCGTGACTGTCGTGACGGTCGCCTCGATCCTGATACTATCGACGAAACCCTGCTTGGCGACTATGTCTGCCTGGCCGGCCAGCCGGCGCCGGATCTCTGTATCCGCACCGCCGGTGAGCGCCGTATCAGCAACTTTCTGTTGTGGCAGATGGCTTATACCGAGTTCTATTTTGCCGATTGCTACTGGCCTGATTTTGGCGAGGAGGAGTTGGCAGACGCAATCAGGGACTATTGCGGCCGACAGCGTCGCTTTGGCAAGACCAGCGAGCAGATAGAGGCGGGCGAGGGTGCTTAAACAGCGATTGTTGACAGCTTTGGTGCTGGCGCCTGCTGCGCTGGCGGGTGTGTTTCTGTTGCCGCAACCCTGGTTTGCGGTGTTCGTGGCGGTGGCCATGGTGCTTGGCGCCTGGGAATGGGGCCGTCTGGCCGGTTTTGACAGTCGCCGTGCCCGGTTGCTGTTCGGTGCCGGTCTCGGCGTGCTGCTGCTGGTCTGTATCCTGGTTCGGCCCTGGGTGCCGGTGCCGGCACTGATGCTGGTCACGGTGCTGTTCTGGCTGCTGGCGCTGTACTGGGTCGTGCGTTTTCCCGCCGCCGGCATCTGGGCAAGTTCGCTCGGCCGTCTGCTAATCGGTTATCTGGTGCTGACGTCGAGCTGGTTCGCGCTGGTCGAACTGAAGCAGCTGGAGCGCGGCAATCTGATGATACTGCTGTTGCTGCTGCTGGTGTGGGCCGCGGATGTCGGTGCCTATGTCGCCGGCAAGACCTGGGGACGCAACAAGCTGGCGCCGGCAGTCAGCCCCGGCAAGACCCGCGAAGGGCTCTGGGGCGGTCTGGTCAGTTGCGTGCTGGTCGGTGTGGTATTCGGCTTGTGGCTTGAACTCCCGTTGGCGCAACTGGTCTATCTCGTCGTGTTGTCGCTCTGTACCGGTCTGGCATCGGTGCTGGGGGATTTGTTCGAGAGCATGCTTAAGCGCTATCAGGGCATCAAGGATAGTGGTCGCATGCTGCCGGGGCACGGCGGCATGCTCGACCGTATCGACAGTCTGACGGCGGCGGCGCCAGTGTTCGTGCTGGGCATGTGGCTGATGACGGAGTTGTAATGAGCATACTGACCACGGTACTGGCTTTCATCGGCACTCTTGGGGTGCTGGTGACCATTCACGAGTGGGGACACTTCTGGGTGGCGCGCCGGTGCGGTGTTCGGGTGCTGCGTTTCTCTGTCGGTTTCGGCAAGCCGCTCTGGTCGCGCCGCGGGCGCAATGGAACCGAGTACGTGGTCGCGGCAATTCCGCTCGGTGGCTACGTCAAGATGCTCGATGAACGCGAGGGCGAAGTGCCGGAAGCGCTGCGTGACCAGGCGTTCAACAACAAGCCTCTCTGGGCCCGCAGTGCCATCGTCGCCGCTGGCCCCGTGGTGAATCTGCTCTTTGCGCTGCTGGCCTACTGGGTGATGTTCATTGTCGGTGTCAATACGGTGGCGCCGGTGATAGGCGAAGTGCGCCCGGATACTCCCGCCTGGCAGGCCGGTGTCGAGGCGGGCGGTGAAGTCGTCGGTCTCGACGGCGACGAAGCGCGCTCCTGGGAGGCGCTCAACCTGCTGCTGGTGTCCCACATCGGTGAAAGCCGGACCCTGTCCCTGCGTGTCCGCTACCCTGACGCCACCACTGCTGTCACCTATCCAATCCGACTCGATGGCTGGTCAGTCGATATCGAGCGGGAAAGTCCTTTGCGGGCCCTTGGGCTCGTGCCTTTCCAGCCGGAGATTCCGCCGGTGCTCGGTCAGCTGTTGCCGGACGGTCGCGCTGCGGCGGCGGGGCTGCAAAGCGGCGATCGAGTGCTCAGCATCGATGGTGATGCCATAGCCGACTGGGGCGCGCTGGTGGAACATGTGCGCGCCTCGCCCGAGACGCCGCTTACGCTCGAAGTCGAACGTGATGGCGATACGCTGACGTTGGGGTTGACGCCGGCCCTGCGTGACAGTGAAGCGGGTCCGATAGGGTACATCGGTGCTGGCGTGCAGCCGGTTGAATGGCCGCAGGAGCTGCTGCGTACCCTGCGCTACGGGCCGGTCGAAGCCTTTGCCGTGGCCGGCGACAAGACCGGACAGATGATCGGCCTTACCCTCGAATCGATCTGGAAAATGCTCGAAGGGGTCATCTCGGTAAAAAACTTGAGTGGCCCGATCACCATTGCTAAAGTGGCGGGGGCTTCGGCCGCCTCTGGTCTGGAGTCCTTTATCAGTTTTCTGGCGTACCTGAGCATCAGTCTCGGTGTACTGAATCTGTTGCCCATCCCGATGCTCGATGGGGGTCACCTGTTCTACTACGGTATCGAGGCGCTGCGGGGCCGGCCCGTCAGTGAGCGGGTACAGATGTTCGGGCTCCGGATAGGTATGGCCGTACTGTTTACCCTGATGGCAGTTGCAATCGTGAATGACCTGATGCGGCTGTAGAAATGGCATGGTTGCCGGTTTTTTTCGATGGAATAAGACGTAGTTCATGAAACGCAGACTGGGACTCTTCTTCTCGCTCCTTTGTTGGGGAACCCTGGCGAGAGCCGCCATCTCACCGTTCACCGTCACCGACATCCGCCTCGAAGGTCTGCAGCGGGTCGAACCCGGTAGCGTATTCCGCAACTTTTCGATCGCATCCGGGGACCTGGTGACCGAGTACGAACTTAGTCGCGCAACCCGTGAGCTGTTCGAGACCGGCAACTTCGACGATATCCAGCTGTTCCGCGATGGCGATGTCCTGGTTGTACGACTCACCGAGCGCCCGGCGGTCAGCCTGATCCGTCTCGAGGGCAACAAGGTCGTCAAGGACGAGGCGCTGATGGCGGGGCTCAAGCAGAGCGGTCTGCAGGAAGGCGAAGTATTCAAGCGCGCGGCGCTGGATCGTATCCAGCTCGAACTGCAGCGCCTGTATGTTGCCCAGGGACGATACGGTGCCGGCGTCGAGACCGAGGTCGAAGAGCTGCCGGGCAATCGCGTGGCGCTGAATATCGATATTACCGAAGGCTCGGTGGCGTCGATTCAGCATATCAATATCGTCGGTAACAAGGTCTTCAGCGACGACGAGCTCAAGGAGCTGTTCGAGCTGCAGCTGCCCAACATGTGGAGCTTCATCACCGACAGCGACCGCTATTCCCGCGAAAAGCTGGCGGGCGATCAGGAGCGTTTGCGTTCCTGGTATCTGGATCGCGGATACATCAATTTCTCCATCGATTCGACCCAGGTGTCGATCTCCCCGGACCGCCAGCACGTCTATATCACCATAAACGTGACCGAAGGCGAGCAATTCAAGATTCGCGAGGTCGACCTGGCGGGTAACCTGGCGGTGCCCGAGACGAACCTCGAATCCGAGCTCAGCTTCGAGCCCGGCGATGTCTTCTCGCGTCAGGAAATGACCGATATCCAGACGCGTCTGCAGCGGGTGCTCGGCGATGGCGGTTACATGTTCGCCAACGTCAGCCCGGTGCCAACACTGCATGAAGAGGACAACAGCGTCTCGCTGCGTTACTTCATAGAGCCGGGGCAGCGCACCTACGTGCGCCGCATCCTGATCAAGGGCAACACCACCACCGCCGACGAGGTGCTGCGCCAGCAGCTGACCCAGATGGAGGCCGCAGTGGCCTCGGCCGAAAAGATCGAGCAGTCGAAGCAAAAACTGTCCCGTACCGGCTACTTCAAGACCGTTGATGTCGAAACCCGTCCGGTTCCGGGCACCAACGACCAGGTCGACGTCGAGTACACCATCGAAGAGCAGCCGTCCGGCCAGTTCACTGCCGCGGTCGGCTTCTCCCAGAGCGCCGGTATCATCTTCCAGCTCGGTGTGCAGCAGGACAACTTCTTCGGCAGCGGCAAGCAGGTGGGCTTCAATTTCTCCAACAGCGAGACGCTGACCGAGTACAGCTTCAACTATACCGATCCCTTTTATACGGTGGACGGCGTCAGCCGGGGCTTCAACTTCTTCTATCGCGAGCGCGACTACGACGAAGACGACGTCAGTAGCTATACCACCGACGAATACGGCGCCGGCATCAACTTCGGTTATCCGATCGACGACTTCCAGCGCCTGAGTTTCGGCGCCGGCTTCGAAAACATCGAGATCAATACCTTCGACTCCACGGCGCAAGAGGTCGGAGACTTCATCGATGAAGAGGGGGACAGCTACCTCGACTGGCTGCTCAAGGCGACCTGGAGCGACAACCACCTGAACCGTGGCCTCTTCCCGACCAGCGGCTATAACCAGAGCCTGACGGCGGAAGTGGCGATACCGGGAAGCGACCTGAGCTACTTCCGTACGCAGTATCGCGGGGAGTACTACCTGCCGCTCAACACGACTGAAACCTGGGTCGTCAGCGCCAGCGGCCGCCTCGGTTACGGTGATAGTTTCGGCAGCAACAACTATCCGTTCTTCAAGAACTACTATGCCGGTGGTCTGAACAGCGTGCGCGGCTTCGAAAACAACTCCCTGGGTCCGCGCGATTCCAATGACGATTCGTTTGGCGGCAATGTGCTGACCCTGGGCTCGCTGGAGCTAATCTTCCCGACGCCCTATCTGGACGACAACACCAGTTGGCGAACCCTGGCGTTCGTCGATGCTGGTAACGTCTTCACCACCGACTGTCTGGGCGGGACGGGCGACTGCACCGAGGGGCTCGAGCTGGACGAAATCCGCTATTCGGCGGGTCTTGGTCTGAGTTGGCTGACGCCGGTGGGCCCGCTGTCGATTTCGTTGGCGATGCCGCTTAACGATCGCAAAGACGACGAAACCGAGGTGTTCCAGTTCTCTCTCGGCCAGTCTTTCTAAGGAGGTATCATGAAGTTTATCCAGTCTTCGCTACTCGCCCTGGCCATGCTGTTCAGTCTGCAGGCTGCGGCCGACAAGGTGGCCGTGCTCGGGGTCGAGGAAGCGGTGCTGAAGTCGGACGCCGCAACCGACCTGCGCAAACAGCTCCAGGCCGAGTTCTCCGGCGAGGAGAAGCAGTTGCTCGAGCTGGAAAAGCAGGCCAAGGCGCTGCAGGAAAAGTTGCGCAAGAACCAGGGGCTGCAATCGAAGGACGAGGAGCAGAAACTGCGTCTGCAGTTCCAGAAGGCATTCGGACAGTACCAGAAACAGGGTCAGGAGCTGCAGCAGAAGCGTGCCGAACGCCAGCAGGCGTTCCTTGCCGAAATGCGTCCGAAGCTCGATGAGGTCATTCGCGACATCATCAAGAAGCAGGGCTACGATGTGGTCGTCGCCAAGCAGGCAACGGTGTACGCAGACAAGAGCGTCGATATCACTGCGGCCGTCATCGAAGCCCTGAACAAAAAATAGGTCGGCATGACCCGCGCAATTCAATTCAGTCTTCAGGAGGTCGCCGACCGCGTCGGCGGCCGAATCAGCGGCGATCCGCAGTACCGGGTCGGCGGACTCGCAACACTTCAGACAGCTGGCCCCGGCCAGCTGTCGTTTTTTGCCAACAGTCGATACCTCGCCCAGCTCAAGTCCAGCCGTGCCGGTGCGGTTCTGCTGACCGAGGCCTGCCGGGAATCGGCATCCGGCCATGCCATTATCGTCGACGATCCCTACCTCGCCTTCGCCCGTGCCAGTGAGCTGTTTGACTGGCGAGCCGCGGTCTGTCCCGGAATCCATACATCGGCCGTCATCGCCGCCGATGCCGAGGTCGACCCGGCAGCCGAGGTCGGTCCCCATGCGGTGGTCGGCGCCGGCTCACGTATTGCGGCAGGCGCCAGTATCGGTCCGCAGGCGGTGATCGGTGCGCGCTGCGAGATCGGCGCGGACAGCCGTATCGAGGCGGGCGCGGTACTGTACGACGATGTGCGCATCGGTGAGCGTTGCATCGTGCATTCCGGCGCCGTGCTTGGCGCCGATGGTTTCGGTTTCGCACCGGAAGCCGGCCGCTGGCGCAAAATCTGCCAGTTGGGTGGCGTGCTGATCGGCGACGATGTCGAGATCGGCGCCGGTACCACCGTCGACAGAGGTGCTCTGGACGACACCCGGATTGACGATGGCGTCAAGCTGGACAACCAGATCCAGGTGGCGCATAACGTCGAGATCGGCCGCGATACGGCCATTGCAGGCTGTACCGCCATCGCCGGAAGCACTAAAATTGGCGAGCGCTGTACCATCGCCGGCCTGTCAGGGATTACCGGGCACCTGACGATAGCGGCAGGGACCCATGTCACCGCCATGTCTCTTGTCAGCAAGTCGATTACCCGGCCCGGCGCCTATTCTTCCGGGACCGGGCTGCAGCCGCACCAAAGCTGGAAGCGCAATGTGGTGCGCTTCCGCCAGCTCGACGAACTCGCCCGACGGGTGACGAAACTCGAACAGTTAATTGAGCAAAACTCTACTGAAGGTCATAAAGAATGATGGATGTTAAGGAAATCCGGGAATACCTGCCCCACCGTTACCCGTTTCTGCTGGTGGACAGGGTTCTGGAGCTGGAAGTAGGTGAGTCCATCGTCGCAATCAAGAACGTCACCGTCAATGAGCCGTTCTTCAACGGCCATTTCCCTGATCACCCGGTCATGCCGGGCGTGCTGATCGTCGAAGCCATGGCGCAGGCGGCCGGTATTCTGGGTTTCAAGACCATGGACAAGAAGCCGCAGGACGGCTCTATCTACTATTTCGTGGGTGCCGACAATCTGCGCTTCAAGCGCCCGGTCGTGCCAGGCGATCAACTGCGCCTCGAAGCGCGCAAGATCTCCGAACGCCGCGGTATCTGGAAATTCGACGTCCAGGCCACCGTCGACGGCGATATGGTCAGCTCCGCCACTATTCTTTGTGCAGACAGAAAGGTGTAACCCTTGATCGACTCCCGCGCCATCGTTGATCCCGGTGCCCGTATCGCGCCCGATGTCGAGATCGGGCCCTTCAGCATCATCGGTCCCGACGTCGAGATCGGCGCGGGCACAGTCATCGGGCCGCACGTGGTGGTGCGAGGGCCGACCCGGATCGGCGAGCACAACCGCATTTTCCAGTTCGCCTCCGTTGGCGAGGAGTGCCAGGACAAGAAGTACCGCGGCGAGCCGACCCGGCTGGAAATCGGCGACCACAACGTCATCCGTGAAGGCGTCACCATCCATCGCGGTACCGTGCAGGATCAGGGGCTGACGAAGATCGGCAGCCACAACCTGCTGATGGCCTACGCCCACGTGGCCCATGACTGCGTGGTCGGCGATCATATCATTCTGGCCAACAACACCGCGCTTGCCGGGCACGTTCATGTCGATGACCATGCCATTCTCGGTGGCTTCACGCTGGTGCACCAGTTCTGCCGGATCGGCCAGCATGTCATGTGCGGCACCGGCACCGTAGTGCTCAAGGACATACCGGCCTACCTGATGGCATCCGGCAACACCGCCAAACCCCACGGGCTCAACATCGAAGGTCTGCGTCGCCGCGGCTTTTCGCCGGAAGCGCTGCGCACGCTGCGCCAGGCATACAAGCTCGTGTTTCGGCAGAAGCTGACGCTCGATCAGGCGCTGGAACAACTGAACCAGATGCTGCCGTCCTGTGCGGAACTGAAACCGCTGATCGACTCGCTGCAGGCTTCGACCCGCGGCATCATCCGCTGAGGCTGGCATGGCCCTGCGTATCGGAATTGTGGCCGGCGAGGCCTCGGGCGACATCCTGGGCTCGGGCCTGATCGAGGCACTGCGGCGCCGTTATCCCGACCTGGAAGTGGAAGGTATCGGCGGCGAGCTGATGATCGCCGCCGGCTGCCGTTCGCTGTACCCCATGGAACGCCTGTCGGTGATGGGGCTGGTCGAAGTACTCGGCCGGCTGCGGGAGCTGCTCGGCATCCGCAAATCATTGGCAGAACACTTCGAAGCCGAGCGGCCGCACCTTTTCATCGGTATCGACGCTCCGGATTTCACGCTCAATCTCGAGGGCCGGCTGCGTGCAGCGGGTATTCCCACGGTACATTATGTCAGTCCGTCGGTCTGGGCCTGGCGCCGCAAGCGCGTGTTCAAGATCCTGCACACCACCGACCTGATGCTGACGCTGTTCCCGTTCGAGGCGCGCTTCTACCAGGAACACGGCCAGCGTGTCGCTTTCGTCGGCCATCCGCTGGCAAGCCGCATTCCGCTGGAGCCGGACCGCGACGAAGCGCGGGATATTCTCGGCTTGCCGCACGGGGCGGAGGTGGTGGCGCTGCTGCCCGGTAGCCGTGGCGGCGAACTGAAGTACCTGGCGCGCCCCTTCCTCGAAACCGCCCGCTGGCTCAAGGCGCGTCGGCCGGAGGTGCGCTTCGTGCTGCCGGCCGCGAGCGAAGCGCGCCTGCATACGCTGCACGAGCTGGTGCAGGGCGAATTCGCGGATCTCGGCGTCGAGCTGATGCTCAAGCACTCGCGTGAAGCGATGCAGGCGGCGGACGCCATCCTGATCGCATCAGGCACCGCGACTCTCGAAGCGATGCTGCTGAAGCGACCGATGGTGGTGGCGTACAAGATGGCGGGGCTGACCCATTTCATTCTTTCGCGGCTGATCAAGAGTCCCTACATCTCGCTGCCCAACCTGCTGGCCGACGCACCGCTGGTGCCCGAAGTGCTGCAGTCCGACGTGCGGCCCGAGGTGCTCGGGCCACTGCTGTTGCAGCAGCTCGAAGACCAGGAGCATGCGCGGCGCCTGACCGCGCGTTTCAGCGAGATTCACCGTCAGCTCAGTCGCGATGCCGACGAGCGCGCCGCCGATGCCATCGTCGAGCTGCTGGAAAACGGAGGGCGCTGAATGCAACCGATGGGTTTCGACTTCGCCGTTGGACAGCTCGTTGCCGGCGTCGACGAGGTCGGCCGTGGGCCGCTGGTCGGCAACGTCGTGGCGGCTGCGGTCATCCTGGACCCGGCATGGCCCATCGCGGGGCTGGCCGACTCCAAGGCGCTGAGCGAGAAGAAACGGCTGCGGCTGTATGACGAGATTCGCGAGCGGGCGCTGGCCTGGTGCGTGGCGTCGGCAAGCCCGGCGGAAATCGACGACATCAATATTCTGCACGCCAGCATGCTGGCGATGCAGCGTGCGGTCGAGGGTCTCTCGCCGGTGCCCGATTATGCCCTTATCGATGGCAACCGCTGCCCGGTACTGGGCTGTCCCGCAGAACCGGTGATCAAGGGCGACGCCAAGGTGCCGGCGATCAGCGCCGCCTCCATACTCGCCAAGGTCGTGCGCGACCGCGAGATGCAGGCGCTGCACCTCGAACATCCCGACTATGGTTTCGCTCAGCACAAGGGCTATCCGACGCCCGCCCATCTGGAGGCCCTGCGCAGGCTGGGCCCCCTGCCTGAACATCGCCGCAGCTTCCGCCCGGTGCGCGAGCTGCTGCAATCCGGAGACTGATCTGCCATGGCAACACCTCAATTCGTTCATCTGCGATTGCATACCGAGTACTCGCTGGTCGACGGCCTGGTGCGGGTCAAGGAAGCAGTCAATGCCGCCAAGGCCGAGGGTATGCCGGCGGTCGCCGTGACCGACCAGTGCAACTTCTTCGCGGTGGTCAAGTTCTACAAGGCGGCGCTCGGGGCCGGCGTGAAGCCGATCTGTGGCGCCGATATCCTGGTGATGAACGACGCCGAGCCGGAAGCCGAGCCTTACCGGCTGACGCTGCTGGTGCGCAACGGCCAGGGTTACCGCAACCTGATGGAGCTGATTTCCCGCGCCTATGCCGAGGGGCAGAACATCATCGCCGAGAAGGCGCTGCTGAAGAAGGCCTGGGTGAAGGAAAAGGCGCAAGGGCTGATCGCGCTGTCCGGCGCGCGCCTCGGGGAAGTGGGGCGCGCTTTGCTGGCCGACAACGGTTCGGCGCGCAGCGTGCTCGAGGAGTGGATGGACATCTTTCCGGGCAGCTACTACCTCGAGATCCAGCGTACCGGACGCAAGCATGACGAGGAACTGGTTCACGCCAGCGTGGCGCTGGCGCACGAAACCGGCTGTCCGCTGGTCGCCACCAACGACGTCATGTTCATCAAGGCGGACGACTTCGACGCCCACGAGGCGCGCGTCTGCATCAACCTTGGCCGTACCCTCGAAGACGCCCACCGTCCGCGCGACTACAGCGAGCAGCAGTACTTCCGCTCCAGCGCCGAGATGCAGGAGCTTTTCGCCGATATCCCGGAGGCGCTGGCCAACACGGTCGAGATCGCCCGGCGTTGCAACATCGAGATCGAGCTGGGCACCTATTACCTGCCGAAGTTCCCGGTGCCGGAAGGCATGCTGATGGACGACTATTTTCGCCAGGTTTCCTACCACGGGCTGGAGGAGCGGCTCGAGATCCTGCTCGACCGCAATGATCCCGAGTACGAGGCCAAGCGCCAGGTCTACATCGACCGTCTCGAGTTCGAACTCGACATCATCATCCAGATGGGCTTTCCCGGCTACTTCCTCATCGTCATGGACTTCATCAAGTGGGGCAAGGAAAACGGCGTGCCGGTGGGACCGGGACGAGGCTCGGGTGCAGGCTCGCTGGTGGCCTACGCGCAGAAGATCACCGATCTGGACCCGCTCGAATACGACCTGCTGTTCGAGCGCTTCCTGAACCCTGAACGTGTTTCCATGCCCGACTTCGATATCGATTTCTGCATGGACAACCGCGACAAGGTGATCGACTACGTGGCGCGGACCTATGGCCGTGACGCCGTGTCCCAGATCGTCACCTTCGGCACCATGGCGGCGAAGGCAGTGGTACGCGATGTCGCCCGTGTCCAGGGCAAGCCGTTCGGCCTCGCCGACCGGCTGTCGAAGCTGATTCCGTTCGAAGTCGGGATGACGCTGAGCAAGGCCTGGGAGGTGGAGCCGGCACTGCGCGAGTTCGTCGAGGCCAGCGAAGAAGCCCAGGAAATCATGGAGATGGCCTACAAGCTGGAGGGGGTCACCCGCGGTGTCGGCAAGCATGCCGGCGGCGTGGTGATCGCACCGACCAAGCTGACCGACTTCGCCGCCACTTACTGCGACGAGTTCGGCGAGGGCCTGGTGACCCAGTTCGACAAGAACGATGTCGAGGAGGCGGGGCTGGTGAAGTTCGACTTCCTGGGCCTGCGGACCCTGACCATCATCGACTGGGCGGTCGAAACCATCGATCGCATCCGTGCCAAGGAAGGACAGGAACCGCTCGATATCGCGCTGATCGATCTCGAGGACAAGAAGTCCTTCGATCTGCTGCAGGCGGCCGAGACCACCGCGGTGTTCCAGCTCGAATCCAGCGGCATGAAGGACCTGGTACGACGGCTGAAGCCGAGCCGCTTCGAGGATATCGTCGCACTGGTGGCGCTGTTCCGTCCGGGCCCGCTGCAGTCGGGCATGGTGGACGACTTCATCAACCGCAAGCACGGCCGCGCGGAACTGGCGTGGCCGCACCCCGACTACCAGCTCGACATCCTGCAGCCGATCCTGGAGCCGACCTACGGCATCATCCTGTACCAGGAGCAGGTCATGCAGATCGCCCAGGTCATGGCCGGCTACACCCTCGGCGGCGCGGACATGCTGCGTCGTGCGATGGGCAAGAAGAAACCCGAGGAGATGGCCAAGCAGCGTGCGGTCTTCCTCGAAGGCTGTGAAGGCCAGGGCATTAATCGGGATCTGGCTGGCAACATCTTCGACCTGGTGGAGAAGTTCGCCGGCTACGGCTTCAACAAGTCGCACTCGGCCGCCTACGCCCTGGTGTCGTACCAGACCGCCTGGCTGAAGGCGCATTATCCCGCGCCCTTCATGGCGGCGGTGATCTCCTCCGACATGCAGAACACCGACAAGGTGGTGATCTTCATCGAGGAGTGCCGCAAGATGGGTCTGGCGCCGCTGCCGCCGGACGTCAATGGCGGCGAGTACATGTTCACGGTCAACGACGACGGCCAGATCGTCTACGGTCTCGGTGCCATCAAGGGCGTTGGCGAAGGCCCCATCGACGCCATCGTTCAGGCGCGTCAGGACGGGCAGGGCGACTTCAAGGATATCTTCGACTTCTGTCAGCGGGTCGGCGCCAAGAAGCTCAACAAGCGCGTGCTCGAGGCGCTGGTGCGTTCCGGTGCGCTGGACAAGCTGGGCCCGAGTCGCGCGGTGTTGTTCGAGTCGATCGCCGATGCCCTCAAGGCTGCCGATCAGAACGCGCGCAATGAGGATGCGGGCATGTTCGACCTGTTCGGTGAAGTCGAGGTCGAGGAGGCGCGCGATCCCTACGCCGACTACGCCCGGGTGCGAAACTGGTCCGACAAGGAGCGCCTGACCGGGGAAAAGGACACTCTCGGCCTGTACCTGACCGGTCATCCGATCGATGAATACGAGCCCGAGCTGAAGAACTTCATCAGCAAGAAAATCGTCGACATTCAGCCCGCGCGGGGGCGGCCGCAGAAGATTGCCGGCCTGGTGGTCGACCTGCGCCTGAAGAAGACCAAGCGTGGCGACAACCTCTGTTTCGTCTCGCTCGACGACCGCAGTGCGCGGATCGAGGTGACGCTTTACGGTGAAGCCTACGACGAGGCGCGCAACAAGCTGAACAAGGACGCGGTGCTGATCGTCGAGGGAGAAGTCGCCCAGGACGACTATAATGGCGGGCTCAAGGTCAAGGGCAGCCGGGTGCTGGCTATCCCGGAAGCCCGTGCACAGTATGCCCGTTGCCTGGAGATCCGCTGCGTCAGCCAGGATATCGCCGGCCGGCGGCTGCGCCAGCTGGCGGACATTCTCGAGGCCTATCGCGGCGACGCCAGCCTGCCGGTGCGGCTGCGCTACCGCCGCGAAGACGCCGAGGCCAGCCTGCCCTTCGGCGAACGCTGGCAGGTCGAGGCCAGCGACGACCTGGTACTGCGGCTCAAGGACCAGTTCGGCGAAAAAGCCGTGAGTCTGTGTTATTGACGTGTCGCGTAACGCGTCACCGCCTTTGGGTGGTTATCGCCGGGGGCAACAGGTAGAATTGCCGGTTTTATGATCTTCAAGTAACCGAATTGCAGAGCGGAAGCAGACGCGAAATGAACCCGAATTATCTTGAATTCGAACAGCCGATCGCTGAACTGGAAGCGAAGATCGAAGAGCTGCGCCATGTCGGTGACGACTCGGACATCAACCTGTCCGACGAGCTGGGCAAGCTGCAGGAGAAAAGCCGCAGCCTGACCGCGTCCATCTTCTCCAATCTCTCGGCCTGGCAGGTTTCGCAGCTGGCCCGTCATCCGCAGCGTCCCTATACGCTGGACTACGTCAAGCACATCTTCGAAGACTTCGACGAAATTCACGGCGACCGCCACTTTGCCGATGATGCCGCGATTGTCGGTGGTATCGCCCGCCTCGACGGCAAGCCCGTGGTGGTGATCGGTCACCAGAAAGGCCGCGAAACCAAGGAAAAGATCCGTCGAAACTTCGGCATGCCGCGCCCGGAAGGTTACCGCAAGGCGTTGCGCATCATGGAGATGGGTGAGCGCTTCAAGATGCCGGTGCTGACCTTTATCGATACTCCGGGCGCCTATCCCGGCATCGACGCCGAGGAGCGCGGCCAGTCCGAGGCTATCGCATTCAACCTGGCGAAGATGTCCCAGCTCAAGACCCCGGTGATTTCCACCGTCGTGGGCGAGGGCGGTTCCGGCGGCGCGCTGGCGATCGGTGTCTGTGACGAACTGCTGATGCTGCAATATTCCACCTATTCGGTGATCTCGCCGGAAGGCTGCGCCTCGATCCTCTGGCGTACCGCCGACAAGGCACCGGACGCAGCCGAGGCCATGGGGATTACCGCCGAGCGCCTGAAGAATCTGGGCATAGTCGACCAGGTCATTGCCGAGCCGCTGGGTGGCGCTCACCGTGATCCGGCGGCGGCTTCCGAGTCGATCCGTCAGGAGCTGAGCAAGCAACTGGCCAGCCTGCAGAAGCACGATACCGACGCCCTGCTCAAGCGTCGCTATGATCGCCTGATGAGCTACGGTATCGCCTGAGTTCTATCCGCGCACATCTCGACGGGCCTTCGGGCCCGTTGTTGTTTAAGCTTGGCCAATGACTGCTCTCGAACTGCGACTGCGCCAGGCCCTGCAGCCCTGGCGTGCGGCCCCGGCCTGGCGTATTGCCTTTTCCGGCGGCCTCGATTCCAGCGTGCTGCTGCACCTGCTGGCCGACCTTGCGCGG
>JABXIM010000115.1 GCA_013373085.1 Oceanospirillaceae bacterium | reverse complement strand
TTGTGAGGCACGAACGTAGGTCTTATAGCCCCCTGCACACTCTCTAGCGAGAGAACGCCAATAATGTCAACCGCATAATTGAGCTTATGCATTTATATAGTCAAGGTAAAATACAAAGTTTCGTTCGTGCTCCTACACAGCTGACAGAACACCATCATGGGAACTGCAATTCAACTGCGCTTTTCGTTGAGCGCCAATAAAAGCGCCAAAGGGGCTAAATATGTGACCCGTTTGCAACACTTTCTATCAACTGCCAATACTGTGGCAAGAGATCTTTAATTGAATATTTGTCAACAATGTGGTCACGCGCCGCTTTTCTCAAACCCGCATACTCTTTTTTGTTTTCAAGGATGTGGTTGAGCTTTTCGGCAATTGCATCCGGCTCCCAGAAGGGAACCAGAACACCATTTTCACCATCGGTGATCAATTCGCGTACTGGTTCTGTATCAGACCCAACAATCAAGGCACCCGCGCTCATTGCCTCCAGCATCGACCAGGACAGAACGAACGGTACGGTGAGGTAGACGTGGGCTGAACTGATCTGCATCAATGTACGAAACACGTTGAGCGGCTGAAGCCCAAGAAAGTGGAGGCGGTCCATATCTGGCTGAAATTCTTCCAGCGCCCATTCTTTATAAGTTTTGCCATCCTGTCTGGCAGACCCATAGGCCACGCGGTCATTGCCCAAAACAATCGCATGTACATTGGGGCGCATTTTCTGAAGCTTGGACACTGTCTCTATAAACTGCGGGAAACCGCGATAAGGCTCCATGCCACGAGCAACGTAGGTGATCACCTCATCGTCAGCGCTTAACGTGATATTGCCAATGGTGTGCTTGGCCGCTGGGTCAGGCTTGAAGAAATTTGTATCAACCCCGTCATGCAAGACGCTGAGCCTGTCCCTGAAGATGCTTGGGAACTTGCTGTGCTGGAACTGTGTGGGGCACTGCCCCCAATCCATGGCAGCCAGGTCTTGCAGGATCGGGGTGTTTTTCATGCGAATTCGCATCTCGCCGTTCGGGTCATAAGCTTCCTCACGCAAGAAATCGCCATCTGAATTCCGGCTGTGGTAATACCACTCATAATATGTCAGCAATTTCGCATCCGGAAAGATATCCTTCAGGAACATATTAGCCCCCCACCCTGAATGCGACAGGATGATATCGGGCTTGTAGCCCCGCTTCTGCAGCGGCAATAAAGATTTAAAGGCAGCCTGCCCCATGATGACAGCGCGCTCTGTGCTGACAAGTGCCGGGTGCGTTTTCTGGGATGGCTCCCGATGAGGCTTATAGGAAACCCGCCGCGGCCGGAACTTCTGCTCGTTGCTTTCCAGTGTCGCAGCTACCATTTCAATCCCGGGCTTGTCCTTGATGTGTTCGACAATACGCCGATACTGCCCAGGGAAATTATTATGCATGAACAAAATACGCATGAGTTTCAAACATCCCCCAAAAAAAGATTCCCCTGCTGTTATCGAAAATAATGAAGGGATGCAAGCCACTGATGCGCTGACTATAACTTGACACCAACGCTGTAGGCTTTAACAGAAGCGGTAACTGGCCGCGCGTCATGGATGGCCTTCAGGGGAATAATATGAAGAAGATTCTTGTTCCGGGCGGAGCCGGCTTCATCGGCAGCCATACGGTCCTTGCCCTTCAAGCGGCAGGCTATGAACCCGTGGTTCTGGACAACCTGTCAAATGGCCACCGCGACGCCGTAACCGGTGCAACCATTGAAACAGGCGATATCCGAGACCGCCATTTTCTGGATCAGCTTTTCGAAAAATATTGTTTTGAAGCGGTTATTCACTTCGCTGCCTTCATTGAAGCAGGCGAAAGCGTACGCGACCCAATGAAATTCTATGACAATAATGTTGCCGGTAGCCTGGCCTTGATTCAGGCGATGCTTCGCCACGGCACCAGGAAGATCGTCTTTTCTTCAACTGCGGCGGTTTACGGCGATTCGGCAGACACAATGCTGACAGAGGACTTACCCAAACACCCGATCAACCCCTATGGCCAAACCAAGTGGGCTGTGGAATGCATGCTGCGCGATACGGCGGCAGCAAATGGCCTGCAGGCCATTGCCCTGCGGTATTTCAATGCGGCAGGTGCTGACCCTGAGGGGCGCTTGGGTGAGAGACATGACCCGGAAACCCATTTGATCCCCCTCATCCTTCAGGCTGCCGCCGGCATCCGGCCTGCCATCAGTATTTTCGGAACCGACTATCCAACGCCAGACGGAACCTGCATCCGGGATTATATTCACGTGACTGACCTCGCCGATGCACACGTTCGTGCACTGGGGCACCTTTTCTCCCTGACCGAAAAAACTGACGGGGGCAACGGCTTTTACAATGCCTTCAACCTTGGCAATGGAACGGGCTTTTCCGTTCGGCAGGTTGTGGAAGCCGCAAAGAAGGTGACAGGTATCGATTTTACAGTAAAAGAGGAAGAGCGCCGCCCCGGAGACCCGGCCCGTTTGGTTGCAAACGCCGAACGCGCGAGGCAGACCTTCGGGTGGCAGCCATGCTATCCGGAACTGGAAATAATCGTGGCCCATGCCTGGCGCTATATGAAAGAGAACCAACTTTAGGCCTGCTGCAAGCGTCAGACAATCGACCGAGGAAAAATATGACATTTCCCTGCAAGAAAATTTTCGTTGGCGGATATACAAAAAGCGGCACGACCTTTGTCGGGCGCGCGTTCGATATCATCAACAATGTTTACGCCAAAGGTGAAGAAGACTATTTCCGGCTGGTCTTCCATGGCATGATTGATCTTGCCAGAAAATTCAATGAGAACATTACGGTTGTGAACCGCGAGGTTTATGATGGCTTTGGCAGCATTCCGCCAATAGACCCAGCTTCCATGGGGGATTTGCAGCAGAAGGTGTTCTTCCATATCTTCTTCGGCGGCAAACCAATGCCGGAAGATTGCAAGGCCGTCGTTGAAAAGTCACCTCACAACATTTTTCGTTTAAGGGAAATTTCCTACGCCTTTCCCGAGGCGGTGAACGTATGCGTCTACCGTCCGGCTGAGCCCGTTTTTCGGTCCCTAATGCGTCACATGCGGGACCACAGAAATCCTGCGTATGATGATCCGGAAAGTGAAGCACGGGACCTAATGCTTCAGGGCTTCTGCGAAAAATGGCCCCAATATATTCAGATTATCGAACAAAACAGGGCCAAGTTGAAAATGGTTCAATATCAGTCTGTTGCAGACGATACCGCAGGCTTCCTTGATTTTGCCCAAAAAGAGGTTATTGGCGAGCAATGGGGCCTTTCTGCGCCTGTGGAAACGCTGAGCAAGGAGCACTATCTTTCCACTCTGCCAGAAGAGGCCCGGAAGAAAAGCCTGGTGCAAACCAGCGCCCATAAGATCGTCCTTTCTGACAAGGAAAAGGAAGCGATCGCGGAACACTGTAGCAACCCTTCAATCCAGTTTGATTTCTAAGGAGCGGCGATACCTGTCCATGCATGCCCTCGTCACAGCACCGATCCCAACGCATCCGCAGAACCACGGCAACCGCGCCCGTGCCTATGCGGTATGCCGGGAAATGCAGGCACGTGGCTATGAGGTTCATTTTGTTTATACAGGCATGGAAGGGCTGAGCGACGAACAGGAAATCGCCATGCGCGAAACATGGGAACATGTTTATATCCTGTCGCGCGAGCATGTGGTCCGGAAGCGCTCAAAACGTGGGCATTATCTGATTGACGACTGGCATGCACCGGAACTGACGCGCCTGACCAATCGCATATTGGATACCTGGAAGATCGATATCTGCCTCGCGAACTATGTTTGGCAAAGCGCGTGGCTTGAAAATGTTCCAAGGGGTATACCACGCTATATCGACACCCATGATGTTTTCGGAAATCGCCACAAGGCCCTGAAAAAAGATGGGCTGACGCCCAACTGGTTCTACACCACGCCGAAGGAAGAAGCCAAAGCGCTCGGGCGTGCCACCAAGGTGATCGCGATCCAGAATGAGGAAGCCGCAATTTTCAGGCAGCTTTCAGACACACCTGTTGTCACGCTCGGCTTCTTTGACCCACCGCAGTATCTGAAGCCACGCACTGTGCCCAAGAAAGGCGAGAAACTGCGCATCGGTTATATCGCCAGCAACAACCCAATCAATACGAATGCCCTTGAAGGGCTGCGGCGGTCTCTCGTCAAGCGCCCACCCCTTTCAGAAAGCTGCGATTTTTTCCTGGCCGGGCCAATTTGCAGCACCGAGCCGGCAGAGGACCCTGCTTTCAACCGCCTTGGTTTCGTGCCAACGGTAGAAGGCTTTTATGAGGATATGGATATTATCCTGAACCCCAACATCGGCGGCACGGGTCTGAAGATCAAATCTGTGGAAGCGCTTCGCTTCGGCAGGCCGCTTATCGCCACCAAAGACGCGATGGTTGGTATTCCCGTTGAACACCCAATGCACAGCTGCGCCACAATCGATGCCCTGTGCGACGCACTGCTTGAGTTGGCCTGCAATCACGACCTTATTGAGGGGCTGGGACAATCTGGCCGGGACATATTCCTTCAGTATCACAAAAGCCAACTTGAAACGTTGGACCTGCTTTTTCCGCGCCACACGAAGGCTGCAAGCGCATGATGGTCGCAAGGCGGAAAATCCTGATTATCGGCTCGTTGCCGCCTTTCCGGACGGCCACTGCAGCCTTGGGACTGCATTTGACAGACCTGCTATGTGATCAATACGACATCCAGTTCGTGATTGACGATCTAGCACCACCAGTGCCGGGGGACCTTGCTTTCCCCATCATGCGCCTGAATGATTTGAAGCAGGAATGGGAAACTTTTGAGGACCACGTTCGCCTGTATGTGGTTGGCGAAGAAGGTGACAGCCTGTTTGCCCTGGACCTGCTGGCGCAATTGCCCGGCCTTGTTATACCCGCCAGCCAAACCCTCTTCCCGCTCGTGGAATCCATCTGCAAGCTACGTGGGGGCTGGCCAGATAATTATTGGCAGTGGCTGGCCAATGCGTGTGGCCCAGCCGCGGAACCACTATACACCGCACGCATTCATGACCGCCGATATTCGGAAACGCAAAAGCTGGAAACACCGGCTTTCGATATCTTGCTGGAGGGCGCTAGTGGCGTGATCGCAGCCAGCCCCTCAAGCAAGGTTTCATTGAAGGCTTCGGGCATTGATCCCATATTGACGCTGCCCCAACTGCCGGGACCGGTAACCAGCACGACAGAGCCTGACCAAAACACCATCCTGTATGTTTGCGAGCAAGCACTCACAGCCAGATACATACAGTACAACATGAGCCTGTATCCGGCGCTCAAACAGATTCGCCACCAAACGGTTCACCCTGCCTCGCGGCACCTTACAGCCGCTATCGAAGCCGCCGACACTGTCGTGATTCTTGACCGCGAGCATGACAGCACGAGCACAGCACTGGCAACCGCACTAGCACAAGGGAAAGCAATTGTTACAGCGGGCCAGGCCTGGGCCAGCCATCTGCCGACAGACAGCCACCTGGCGATTGCACACAGCAAGGCCTTTGACACACTGGCGGTCACGCTTGGCGCGCTCTATACGGTGCCCGGCCTGCAACAAAGCCTACAGGAAGCAGCCAACGCCTTTCATGCGCAGCAAGGGAAAGCAGCGTGGGAAGGCCTCACGCAGTGTATTAACGCCACAGAAATTGCTGATGGATCACCAGGTGGGCCCGCGGCAAGCAAACCTGCCGAACCTGAAACAACACCAACAGCAGCACCTCTGCCGACCAAGCTGGAAACCGCGGCCCTAATCGGCGCAGTGCCACCCCCAGCCATCCTCAGGGCCATATTGCCCTATCTGGATCTTGGCAGGTGCCCGCGATTCGCAACAGCAGAACTGGCCCAGCGACTGGTTTCGATCACAAAAGACCATCCAGCAAAATTGTTGGGGAAAATGGGTTATGAAGCACCACTGATACAGTGCACCCAACCCGAACTGCCTTCACACCGTGCGCCTGTGCCCCTCGCGGATATCCTGCATGGCCTGCACGCTGAGCACGGTATCACCTTCGCATGCGATGTTGATGGCGCCATCCCTGGTCGTGAGTTGCTTCACGGTGTGACCAGTGCTCCACGCCTGCATTTCAGGATTGCTTTTGATGAAACAGATCGCCGGGCGGCAGACCATGGCTATCTTGGGGAAAGTGGCCTGTTCTGGCATCATGACAACGTCAGGCACAGCATGCAGTGCATCCTGTTGGTTGGGCTTCGCAACACCAGTTTCCGCCTGTCCGCTGCGGCGGCTGACACCAGCTTCATGGTGGCAACCGGTCATGCCAGCAGCGTGATAGGGGGCGCGGCAACGGCCCAAGTACAGTCAGACAACCTGGGTGTACTGGACTTTCGTATCGCCGCGCTGGACCCTGTTGAGGCGACGCCGTTGGGGTCAATTGAACTGCGGAAATTACTTGCGGAATCGGGCCTGATTTTGGAATGGTCAACATCATGAAGAAAACCAGTAAAATGTCTCAGTTTGATAGCCCGCCAATCAAGTCGCCCGAAAAGCGACTACCCAAAGCGGCTGTGGGATATATCGATGCCCTTCTTGAAGCGCAGCGCATGCGTTTTGTGAAAGAGCACGCAGCCACCCCGGCGGCGGCATCCACCACCAGTTCGCCCGCGTTGCCAGCCAAGCTTGATCTGTTGGCCGAATCAGACGCGTTCGTTGGTAGTGGCTGGGGGCCACTGGACAAGAACAGGAAAGGCGTGCCGCACCGCTGGATGGCACGCTTGGGTACTATTTTGCTGGCGGCAGACACCAGCAAGGGCGGTCAGCTTACGTTGACGGGCACTGGGTACCTGCGCAGGCGCTATGTTGACGATCTGACTGTGTGGATAGATGACCAACCGGTTGAAGGCGTAGCCGTGCGCAAAGGCCTGAACGCCTGGATCTTTGAAGGCCGGGTTCCTGCACTGGAAAACCGCCCGTTCCATATTCTGGGCCTGCAAACTTCAGGCATAAAGGCTTTCCATCTGGGGCCAGACACACACGCCAGCCTGGCGCTCAGCAAAATAAGCTTCAAGGCCGGATAAATCTTCAGGCCTTGCGCCCTTTCAGGATTTCATCTGTTGCCGTGACATAAGACCCCTCGGCATTCACGTGCAAGCCCAGCCTGTCGATCATTTCCCTGCGGAAGTTCCTGGCCTGATCCCACAGTTCGGGCAATTCAGCATAGGCCGAAGCATAGTCGGGCATCATGAAGGCTTTTGGCGCTTTTTCACCGAGAAACATCGTCAAGGATTTCAGGACTGCAACGGGAGTTTCGATGAGTTCCTCCAAGGTAACTGAGCGGAATTCGATCTCCGCAGCCTGAAGGAAATTTTCCACCTCGCCTTCCTGAATCAAGACATTCTGAAGCCAGGCATTAGCCTCGGCGAAATTGATTTCCTTGCCCTTGAAAGCTTTCCTCAGCGCCGGGCTCATCTCCCAAATGGACCGATATTTTGAGTTATCAAGCACAGCGCCAAAGCCCGTTTGGGCCATTTTGTCCCGCCGCGTGAAATAGATAACCTGCGCATCCGTCTGCTTCAGCCATTTCGCAAAGCTGTGCCAATTGCCGTTGCTGCGCCGAAGGATGGCCGCCAGCACATCTGTTTGCAGATGCAGGTCGAACACACCGTCCTTCCGGTACAGCTTCACCAATGCATCAAAATAGCGGGCAAGCTGAAACCCTTCATGTTGTTCAATCCAGGTCGCAAGCGGCTGATCGAGATATTCCTTGGGCGCACCCAGGCCATTCTCGCTCAATATATTTGCCAGAAATTCCGCATCCGAATAGGGCGAAGAAATCAGGATAATCGGGCGCTTGGCCGGAGTTGCATCCATAACCGGCTGCGGAAATTTCACCGGCGGCGCGAACAAACTGCGCGGTGCCACGTCATAGGTCATGGAATAGATGCGTTTGCGCGGGAACTTGGCCCTAAGGCGCTCAACCAGCCTTAGCTCATCTTTCCGACATAAAACAAAAACACGGTTGAAATCACCGTCAATCCGGCTCTCGGCCATCTTGGGGGATACGGTTTGGCAAGGTAGTGTTTCCAGCCTGTTTTCAAACATACGCAGAATGTCAGCATCGATAACCAATACGTCTTTTGCATGCAGTCGCTTCAGAAATGCAGGCCACCGCCAAGCAAGCGACTGACGCACGAACCTGTCCAGCCATTTCACGTTTTCAGATTTCATTGCTATCCCTTGGCCATCTTCTGTGAATTGGCATCTAGCTCAACCACCTGCGACAGGTCTTCATCATTACACCCCTTCTGCATAGCAGCCGGAACATCGAATGGCCGATGCCTCAGCGGAAAGGTGACACTCAGCTTAGCGCGATCTCTCCCACAGGCAGCATGCCAGTCCGTGAAGGCATTATAATAAGCTTCCCGATCACCACCTACAGAGCGTTTGTGTGCATTGCCTTCTTGTTTCCATGCAAAGCCTGAATTTTCGCCCGTGGTTAGAGACCCTTCCCGCAGCAAGCCTGTGTATAAGCATTGGCGCAAATGGCGCACACCGCGTTCGCCGAAGATATGCCGCAAACGGCGGATAAATTCGGTATCTGCCGCAATCCGTACGGTATCAAAAAAACCGGCTTGTTCCAGAACATCGCGCCGCTTGATCATCAGGCTGATCGCCGCCATTCGTTCGGCAGCACCATCAATCATCTGGGCTTCCCCCTGCTCATTCACGCGCCGCCAACGGCAAGTACAGGCCTTCAAATCAGGATGGGCCATAAAAGCACCTAGCTGTACACGCAGACGATCAGCGTCAGAATAATCATCGCTGTCATGAAATGCGACAAACTCACCGCTTGCCTTGGCCAGGCACCAGTTTTTTGACCAATAGGTGCCATGGTTCGACGGTGAGGAAAATACTCGCACCCGCGGGTCTTCTTTCGCGAGCGCAGCCAGTATTTTGGCTGTATCATCAGTGCTCGCATCGTCGATTACCATCAGCTCAAGATTTTCATGAGACTGGGCAAGCACAGAGCGAACGGCCCGTTCAATCAGGTGGCCCGTGTTATAGGCCGTCATGATCACGGAAATTTTTGTCGAAGCCGCTTGTTCCCCAAGGATTAGAAAACGGGCAGTTTCACGCGTAAATAACCATTGCCCCACCCCTTTTAAAAGGGCGTGCTTTGAATCGAGAAGGTAAGCCATAGGCTCCCTTCTCAATTTCTGCATGCGTCGGGCAAAGCGGCTCATCAAGAGATCCTTGTAGGCTAAAGCCGCAGTACCACACCCGCCGACAGGGCAAGCTGGTAGAAAATGGAAATGATATCAGATGCAATCTGAATATGCTTGGTAGCCACACGCGGCAGCACGAATATCTCGTCTCCAGGCATCAATCTTATCTTTTTGCTGTCGATATCACTATGTTTGACCTTCAGAAAAGTGCCGTCACGGTGAAGAACGAGGATATTGGTGTTGCGACGGGATTGAGTAAATCCACCGGCCTGATCAATAAATTCTTCAATTGTCCGGCCTTCCTGGTAGGCCATGGCGCTTGGGAACAATACATCCCCATGCACCAGCACAAGATTGCTGGTCCGCGGAATACGAATAACGTCACCCGGCTCCAACAGGATATCATTCACTGAAGAAGCTCCAGCCAGGGAAACCTGCCCCTTGGGCTCCACATTGCGGGCACGCTCAACCCATTTAAGGATCAGCTCTGCCTCGCTTTTCCTCAGCTCGGCTTCTTGACGCGTATTAGACCGGGCGGTGAGCACACTGCTTTCAAGGGCCCTAAGTTGGGCATCCAGCATTTCTTTCTGCCGAATCTTCACGCTGTGCCGCATCAACTGAATGGCTTCGCGTTGGGCATTTTCACCGAAATCGATTTGGGAGATCAAGTCGCCCAACTTCGCTCCGTATGGCAAAATGAATTCGCGCGCGGAATCGCTTTCGCCCTCTACCCGCACAGAAATCGTACCGTTTGACTTGTCAGACATTACAGCCAAAACGTCACCCGGATAGACTGGGGTTTCCGCAGCCTCTGAAAGTGGCAGATATTCCACTTCGGTCTTTTCGCGGTTATTCCTGTTGATACGCACGTGGGTCGCCTGCGGATAAGGCCGTGCCAAAGCCAACAGTTTGCCTGCGGTTATATTCTCGCCGGAAAACTCGAACAGGTTTTTGTTCTGGACATCACCCTGCACGCCCGCCTGCGCCTTCACAGGCGTAACCACGATCGTATCGCCATCCGAAAGCTGGAACGATGGCATCACACCCGTAAGGATGAAATCATATAAGTTCACTGTGCGGTATGGTTGGCCACCACGCAGCACTTTCACATCCAGAAAAGACCCGCGTGCCGGATCAACGCCACCCGCCTGATCCAGGAAAAACAGAACAGAATCAGACGCATGGCCCGCATAGAGGCCCGGTTGCTTCACGAAGCCCGTTACAAAGATTTTGACCGGCTCTGCGCCATCAAGGCTCGCATAGACGCCAACATTTTTCTTGAACACGCGCTT